>NZ_JBKEWJ010000013.1:0-93483 GCF_056357555.1 Bifidobacterium sp. LH_230
TAAGCGGGAAGCCCGCTCCAAGATAAGGATTCCATGAGGACTTGATCCTCGAGACCCCCCATGCAGAACACGTGGTCGATAGGCCGGACGTGGAAGCCCCGCGAGGGGTGGAGCCGACCGGTACTAACGGGGGAAAGGCAATACACTATCCCAACCATTGGTTGGGACACGCATCCATCTGCTGCTGGTATCACGCGCGACATTGAACACTGCGCGTCACAAGACATCAACCGCGTCCCCTATCCGGTCCCCGAACCACCACGAATGCCGGCAAGCATAACGCTTGACCGTTTAATTGAAGATTTGCGGCGGTCATGGCCCAGGTGAGACGCCCGGTCCCATTCCGAACCCGGAAGCTAAGGCCTGGCACGGCGATGGTACTGCACTCGACAGGGTGTGGGAGAGTAGCACACCGCCGCATACAACGTGAACAATTGAGGCCTTTCGGTCGAGCACAAGCTCCCGAAAGGCCTCAACTCATATCACCCCAAAAATCCCAATTGACAAGGGAATAACCTACACTCGGGCTTATTATGCATTACTTCACACCCAAGCGCTGCACCGAGTCGAATAAGATCATGTATCACGACAAGGCGCAGGCGCAGCGTGCCGCCGATCAAAGCCTGATCGAACGCGGCGCGGAACTGTGGGTGTATCGATGCGAATACTGCGGCACCTGGCATCTGACCCATCGCGATCCCAAAACCAGCTATCGTGCGGTGCCGCTCAACCAGCAACTCAAGCCGCACTCGCGCAAAAAAGGTTACAAACCCCGTCGTCGATAACTTCAGCGGCCGGAACGCCTACGCGCCGCATGAATAATCGTTCCCCCATCGTGACGTCATCGATGTACCGAACTCCGGATACGTAAGGTTCCCTCCGAAAATAGTTGCACTGAGCAGTCGTCAGCGTATCTATTTTCGGACAATAAGGCTGATTCCCTGAAATAGTTGCGTTGACTGTTTCTCAGTGCGACTATTTCAGGACGAAGCCGCTCTTTTCCGAGAATAGTTGCGCTCCAATAGGGAGCGACGAAAAACAAGAACGGAAACAGATCGTCGTTACCGATCCCGGATCAGTGACGTTACCGAACGATCAGCGATCGGATTGGGAATCGATGACGTTGCCGAGACGGTCAGTGGTCAGACACGTAATCAGTATCAGCCGTGGAATCAGTATCAGACCGACCAGCGATCAGATACGAAATCAGCGACCGGAACGGCGACGATGACGACGGTCGACGATCGCCTGCGATCCGCGATCGGATAGCTGCGACACCACCGCACCAAGCGCGGCGGACAGCGCCGAAAACAGCAGACTCATCATGAAACTCTCCCGATCATCGACCACTCCGTCGCCGAGTCCGGAACCGGCCGCGCGCCGCGATTTACCGCGATTCCACAGCATCGTGAACACCTTGCCGGCCACGAACCCGGCCACGGACGGCAACGCGGCCTTGAGCAGCTTGTCGCCGAGGGAATCCGGATCGTTGAGTCGTTCGGCACGCATAGCATCCACCTTTTCGTTGATCTTGTCGAAGCCCGCGACGATGCGGTCCGCGGTCGACTCAGTCTGGAATTCGGTCATGACCACCATTATTTTGCGAGGTAGCGACGCGGCACGGGGCATGCGTTGAGTAGAGTAGGCGGTATGAGCACAACAAACGATGGCAATGAGGCGATCAAGGGGCGTCTGGTACTGATGCGGCATGGCCAGACCGTGTGGAGCGAATCCGGCCAGTACACGGGCCGTACCAACATCCCGCTGACCGACGTGGGCGAGCAGCAGGCGCGTGACGCGGGGGAGCGGCTGCGCGAACGGTTCCCGGAAGGGTTTGACAAGGATTGCATATTTGCAAGTCCGCTGCGTCGCGCCCAACAGACCGTGCGGCTGGCCGGGTTTGACCCGCAGCCGTTGGATGCGTTGATGGAATGGGATTACGGCCGTGCGGAGGGCCGTACGCGCGTGACCGTGCAGCAGATGAACGGCGGCGAGTGGGATGTGTGGCGCGACGGCCCGCAGACGCTGGATCAGTCAATGGAAGGCGACTGGACGGAGACGCTGCCGTCCGGCGAACGTGTGCCGGTGCACAACGGGCCGGGCGAGACGGTCGAAGATGTGTATGCGCGCGTGCAGATCGCGATCGACGCGGCGATGCCGAAACTGGCCGAGGGACGCAATGTGCTGTTTGTGGCGCATGCGCATGTGCTGCGCATCCTGACGATGCGCTGGCTGGGGCTGGAGCCGCGGATGGGCAAGCTGCTGCGGTTCGATACGGCGCATTATTCGGTGCTGTCGGTATACAAGGGTGACCGCGTGATCGAAAGCTGGAACTGCTGAACGTCGGCGGCGACCTAGTTCTGTGATCTTGGACTTTCTGCCTAATGTTCGGTGCCGATTTTGTAATCGAACGGTGCCGCTTCCGATGCGCGGTTCCGGTCTTTCCCAGAATAGTTGCGCTGACCCATTGCCAGTGCAACTATTTCCGGGAAGAGAGGATTGATTGCCGAGAATAGTTGCGTTGGGATGTGGTGAGCGCAACTATTGTGGGCGCATGCGGCTGTTTTCCGAAAATAATTGCACTGGGGGTTTGGTAGCGCAACTATTTTGGGATGACAGGGCTATTTTCCCGGAATAGTTGCGCTGAGGGGATTGACAGTGCGGCAAATACGGGATGGAGTCGTTGTCCCCTTGGCCTCTCGGTGCGATGAATGAGGGCCGGATTGTTCCATGCTCTGTAAGTGTGCATCTGCCTACCATAAAGAGGCTCTATAAGTGTGCGTTTGCCGACTACGGAATCGAAAGTGGGTGCTTACCTACCACGAAAACCGTGATTTCGGCGATTTCGTGGTCCCCAAACACCCACTTATGGTTTTTCACGTCCGTATTCGCCCACTTATCTACAGTAAGTGGGTGAATACGGGCGCAAATGGATTCGACGAGATGTGCGCGCGGATTGTCCAGACCTATAGGTGGGCGATTCCGGACGTTTGATGGAGCCTTACAAGCCGTGAATATCATGTCTTGCTGGTTCTTGGAATGATTTTCGGCTGTTGACAGAACCTAGGGAGCCGCATCGGGTCGGCACGTGATTCGACACGCCGACCTGTGCTCTTTGTGAGACGTGTGAGATCGGGTGGACGATCGTCGATCGTTGAGTGATTACGTTTGCAAAATAACGGTACTGTGAGCGTAAACAATGTTGCGAATGTTTGCAATAAGTATTGCCGTATATCATTAATAAATCACTAAAAGCACTGCAAAAAAACTTGCAAAGGTAATCAAAACATGACCAATAGCTCTTTGCTATCGTTTGCAAAACGGTGCGATCTGATGCACAATAGGTTCCGTCAAGTGGTAACGGTGCCCACAGCAGGCATCGACTGGCCGCCAACTGCGGCAGGGAAACAGAAGAAAGGTTCGATGATGAATCGTACGTTCAAGTCGGCGGTGGGCATGGTCGCGATCGCCGCGATGTCGGTCGGCGTGCTCGCCGCATGCGGCAACAGCTCCAACTCGTCCGACGATGCCAAAGGCAAGGTCTACTACCTGAACTTCAAGCCGGAAGCCGCCGACCAGTGGACCGCGCTGGCCAAGGAATACACCAAGGAAACCGGCACCGAGGTCAAGGTGCAGACCGCCGCGTCCGGCACCTACGAGCAGACCCTGAAGTCCGAGATCGCCAAGACCGACGCGCCTACGCTGTTCCAGGTCAACGGCCCGGTCGGCTACCAGAACTGGAAGTCGTACACGGCCGACATGAAGGACACCGACGTTTACAAGGAGCTCAACAACCAGGACGTCGCGCTCAAGGACGGCGACAAGGTCGTCGGCGTGCCGTACGTGATGGAGACCTACGGCATCATCTACAACAAGGACATCCTCAACAAGTACTTCGCGCTCGACGGCGCGAAGGCGAAGTCCGTCGACGAGATCGACAACTTCGACACGCTCAAGGCCGTGGCCGACGACATGCAGGCCCGCAAGGACGAGCTCGGCATCAAGGGCGCGTTCACATCCGCCGGCTTCGACTCCAGCTCCGACTGGCGTTTCAAGACGCACCTCGCCAACCTGCCGCTGTACTACGAGTTCAAGGACGACAACGTCACCGAGCAGCCGGCGACCATCAAGGGCACCTACCTGCCGAACTACAAGAAGATCTTCGACCTGTACATCACCGATTCGACCACCGAGCCGACCCAGCTGAGCTCCAAGACCGGCGACGACGCGAACTCCGAGTTCGCGCTCGGCGAGGCCGCGTTCTACCAGAACGGCACGTGGGCGTGGACCGACCTGCAGAAGGCCGGCATGAGCGCCGACTCGCTCGGCATGATGCCGATCTACATCGGTGCCAAGGGCGAGGAGAAGCAGGGCCTTGCGACCGGTTCCGAGAACTACTGGTGCATCAACGAGAAGGCCTCCGACGCCGACAAGAAGGCCACCGAGGACTTCCTCAAGTGGGTCATCACCTCCGACGCCGGCAAGAAGTCGCTGTCCACCGACATGGGCTTCACCACGCCGTTCAAGACCTTCGACGACGTCACCTCCGACAACCCGCTCACGCAGGCCGCCGTCGAGGACCAGAAGTCCGGCAAGACCGCCGTCTCGTGGAACTTCACCATGATGCCGTCCGAAGAGTGGAAGAACGGCGTCGGCCAGGCGCTGCTGCAGTACGCCCAGGGCACCGGCGACTGGAATGCAGTCAAGACCGCGTTCGTCGACGGCTGGGCCTCCGAATACGAGAACTCGCACTGAGTTCACCTGAATCCGAACCGGTTATGCGGCTCGCGCCCCGAGTTTTTCCTCCTTCTCCTTTCCTCGGGGCGCGGGTCGGCTGGCCGGCCGGAGTACACGCAAGGCCGGAATCCCGCGATCATGCGGGGTTCCGGCCTTTTGCTTGTCTGGTATGCCTCGTTCTTGTCATTTCGACCGAGTCGAAGCCGAGTGGAGAAATCTTGCCGGGGCTGCTGCGGGAAGAGATTGCTCCGCTCGCTGCGCTCGGTCGAAATGACAGGGGCGACTGTTCGGCCGAAAAGACCAACAGTGGCGGGTTCGACCGAGACGGCGAAACGATACGATTACTTGCGCGGGCGGGCGGTGGATGCGCGGATGATGAGCTGCGCCGGCACCACGCGGAACGGGTCCTCGACCGGCTTCTCGTCGATCAGATCGAGCGCCATCTGCGCGGCCGTGATCGCCATCTTGACCGGCTCCTGCCGGATCGTCGTCAATCCGAGATCCTTTGCGTAGAAACTGTCGTCGTAGCCGATGATCGACACGTCGTTCGGTACGCTCACGCCGTTGCGTTCCAGCTGGAACAGCAGCGGGATCGCGATGCCGTCCTCCTGGCAGGCGATCGCGGTCGGCAGCTGCGGCATGCTCAGCAGTTCCGTTGCGACGCGGCTGATGCGGTCCTTGCCTTCGCCGGCCGTGATGACGCGCGGCGTGACGCCTTCCGCCTCGCACGCGGCCATGAACGATTCGAAACGGTCCTGCACGCTGAAATGCAGCGAGACCTCGCGGTTGGTGCGCACGTACACTATGTCGCGATGGCCGAGCGACATGAGATGGCGTGCGGCGAGGACGGAGCCCTGATGGTCGTCGATGTTGACCGCGGCGTTGAAGACGCGTGTGTTCGGGGAGGTCGAGTTGATGCCGATCGTGGGCACGTCGATGTTGGCGAGCTGGCCGACCTCCTCCTTGTAGATGTCGAACGAGGTGACGATGACCGCGTCCGCGTTGCGGCGCACGGGCAGCATGTCGAAGAACTCGTGGCGCTCCTCGGTGCTGGAGATCTGGAAGATCGAGATGTCGTAGCCTTCGGCGTGCAGCACCTGGTTGAGGCCCTCGATCACGGACGCGGAGAACCACAGGTTGAGATGGTCGCTCACGAGCAGGGCGATGCGCAGCGACCGGCCGGACTTGAGCGCAGCGGCCGAGCGGGAGAGCGAGAAGTTCAGTTCGTCGGCGATGCGCAGCACCTTGTCTCGCGTCTTCTTCGACACGAGTTCGGGGCGGGTGAACGAGCGGGACACGGTGGAAATGGACACGTTCGCGGCTTGCGCGACGTCTTGTATGGTTGCTGGCATGGGTTTTCGTTTCTCCTTGTGGGCGATGTTCTGAGTATTCTACAGCAAACGCTTGCAATAGTATCTGTGTGCAAACATTTGCATTGCTGAAATGACTGCGTTTGCAGTCGAAGAACGATTGAAATTACTTGATTTTATCAGTTCGATTACAGCGAATCTGTTATCGTAAAACGCAGAAAATGACAACGTTTGACATACTGTGATCGCCCTGTTATCCTGTGATCAGCACTGCAAGTCAGCAATCGTTGGCTGAACTTGCAATCATCCATCCCGAGCCGACCGCACGCAGCCGTACGCAGGCTCACACAGCAGACAGGAAGAAGCACGGTATGATCAGCATGGCCGGCAAGGCGATACGTAAATGGTGGGCGCTGTTCGCGTTGCCAACGTTCGCCGCATTCATCATCGGGTTCGTGGTCCCGTTCATCATGGGCGTGTACCTGAGCTTCTGCAAGTTCACCACCGTCACCGACGCCGAATTCGTCGGACTCAAGAACTACGCGCGCGCGTTCAAGGACAAGGAGTTCCTGCACGCGCTCGGCTTCTCGACCGCGCTCACCGTCGTCACGACCGTCATCATCAACGTGGCCGCGTTCGCGATCGCATACATGCTCACCAAAGCGATCAAGGGATCGAATATCTTCCGGTCTGTCTTCTTCATGCCGAACCTGATCGGCGGCATCATCCTCGGCTATATCTGGATGCTGCTGCTCAACGGCGTCCTCGCGCACTGGGCGCGCTCGCTCACATACAAGGCCAGCTACGGCTTCTGGGGACTCGTGATCCTCGTCAGCTGGCAGCAGATCGGCTACATGATGATCATCTACATCGCCGGCATGCAGTCGCTGCCGACCGACGTGCTCGAAGCCGCCGCGGTCGACGGCGCGAGCGGATCGCAGACCATGTTCAAGATCATCATCCCGCTCATGATGCCGTCGATCACCGTGTGCTCGTTCCTGTGCGTCACCAACGGGTTCAAACTGTACGACCAGAACCTCGCGCTCACCAACGGCGCGCCGAGCAACCTGTCGGAAGGCCTCGCGATGAACATCACCCGCACGTTCTACGGGCGCGTCGGCTGGGAGGGCGTCGGCCAGGCGAAGGCCGTGCTGTTCTTCGTGCTCGTGGCCGTCGTCGCGCTCATCCAGAACAAACTCACCACCAGCAAGGAGGTGGAGGCATGATCTCCGACAAGCCGAAGCACGCAGCCGCATGGACGGTGCTGTTCTCGCTCATCTCGATCGCGTGGGTGTTCCCGATCGTCCTCGTGTTCATCAACTCGTTCAAGCAGAAGGCGTACATCTCGCGCAACGCGTTCTCGCTGCCGGCCGGCAAGGCGTTCGTCGGGCTGGAGAACTACACGCGCGGCATCGAGACGACCGATTTCTTCGCCAGTTTCGGCTGGACGCTGCTCATTACGGTCGGCTCGGTGGTGCTGATCCTGTTGTGCACCTCGATGTGCGCGTGGTGGATCGTGCGCGTGAACAACTGGGCGGCGAAACTGCTGTACACGCTGTTCCTGTTCAACATGATCGTGCCGTTCCAGATGGTGATGTTCACGCTGTCGAAGATCGCAGACACGTTGAAGCTCAACACGCCATGGGGATTGTGCTTCGTGTACCTCGGCTTCGGCGCGGGGCTCGCGGTGTTCATCTTCACCGGCGTGGTCAAGGGGATTCCGGCGTCGCTGGAGGAGTCCGCGATGATCGACGGCGCGTCGGTGCCGCGCATCTTCTTCCAGATCGTCGTGCCGATCATGAAGCCGTCGATCGTGTCCGTCGCGATCCTGCAGGCCATGTGGATCTGGAACGATTACCTGCTGCCGTATCTGACGCTCGACTTGGGCAAGTACAAGACGATTTCTGTGGCCGTGCAGTATCTGAAGGGCGGGTACGGTTCGGTGGATATGGGCGCGATGATGGCCTGTCTCGTGCTCGCGATCGTACCGATCATCGTGTTCTACCTGATCTGCCAGAAGTACATCGTGAAGGGTGTGATGACGGGAGCAGTGAAAGGCTGACGAAGTCAGCCTTTCAGGGAAGCCCAGTGGGCTTCCCGGCTGCTCCCGTAGCGAGGTGGCTTCGTCGCCGAGCGTTTATTCGTTAAGGCGCCCCCTCAGTCGTCTACGGCGACAGCTCCCCTTGACAAGGGGGAGCAGGGGGTAAAGCTTTTTGCTCCCCCTTGTCAGGGGGAGCTGTCAGCGAAGCTGACTGAGGGGGCGCGGAGTCGCCACATCATTGCCGATGGCTCCGGTAAGTGGGTCCTTGCGGATGGAACCGTTGTGAGCGGGCGTTGGCCCTACCATGAACATTGCCGGTAAGTGGCTTTTGCGGATGGGGCGTAAGTGGGCGATCGCCTACCATGAATGTGGTCAGCAAGTGGGTGAAAGCGGACGCAAGATCTGTTAGTGGGTGATTGCCTACCTCGAGCGTCCCTCATAAGTGGGTGAAAGCGGACACTGGGGCCATAAGTGGGCTTTTACATACCACGAGCAACGCGCATAAGTGGGCGAATCCATACCATGAAAATGTAAGTGGGTGTTTGCCTACCACGAAAACCCGGTTTTGGGCTATTTCGTGGTAGGCAAACACCCACTAACGATTTTCCGCGTCCGTGAACGCCCACTCACCAAGGAATAGTGGGCGAATCCGGACGATTAAGAACAATCCATCCTCTCGTTCTTCAGTCAGCGGTCCAGAAAGCACCAACCGCAGCACCAACTGCCGCCACGATGTTTCCGCAGCCACCGACCCGATGCGCCCCGGATACTGCGGCTGCCCTCCCATTAGCGTGATGTTCCGGCTAGCATCGGCCCGATCCTATCCCAGACATCACGCAGTGCCTTGGTTGGCGTGATGTTGCGGATAGGATCGGCATGCTGCTAGCACAAATATCACGCCAGCAACTCGTTTTGCGTGGTGTTGTGGATAAGGTCGGCATGACGCTAGCCCGGACATCACGCAAACGGACTTGCTGGCGTGCTGCCGGAGATGAGCCTACTGACAGAGATGCCGGGATGGTCCTATTCGGTCGGAATAGCCCCGGAGGTTGCGGATCAATCCTGCTCGCGTGATGTGTTGGCTAGTGCTGGTTCGGTCCTATCCACAACATCACGCCAGCAACTTGTTTTGCGTGGTGTTGTGGATAAGGTCGGCATGATGCTATCCCGGATATCACGCAAAAACGGGTTATGGGACGGGTTGTGCGCGTGGTATTGGGACGGTCGCAAACGTGGCGCGATCCTACTTCAGCAGCCAGGCCGTCGCATCGGTCGGCAGCATGCCGTCCTCGAGCGGGACGGAGGCGAGAATCACATCGCCGCCGTCGACAGCATCGGCCAACACCACCGGATCGGAACCGAAATTCGTCACGGAAATGAACGTGCGCTCGCCGTCAGCAGAGCCGCTCGTCGGCCCGTCAGCAGAGCCGTCACCCGTGCCGCCATCAGCCGAGCTACCGCCGTCGCCCGCCGCCGGTCGACTGTACGCGATCACATCCGCACCAAGATCAACCCAATCAAACGAATCCGTATCCCCGGTTGCCGTCAGCAGCTCCGCGCGCAGCGACATCACGCGACGGTACAGATTGAGCATCGACTCGTCATCCGCGGCCTCGACGTCAGCCGCATAATCCTTGAACCACAACGGCTGCGGCAGGTGCGGATCGGCCGCAGCCTCACCGGCCACCGTCGTGCCGGAACCGGTCTGCATGGCCGGTGAGAAACCGAACGAGGCCCCCGTGCCGAACTCGTGCGGCAGCCCCACGGACCACTCGGCCACGGCCGGCAGATCGGCCGCCGACCACGGCAGCGGCACGCGGCAACCGTCGCGGCCTTTGTCGGTGAAGTTGCGCAGCGTGTTGAACGGCGTCGGGTCCTCCAGACGGTCCCACGGAATGTCCGCGACCTCCGGCAGGCCGAGCTCCTCGCCCTGATACACGTACACCGAACCGGGCAGACCCATCTCCATCATCACGGCGGCGCGAGCACGGCGCTCGCCCAGCGCACGGTCCTCCTCGTACGAGCAGCCGTTGCGCAGCAGCCAGTCGTGCGCGATCTGGTGATACGGCGCACGCGCGACCTGCGGCAGGCCGTAGCGCGATACGCTGCGCGGCACGTCGTGGTTGTTCATGACCCATGTGGTCGTCGAGCCGTTGGTTTCGGCCGCCGATGCGAGGCCCTCCGCGATGGCCGTGCGGAACTCGCCGGCCGACCAGTTGGCCTTCGCGAACTCGAAATTGAACACTTGACCCAGCTCGTCGGTGCTCGCGTACAGATGCTGATGCTCGGGCACGACCCACGCCTCGCCGACCGCGAACCGCGGCGGATCGTACTCGTTGAACACCTCGCGCCACTCGTGGTAGATGTCGTGCACTTCGGGGCGATCCCACAGCGGGCTGGTGCCGTCGTGGCACAGCGCGTCCTGCACGGTGTTGGCCGGCATGTCCGCGAGCGGCGTGGATTCGAGGTCCTTGGCGAGGCCGTGCGCCACGTCGATGCGGAAGCCGTCGGTGCCGTGATCGGACCAGAAGCGCAGCGTTTTGATGAATTCCGCGTGGATGTCGGGGTTGTTCCAGTTGACGTCCGGCTGCTCCTTGGTGAAGATGTGCAGGTACCACTGGCCGTCCGGCACGCGCTCCCACGCGGGGCCGCCGAACATGGCCTGCCAGTCGTTCGGCGGCAGTTCGCCGTTCGGGCCGCGGCCTTCGCGGAAGATGTAGCGGTCGCGTTCGGGGGAGCCGGGCGCGGCGGCGAGGGCGGCCTGGAACAGCTCGTGCTTGTTCGACGTGTGGTTCGGCACGATGTCGACGATGATCTTGATGCCGGCCTCGTGCGCGGCGGCGGACATGGCGTCGAAGTCGGCCATCGTGCCGAGTCGTGGGTCGACGTTGCGGTAGTCGATCACGTCGTAGCCGCCGTCCGCGAGATCGGACGGATAGAACGGACTGAGCCAGATCGCGTCCACGCCGAGTTCCTTCAGGTACGGCATCTTCTCGGTGACTCCGGCGATGTCGCCGAGGCCGTCGCCGTTCACGTCCTTGAAGCTGCGCGGGTACACCTGATAGACGACGGCCTGCTTCCACCAGTCGTCGCGAAGATTGTTCGCCGTCATGCTTGATCCCGTTCCTTTCCTGTGTGGGTTGTGCGCGGTGCACTGTGCGTGGGTTGTGCGTTGTGCGCGGGGCTGTTCGGCTAATATTGATGACAACGATATCATTACGTGGTGTACGTGCGTACGTTACGGTGTCGGCGGTGCGTGGTGCGCTGCGGCTGGTTGACGGGCGTTATGCGCGGCGGTGGCGCACGGGTGAGTGACTGTGATCGACTGCGGGAAGCTGCGGTTGTGCGTGCGGTTGCGGCCGGCGCGGTGCCGTTGCGAACGGTTGCGGTATGCGGCGGTTGAGACGACGTTTGCAGCCGTTGCGGCGGGGCGCGCGGTGGCGGTGCGGCGATTGCCGACGGCTGTGCGGCTGTGTGGCTGCCGCGCTTGGTGGTGCTGTGCGTGGCTGTGCGGCACGGCTGCGCTGCCCGGTGACGCGCGGCTGCATGGTTGCGGATGACTTGCGTACGGAAAGGACGATGACGTGGGCTTTCTCTCACCTGATTCCGGTTTTATGCGGGGGTTGTCGGATGCCGTGGATGCGATCTGGATCAATATCCTGATGGTGCTTACCGGACTGCCGATTATCACGATCGGCGCGGCGGTGACGGCCGGTTACGATGCCGCGCGGCGCTCGCTGGCAGGGGAGGGGCACGTGACCGCGAATTATTTCCGCGCGTTCCGTTCGAACTTCGGCAAGGCGACACTGCTGTGGCTGCCGTTTCTGGCGGTCGGATGTGGGCTGGCGTACGCGTGGGCGATACTGCAGATCACGCCGCTGCTGGTGCCGAAGTTCGCGTTCACGATCCTATGGCTGATCGGATTCGAGTGGGTGTTCGCGTTGCAGTCGCAGTTCGAGAATCCAGTGATGAGAACGTTCGCGAATGCGTACGTATTCGGCGTGAGCAGCATCGGATACACGCTTGCGATGATCGCTATCGACCTGATCTTCGCGGCCGTCCTGATCGCCAGCGTGATCTATCTGCCCGGTGCCGCCCCGCTGCTGATCCTGCTCGGCTACGGATCAATGCTCATGATCCACGTCCCCATCCTCGAGCACGCCCTGCGCCGGTACCGGTGATCGCATCGACGTTAGATGGATGCCCGGTGGGCGGACACAATGGGACGATGCTGGCGATGTGGATTGTTGTGTGAGTTATCCACATTGGTTTTATGGTGTGAAAACGGCGGTATTCCGCGGAAACTGACCGTTCGACCATATGGGTCGAACAATCGCTGGCGGGCGGCCGTGATCGTCTATGCTTGCTCTACTCGGCTTCATGGGGAAGCCGGGGGCGCGGATAGCTTGAGCCGCGCCGCGTGCGCGAGCGATTGGCGGTTGTCTGGACCGCCGGAAAGGCGATGTACTGTGGATTTGTATTCAAATTTGCTGTATAAATCGGAGGAAAAAATGAAGGCTGCCGATCTGATTGACAACTTGGTCCCTATCAGCGTGTTCAATCACGGCGGCGCGAGCAAGGCGTTTGCCAAGGTTGGCAACGACAAGCCGGTCGTGGTGCTGAAGAACAACCAGCCGACTGCCGTCATCATCAGCATGGACGATTACAGGCGGTTCGCCGAAGCCGAAGAGGACTTCGCGCTGTATCTCGAGGCGATGGAGCGCGAGAAGCACGACGATGGTACGCGGCTGAGCCGCGAAGACGTCTTTGGGAAAGATTACCAGCCAATCGATGACGGGTATGAGGCGGAATTCGAATGAGCGATTGGACTGTGGAATTTACCAAAGATGCATGTAAGGACATCGGAAAACTGCGCGAACCGAGGTGGTGCTGTTTTCTTGGACTGTGATCCGGGAAAGGAATCATCGTGGCGAGGTATACGAGGGAGCAGCGGCGGCGTGCGGTCGAGCTGTATGTGAAATACGAGTGCTGGGCGCGTGAGCCGTGTGGCGAGGGACATCAGCCCTCCTGTTCTGTTCCTTGATTTGGTTCCTTGTCTCGGTTCCCTGGCTGGGTTCCTTGCGTGATGTTTCCGCTAGTACCCAGCCGTTACTAGCCCAAATGTCACGCAACAAGCCGAATAGCGTGATGTTTGGGATAGTAGGGGCTTGGAGCTAGCAGAAATATCACGCAAATAGGGCGGTTGGTGTGATATTTAGGCTAGTAGAGGCTTGGAGCTAGCAGGATCGCCACGCGGGCGGGGGTTGTTTGCGTGGTGTTTTGGATAGTGTCGCGAGGCTGCTAGCGAAAATATCACGCAAGATGGGACGATCGGCATGAGATCGGGGTGATTGGCCGCCGCGATGATGGGCGAGGGATGATTCTCGTGCGTGACGATCCGCCGCGATGAGGGGGCGCATTCAAATACACGCCGCAGGAAGTCACCGCCGAAAAGACGAACCGCCGCGATGAGGAGCGCGTTCGAATACACTCCGCAGGAAGCCGCAGCGATGAGGGGCGCGTTACAGCGGGAGGAGGTCGGTGAGGTCGTCGCGCTCGCCGACTGCGGTGATGTGGCCGGCATCGCGCTCCTCGTCCCATGTGGTGATGCCGGCGGCGAGGCGTAGCCAGACGTCCGGGTCGAGTTCGATCACGTCGGGCGGGGTGAGGTTGTGCGGGTCCGAGGCCGGGCCGTCGAGGATCTTGATCGCGCCCCACGGGGCCACGCGCACCTCCACGCCGGGGCCGGGCGCGCGGCGTTCGAGCAGGAACAGCGTGTAGCGCACGGCCATCGCCCAGATCGGCCGCGGCAGTTGCGGATTGATGTCCAGCCGCGTGGCGAGCGGGATGGCGGAGGCCGTTGCGCCGGCGGATCGCGGTGCGCGACCGTCGCTGTCCGTCGGGCTGTGCGGTTGCTGGCTTGCCGCATGATCGGCCGATGATCCGGTCGACAAGCCGGTCGTATCGCCGGCGAACTGCGCCAACTGATCGTGCGCGGCGTCCATCCAACGCGCCCACGCCAGTCGTCCCTTATCCAAATCCTGTTCTCGAATCACAGCCATGCCTCTACCCTACCCGCACTTCGCTGGCCATGCTGTCGACGTCGCCGGTCGGTCGCGCGGGTCGGTGATATCGGTCAGTTGCGTCAGTCAGCCATATCAATTGACCGTTCGGACGTATCGGTCAGTTGTATCGATTGACTGTCGTTCGACAGCCGTCTAGCTACGTTGACGATACCCCCTATCGTGTGTGGCAACGGTATTTTCCGCATACGATGTCATGCAATATCGAACCGGTACGATACTGTAGCAATCGTTAGCGGTACTGGCTTGCCGATCATGCGCGTGTTGCGTAGGTATTTGGCTGGCTCAAGTCATCGCGAAGCGCCACTACGTTGCGTGTCGTGCCCTGTGTTGTATGATTGCAATGTTGATGCAAACGATTGCAGGACGTAATGCAGCGTTCATCTTGACGTTTATGCGCCGTCACCGCGGCGGGGCATAATGACAAGGGACAACACAACGGAAAGAGAGTCAAATATGACTGAAATTACCGCACCCAAGTCGCCGGTCACGACCGCCGAGTTCGCCGACGAGATTCGTGAGCAGCTGAAGTACTCTCAGGGTGTCACCGTCGAGCAGGCCACCGCGGCTGATGTCTACGTCGCCGCCGCCAAGGCCGTGCGCAATCATCTTGCGGACGCGTGGTTCACCACGCAGGCCGATACCGTCAACGGCAACACCAAGGCCGTCGGCTACCTGTCCGCCGAATTCCTCATGGGCAAGCAGCTCGAGAACGCGCTGCTCAACGCCGGCCTGACCGAGCAGTTCGACGAGGCCGTCAAGTCCCTCGGCTTCGAGCCCAAGGCCATCGTCGACGCCGAATACGAGCCGGCCCTCGGCAACGGCGGCCTCGGCCGTCTCGCCGCCTGCTTCATCGACTCGCTCGCCTCTCTCGGCGTGCCCGCGTTCGGCTACGGCATCCAGTACCGCTACGGCATCTTCAAGCAGACGTTCGACGAGAACGGCAAGCAGGTCGAAACCCCGGACTACTGGCTGAACAACGAAGAGCCGTGGGGCCACATCGACTACAACCGCGACCAGAAGGTCTCCTTCGGCGGCGAGGTCGTCGAGGAGAACGGCAAGAAGGTGTGGAAGCCGGCCTGGTCCGTGCGCGCCGTGCCGGTCGACTACCTGGTGCCGGGCTACAAGTCCCAGCGCGTGAACACGCTGCGCCTGTGGACCGCCAAGTCCTACGACGAGTTCGATCTGCTCGCGTTCAACCGCTCCGAGTACATGGAGGCCGTCGAGCCGAAGGTCAAGGCCGAGAACATCTCCAAGATCCTGTACCCGGAAGATTCCACCAAGGTCGGCAAGGAGCTGCGCCTCGAGCAGCAGTACTTCTTCGTCTCCGCCTCGCTGCACGACGCGATCCGCGTCTTCTACCCGGGCCAGGACAAGCCGGACCTGACCACCTTCCCGAACAAGATCACGTTCCAGCTCAACGACACCCACCCGGTCATCGGCATCCCGGAGCTCATGCGTATCCTCATCGATGAGTACGGCTACGACTGGGATACCGCGTGGGGCATCACCCAGAAGACCTTCAACTACACCTGCCACACGCTGCTGCCGGAAGCCCTCGAGGTGTGGCCGGCCAGCCTGATCGGCGAGCTGCTGCCGCGTCACCTCGAGATCATCGAGAAGATCAACGAGCAGTTCGAGGCCGAGCTCAAGGCCAAGGGCGTGGACGAGGCGACCGCCAAGGACATGGCGATCTACACCGGCGATGCCGTGCGCATGGCCTACCTCGCCACCTACGGCGGCTCCCACGTCAACGGCGTGGCCGAGCTGCACTCCCAGCTGCTCAAGGACGTCACCCTGAAGAACTTCTCCGACGTGTACCCTGACAAGTTCACCAACGTGACCAACGGCGTGACCCCGCGTCGCTTCGTCAAGCTCGCCAACCCGGCGCTGTCCGACCTCATCACCGAGGGCCTCGGCACCGACAAGTGGGTCTCCGATCTCGAGATGCTCTCCGGCCTGGTTCCGCTGGCTCAGGACGACGAGTTCGTCAAGAAGTTCGCCGCCGTCAAGGCCGCCAACAAGCACGCGTTCGTCGGCTTCGCCAAGGACCACTACGGCATCGACATCGACGAGAACACCATGTTCAACACGATGGTCAAGCGTCTGCACGAGTACAAGCGCCAGTCGCTGAAGATCCTCGCCGTCATCTCCAAGTACGCCGCCATCAAGAACGGCACCGTCTCGGCCGACGACATCCTGCCGCGCACCGTGTTCTTCGGCGCGAAGGCCGCCCCGGGCTACTACTTGGCCAAGATGACCATCCAGCTCATCAACAACGTCTCCAAGGTCGTCAACAACGATCCGGACGTCAAGGGCAAGCTGGCCGTCCACATGCTGCCGAACTACAACATCGAGATGGCCCAGAACCTCATCCCGGCCACCGAACTCGACGAGCAGATCTCGCAGGCCGGCAAGGAGGCGTCCGGCACCGGCAACATGAAGTTCGCCCTCAACGGCACGCTCACCGTCGGTACGCTCGACGGCGCGAACGTCGAGATCCGCGAACGCGTCGGCGCCGACAACTTCTTCCTCTTCGGCATGACCGTCGACGAGGTCGAGAAGCTGTACGCCGACGGCTACGATCCGGCCAGGTACTACGAGGCCGATCCGCGACTCAAGCAGGCCATCGACCTCGTCGCCGGCGGCACGTTCTCCAACGGCGACCGCAACGCCTACGCGCCGCTCGTCGCCGACTGGCTGACCAAGGACTGGTTCATGACGCTCGCGGACTTCTCCGCCTACGCCGACATCCAGGCCGAGATCGAGAAGCTCTACCGCGATCCGCTCGAGTGGAACCGCAAGGCCGTCCTCAACGTCGCGAACTCCGGCTTCTTCAGCTCCGACCGCTCGATGGAGGATTATTTGGAACGTATCTGGCACACTGGTCCGCTCGCCTGACGGCTCGGAACCAGCGCGCCAGATACGTGCTGGTTTCTACCTCACGGCTGTCGCCGTTCGGCGTCGCCTACAAACAGTCCACTGGACTGTTTGCTAAACGGCGCCGCACTCTGGCACACCGGTCCGCTGGCCGACTGACGGAGCGTATACCGCCTTTCCTCACCGCTCGCGGTGCTTAGCACAGCTTCGGGTTCGGACGGCGGTCTCCGCACGCGTCAGTCGACTCGCTCCGCTCGCCTGATAACGGAGTGACATCTGCGTAAGTGGGTGTTTGCCTACCATGAAAACCGTGATTTGCCGGTTTTCAAGGTAGGTGAACACCCACTTTCGTATGTGGGGGGGGCTGCCATGAACCCCGGGTATTATTCGCACGCGGAGTATGGGGGCGTTCGTGCGTAGTCGTTCCGGGAACGGTGTTCTTGTGTTGAGTCGGGCGTTGCGTTGGGCGTTGGTGGGCATGACGATGTCGATGCTGAGCAACGCGGTGTTCGAAGGCTCGGTCATCCCGTCCATCCTGCTGGTCGGCCTGCCCGCATGGGTGATCGCGTTCCGCAAGACCTTCGGCCTGATCGTCGACTTCGCGTCGCCCGCCGCCGCGTGGGTCGTGCAACGCTGCGGCTCGTTCCGCTCCCTCGCCGCCGCCGAAGGCGTCGAGGGCGTGCTCTGTCTCGCGGTCGCGCTTGTGCCGAGTGACTGGGCGTATTGGAAGTGGTTGCTGCTCACGTTGTCATGCCTGTTGCTGATGACCGGTCAGGTCATCGACGTCGCCAGCGAGGTGTTCGAGGTCGACGCTGCCGCCGGCGACGACGACATGCTCGTCCAATACAGCGGATACGTCGGCGTGATCTCCAGCGTCGCCGGCACGCTGCTCGGCCAGGTCGCCGGATCGGCCATCGCGAACGCTTCGATCACCGCGATGCTGCTCACCTCCGCCGTGCTGTCGTTCGGTTGCGCGGCGACCCGGTTCCGCACGCGCGACCTCATGCCGGCCAGTACGATGACCGGCGAAGGCTTGGCCGATGATGGTTCCGATGACGTGCGATCGACGGCTGATTCCGTCGGGGACAATGCTGCGACGACGATTGCTGACAACGTTGGCGCAACTCGTGCAGCAGCCGGACGGCCAAGTCAGGATGAACGAACTGCCGCATGTTCGCTCGATGATACCGGCGCGACGATATCCGCGGATAGTGCGGATGCGGTCGATATAACTGAGCCGGGAGCCGGGCCGTTCGGCGTGATCGATCATGCGAACAGCTCGTCCGATTCCGATCCGACCGTCAGCGATAGTCGGGACGATCAATCGAATCAATCCGAACGATCTGATCGGTCTGTTCCAACCGACCAATCGGAATCATCGTCGCGCCCGTCCCCGTCCGATCGCGCGCAGTCGGCGCCAGTGTCAGTGCGCGGCCGGCTGCTCGTTGCGTCGCTGCTGCTCGCGCTTATCCCGTCGTTGTGGACGAGTTACGCGATGCTCGGACTCGGCGCGGAGTACGGCGGCGACGCGCTGACCGTGCTGTATGCGTTCGGCGGTGTGGGAGGCATTCTCGGATCGCTGCTGTATATGCGCTGCTCGCGCCGGCTCGGCATGCGTCGCATCGCCGCGATCGGCGTGGCCTCGACCGCGGCCAGCCTTGCAATCGTGCTGATTCCCGCGCTGCCGGCTGCATGCGCGACGTGGCTCATCAACGGGTTCGGCTACGGGTTGCTGGCGCAGGCGGTGATCGTCTCGCGGCAACTGCTGCTGCGCGGCGCCGATCTGGCGCGGTTCTCCGGGCGTGCCCGGTTCGCGTTCGCGGTCGGCAGCGCCGTCGGCACGTGGGCCGGATGGCTCGGCAGCGCCCACTGGCAGCTCCTCGCCGCGATCGCGCTGGTGTTGTGCGCTGGATTCCTGCCGCTGCTCCCCGCCTTGCCGCGTTCTCGCGAGGCATAAAGATGAGCCTCTCAGCGATTTGCCCGCTGAGAGGTGCCCTAGCGGGGCAATCCCCGATGCCATCCGCGTTCTGCCCCGCTGAAGGGGCCATTGACGGGGCATATCGCAGATCTCTCCGGGAATAGCCCCGCGAAGAGGGGTATCGGCGGGGCGGGGCGTGGATCTTTTCCGGGATTTGCCCCACAAACAGCCCTCTTTGCGGGGCAGATCCTTGATGTCCTGACGGTTTCGCCTCGCGTGGGAGGTGATAGCGGGGTGGAATGGTGAAGCATCCGGCATCCCGCCCCGCAACGGGTGCTTATCGGGGCAGATCGCGGATATGCTCCAGATGCTGCCCCGACAAGAGAGCTGTTGGCGGGGCGGACCGCGAACCTTCTCCGGGGATAGCCCCGCAAGGAGGGTTACTGACAGGTCGGAACGCGGACCTTTTCCGGGAGTTGCCCCGCTTAAAAGGCTATTAGTGAGGCAACTCCTTGATGTTTTGGCGGTTTCGCCTCGCTGAGGGGCTGTTGGCGGGGCTGGCCGCGGATCTTTTCCGGGAGCCGTCCTGCAAAGAGGTCTGTTTGCGGGGTAGAACCTGACTTTTTCCGGGAGTTGCCTTGCTGAAGGGGCTGTTAGTGGGGCGGATCTTTGAGGCTTTGGCGATTCCACCCCGCGGAGGGGGAGGGTACCGGTGGGGCGGAATCGCGGATCTCTCCGGGGATAGCCCCGCGAAGAGGGCTGTTTGCGGGGGCAACTCCTAGTACTCTGTCGGACTTAATGTGATGGGTTTGACGCTCCCTCAGCCGAGGGAACCGAGAATAACAATGTGTCAATGTAAGTCCGACAAAGTACTAGATGCTTTCAGTGATCTGACCCAAAAATGGCACGCTGCGGCGGAATCATCGCGCCTGTCAGTCGCGGTGCCCCTCAATTACGCGAAAAGGTCCTGCATCGCAATCCAGCCCGGCAGGATCGGCGGCAATGCCGAACAATCCGCCGGAATAACCGCTCAGCCGAGCGTCATCAATCGATCGTCGGTCAGCTGTCAATCAGTCGACCGACAAATCAGCGAAAATCAGGCTTCCGCAGCAGCCGGAGCGGCATCCTCAGCCGGCTCGGCCGGAGCGTCCGCAACAGCGGCCGGTTCCTCGGCCGGTTCCTTGTTCAGGCCAAGATCAACCGGCGACGAGCTGTTCTCCCACGGCTCCTCCCACGGATCGTAATCCGGGTTCTGCTGCTTGTAGATGTACAGGCCCACCAAGCCGGCGAGCAGAGCGCCGAACAGCAGCGCAAAGAACTTCCAACCGTTAGAAGACTTGTTCTCCATGACGGCTCCTTTCCCAATCGTGCGGCCGGCTTGCCCATCCAAGCCAACTCTGCTCCCCATCTTAGAACGCCGAATGTGACGATTGGGTGGATTTGTGCGCATCCTGCATCCGGCATGTCGTGCGGCCGCGCCCGTCCGATACAGTGAGCCTATGTCATATCACGGTTTCAGTTTGTTCCCCGGCTCCCCCAACCTGCGCGACCTGTTCAACAAACGCGCGATCCGCTACCATTGGCGCGACGGCGGGCCGGTGTTCACCACCGCGATCCTGCTCGTGTGCGTGGCCGTGTGGCTGATCGAGCTGCTGCTGTCGATCGTGTGGCCGGCCGGGCTGGGTGCGCTGCTCAATTTCGGCGCGTTTCAGCCGATGCTTGCCACTCGCCATCCGTGGACGTTCCTCACGTCGATGTTCCTGCACCAGCCGACGTCGATTCTGCACATTCTGTTCAACATGCTGACGTTGTGGTCGGTCGCGCCGATGCTCGAACGGATGATGGGCCACTGGTCGTTCCTGACGCTGTACGTGCTGTCAGGCATCGGCGGCGGGCTTGGCATGATGGCGTGGGGCGTGATCTGGCCGGGCGGTTCGGGCTGGCTGAGTGCGGCGTACGGTGCGTCGGGCGCGCTGTTCGGGCTGTTCGCGGCGATGCTGGTCGTGTACCGGCGCATCGGCGCGGATATCAGTTCGATGATGGTGTGGATGGTGATCAATTTCGCGATGCCGGTGGTGGTGTCGAACATCGCGTGGCAGGCGCATGTGGGCGGTTTTGTGATTGGCGGACTGTTCACGTGGCTGCTGGTGACGCCGAAGTTGCAGTGGTCGCGCGGCAAGAGCTTGCAGTACCGGACGACGGTGTACGGCACGGGCGTGTTTGTGCTGATGCTGGTGCTGATCGCGGTGTGCGAGCTGTTCAATCCGGGCAGCGTGCTGGGGCTGCTGCGGTAGGCGGTTTTTGGCGCGGCTGCGGGGGCTGTGCGGTTGCGGAGTTGCGGGGTTGCGCGAGGTTTACGGGGTTGTGCAGAGTGATGCCGCAGGCGTGTGGCAGGGACTACTGGCGGATGGAAGATTGGTGCTGGGCGGGGGATTGGTGGAGTCCTTGATTCGTGGTGCCGCCCCTATCTTGCGTGATGTTTGGGCTAGTAGGAGACGGTTGCTCGCCAAAATGTCACGGAAACGGCTGATTGTGCGTGACGTTTTGGCGATTATCGGGTGGTTGATAGCCGGATTGTCACGCGGATGGGGGGGTAGGGCTGCGGATGAGAGCGGGATTGTGGTGCTGGGTTGGCGGCGGGGTCTGGTGATGTGGCCTGTTGTGGGCCTGTGGTGGATCTGCGATGGGGCGCAGCTGCGATGATATGACGGATAGGGGTGGTTGCGGGGTGGAAGGATTGTTGGACCGGGCGGTTGTGGGGATTACCGGTGTACGGAGCTGATCGCTGTGATGGCTGCTGCAATGATACGGAATTACATGGGTGTAGTTTTCCACAACTTGTGGAAAACATTGTGGATAACTTGGGTATAACTCGTGGATAAGTGGGGGATAAGTAGGTTGTCCACAGCGGATAATCCTGTGTGATCGTTGGAATTGCGCCGTTTTATGATTGTGGATAATGTGCATGAAAGTTATCCACAGTGGATAACTTGGGTGGGTTTTCCACATGATGTGGATAACTCTGGGGATAACTGGTGGATAAGTGGTGTATCTGGGTGGATAACTACGTTGATAACGGTGGATATTCTGTGGATAAGTTGTGGATAACTCTTGGAAAACGTTGAAATCATTGGGTTTTAGCGTGTGGATAACCCGTGTATGCGCATAACCGCGAGTGTGTGGATAACTTGATCGAGTTGGCTGGCACGGTGCTGTTGGTGGTGCGTAGAGGCATGTATGTGGATAGCTGGATCTGTCATGTCGATCGGTTTTATCGTCCCCGAGCTTGACTTTCCGTTGAGGAAAGTGTTATGCTTTCCATAACGGAAACAATCATGGTGATGCGCAACCCGTGAACGCTTCCGGACCGGTCAATCAATCGCACGACCGCACCGCACGACACACATGGTGCCGATCGTTTCTCGACAAACGCAACCCGTCCAGTTCGCATCCAGTTCACCGTATCCGTCGTCGTTCATCGCCGGCGCTCAGCACAAGGAAGTCATCATGAACCGCAATCCCCAGTCCCAAACAACCGTTCCGATCGCGCAACAAACCGAACCGCGGCAGCCCAATCAATCCAATCAATTCGGCCAATCCAGCCAGTCCCAGCTGACCGCCGCCGACGCGCTCTCCTTCCTCGCCGCCGACCGCAAATCCGCCGCCGACCGCTACACGCTTCCCCTCTCCTTCGACCTGATCATGTGCGTGTTCCTGGCGCTGATGCTCGCGATGTTCTGGCTGCTGCGTCAGGACATATTCGCCGATGACTTCGTGTTTGCACTCATCATCGGAGGCATGATCGTTGCGCTGGCCGCGTCGGTCGTCGCACTCATGCTCATCTGGCGCAAACGCGGCATCCACGCCGTCATCTGGCCGCCGACCCATCTGACGGCGGTGTATATGGTGCTTGAATTCATCTTGGGAATCGTTGCGGTCGGTACCCTCGTGGTCGCGCCGCTCGCCCACTGGCAGGCCGCGCTCGTCATCGTCGCCACCGCGCTCGCCACACTGCTGCTCGAACGGCTGAGCTACCGCGAGATCCGCCGTTACATCATCGCCGGCGGTTCCATGTCGCCGTACCTGCTGGAACACAACCATCGGCGCTACGGTGCGAACGGGGAACTGTGGACCATGGCGCGATTCCGTGCGCTTCCCGACGACGAACGGCGGACGGCCGCGCAACTGGTCGTCATGCCGCTGTGGCTCTATCCATTCGTGGCGGCAGGGGCGGTGGCCGTGGTCTGGGCCATCGGCGATGTCGCGGTAATGGTCTCGGCCGGAGCCTTCTCGTGGCACCGCGCGATCGACGCCGTATTCCTGGCATCGTGCGCGGGCGTGATGTTCGAGCGCGTCGTGCAATATGTGCGCGACAACAATGTGGACACCCGCATGCGGCCGCCGACCCGCGTCTGCTGGGCGCTGGTGATCGCCATGTATGCCTCATGCCTCGTGCCGATCTACCTTTCCGGATTCGCCGTTGGATACGCGGCGCGTCATGCGGAGCTGCCCGTGGGGGAACTGTTCATCGGCGGCGCGGCGTTCGTGGTGCTGTTCTCGGCTCTCGGTTGGGTGTATGACCGCAAGCAGCGAGACGCCATTGCGGCCGGAGCGTGATTGACGTGGACGGTATGATAAGGATTTCGTGTGCTGGGCGGCTGTTTGAGGCGGCGCGCAAGACTTGGCCGACAAAGTCGGATCGAGACCAGTCGCTCGGCCCCGGTTCGGCAGCCGAGGTCCGGCATGATCAGAACCGCGGAAAGGAGGTGCATCGTGAGTGAGCCGCAGTTCAACGAAGTGATCCACGCGCCGATGCGCCTGCGCATCTGCGGCATGCTGCACAGTGCAGGCGAGATCGAGTTCGCGGCGATCCGCGACATGCTTGGCGTAAGCGACGCCGTGTGCTCCAAACATCTGAAGGTCTTGGCGGAGAACGGGTACGTCACGCTCGACAAGCGCCCGGGGCCGCGCAATGGGCATGACATCACCTGGGTGTCGCTCACCGATGAAGGTGCCGAAGCTTTTGCCTCCCACATCGCCGCCCTTCAGCTCATCGCCGGCATGGCGTGACGGACGGAACGATCGCGCAGTTTGTCGATCGAGAGGCAGAATCCGTGGTCTGCACCGGTTGGTTTGTCGATCGAGAGGCTAACACATTCGTCATTGGCGCTCTTGTCGGCCGCGTATTACCCCCGAAATAGTCGATTGCGTCGTCTTGACGGATAAGGCTCGCCTCTCGATCGTCAAACCGACCTGTGCATGGCCCGTGATCTGCCTCTCGATCGTCAAACTCCGTGACGTCGATCGGATTCCTCCAAGCTCTGAGGCAGATTCTGTGCCGCTCAAGGGTCTTTCTGCAAACCATGAGGCAGCGGTCCTGTCCAAATATCACCAAGATGGGCTATCCCACCACATAGGGGGGCAAAATCCGCAACAAGGCTGCCTCACACTTGTAAGAAAGACCTCTACAGGGCAGGGAAACTGCCTCAAGGTTGAGAAAACGCTCTGCGGGCGGCTGCGCAGCGGCCTACTGCAAGCTCTTACCCATCCTTCGCGATCAGCTGGTACCGTTTCCGCCCCGCTAATACCGACAAGTGATCAACTTGTGCCGGCAACGGCGCATCCTCGCTAAGCCCAATGACCGATCCCATATACGCATCATTCATTTCGCCCAGTAAAGGAGCTACTGCCATGTCCACCGTAACGCTCAAACCATCCAATGACACTCCGTCACTCGCCACCGTGCAACGACCGGCCTCTGACGGCTGCACTCCCTCTGTTTCTCCGCCTCAATCAACCCCTACCTCGACTCGTATTCGCCGCCGCGCCCAAGCTTCCGCCGCCAGTCCTCGAGCCATCGTCGGCCGTGCGTCGATCCTGCTTATCGCCTACATGGCGCTTATGCAGGTGTTCGGCCTCCTCGCCGAGCACGCTGCCCCGGCCATCGGCATCCCCGCCTCCATCGCCCAGCCTCTCGCGCAGATCGTCGGTTTCGCCGGCGCTGTGCTCGTCCTTGCCGCAACGGCGCTTCCCCTTATCCGCACTCGCGCGTTCTGGCTGGGCGCCCCGGCCTCAGCGGCTCGCAAGCGCATGACCCCGCGTCGCGCGCTCACACTCGTCGCGGCAATGCTTCTGATCCAATGCGTCACCAACGGCATCGCCATGCTGTCACAGGCGGTGCTCGGTTCGGTGGGCATCCAACTCACATCGGCGTCGATGGAGGGCATCAACAGCATGGCGTCCGAATCGTGGCTGATGGTGGTCGCCGTCGTGCTGGTCGGTCCGCTTGTGGAGGAGATCGTGTGCCGCGGTCTGGTGATGCGCTCGCTGGCGGGTCAAGGCAAGATGTTCGCGCTGACGACCAGCGCCGTGCTGTTCGGTCTGATGCATGGCGATGTGCTGCAAGGTCTGTTCGGCGTGATGCTTGGCTTGCTGCTGGGCTATGTGGCGATGGAGTATTCGCTGATGTGGGCCGTTGCGCTGCATTGCGTGACGAATGCGTTCGCCATGTTCATGACGCAAGTGGTGGCCAAGCAGCCGCCAGAGGTGGCGGGTGTGATCGGTTTGGCGCTGATCGTGATGTATGTCGCGTCCGCGGTGATGCTGTTCCGCCGGCGCGCCGCGATTCGTGAGTATGCCGCGACGAATCGGTCCCCGCGCGGCAGTTACGTCGGGTGGACGTCGGCGTGGTTCCTGCTGATGGTGGCGTACTTTGCCGTTGCCGCCTCCGCCGGTTTCTCGCTGATGTGATGGCAACGGACGGATTGATGGCCGACGTCTTATAGCCCGATGATGAGGTGGATCATCTCGTCATCGGGCTTTCTGCATACTGTGAGGCAGTTTTCTGGCCGCGCGGGGGTCTTTCTGCCAACCTTGAGGCAGCCGTGCCGCGCGTTCCCGTATTTCGGGGGTAAATATGACGGTGCCGGTGGGGGTGTTGGCCGGGATGGCGGCCTCAAGGTTGTGAGAAAGACCTGTGCGGATCTTGAAATCTGCCTCAGGGTTTTGAGAAAGCCGCCGCGTTGGGCAATCCCGGGTGGCGGATACGCTGGAACGCATGCTGATGTCGCCTGAAACCGCCCGATTCGTAGCCGAACACCGCCTTGAGAACGTGCGTGATCTGGCGCTCAAAGCCAAGCGCGCGGACGGCTTGGACCTGCCGCTCGCGCTCGACCAGATCGCGGGATGGCAGACGGCGCGGGGCAAGCTGCCGCAGTGGGCGGCGTGCGAGGAGATCGTGTACCCGCCGCATATTTCGATGGAACAGTGCTCGTCCGAGTTCACCGCACGATACAAGGCGGAGGTTGCGCGACGGATCGTGGGGGAGAGCCAGACGACAGGCGGCTCCGCGTGCCCCGGAACGATGGTCGATCTGACCGGCGGGTTCGGCGTGGACTTCTCGTATATGGCTCGCGGATTCGCGCGGGCGGTATATGTGGAACGACAACAGCATCTGTGCGAGCTGGCCGAGCACAATATGCGGGCGTTGGGATTGAACAACGTGACGGTTGTGAATGGTGATGCGGAGACGGTGTTGGGGGAGTTGAAAGAGGCATTTCGACCGAGTGTAGCGAGCGGAGCAACCTTCAATGATGCGCAGGGTGTACGCTCCCCCAGTCAGCCTGCGGCTGACAGCCCCCTCAGCCGAGGGGGCCGAGGTTCCACCAGCATCTTGGAAGCTACGACCGCGCTGATTTTTCTGGACCCGGCGCGGCGCGACGAACATGGCGGGCGCACGGTCGCCATCGAGGACTGCACGCCGAACGTGCTCGCCCTGCGCGACCGGTTGCTCGCCGCCGCTCCGCACGTCATGATCAAACTGTCCCCGATGCTCGACTGGCGCAAGGCCGTGGCCGACTTCCGCGGCGCGGTCAGCGAGGTGCATATCGTCTCCACCGGCAACGAATGCAAGGAACTACTGCTCGTCCTTGATCGGGCGCGGGGCATGGGTGATGACGGACGTGCGTCTTCGGTACCCCCTCAGTCCGGCGAAGCCGGACAGCTCTCCCTGATAGGGGGCGCAAACGCGTCGTCTGTCGGCGTAGCGCAGACAGGGGGTACAGGGAAAGTAGGACGTCATAGTGAGTGCGGCGTGAATCAGCTCCCCCTGATAGGGGGCGCAGGGGATGTTGGGAATGGAGTCCACGTCTACTGCGTCAACGATGCCGATCGACTCGACTACGACTATGCCGTTTCGGATGGCACCGCAGACCAGATGAGGAGGTCTGTGCGGAAGCGCGAGGAGGATTTCTCGACTCCGCTGCGCTCCGCTCGAAATGACAATGTCCGTGTAGTTAATGCCGACCGCGCGCTGGGTCTTGCGCCGCTGCCGGAGCGTATCACCTACCTGTACGAGCCGAACGCGTCGATCATGAAGGCCGGCTGCTTCGCGCTCGTCGAAGACCGCTACGGACTCACGCAGATCGGTCCGAACAGCCACCTCTTCGTCTCCGGCGACGACCGGCCGATCGTCGATTTCCCCGGAAGAACGTTCGCCGTCGAAACCGTCACCGCAATGGGCAAGAAAGAGCTGAACCGCGCGCTCGCCGGCGTTGCCAAGGCCAACATCGCCGTGCGCAATTTCCCGCTCACGGTCGCCCAACTACGCAAAAAGCTCCGGCTGAACGACG
Source organism: Bifidobacterium sp. LH_230 (assembly GCF_056357555.1). Taxonomy (NCBI): domain Bacteria; kingdom Bacillati; phylum Actinomycetota; class Actinomycetes; order Bifidobacteriales; family Bifidobacteriaceae; genus Bifidobacterium; species Bifidobacterium sp. LH_230. The sequence continues at coordinate 27,600 of NZ_JBKEWJ010000013.1, forward strand.
GCGGCGACACCTACCTGTTCGCCACCACGCTCGCCGGAGCCAAGCATGTGATCCTGCGCTGTCACAAAGCGTGACGGATGCGAACCGTCACCGCCACCACATGGTCATGATGAAGCCGACCATGATGATCACGAACGCGATGAGCAGGTTCCACGCGCCGATGCCCGGAATCGGGTAGCTCGACGTGATGTAGTAGCAGACCGCCCAGATCAGGCCGATGATCATGAGCGTGCAGAACAGCGGCACGAACCAGCGCGGGTTGGACTTGGTGCCCTTGATCGTCTCTTCGACGCGCTTCGTGTTCTCCGCCTGACGCGCCATCATGCGCTGCATCTGCGGGGTGAGCGAGCTCTTGTCGGCGGTCGCGTTGAGCACGGCCTCCACCTGGTCCATCGGCACGCCGTAATCCTCGTCCTCGGCCGCCGCGAGATCCTCGGCCTTCGCATCCGCGATCTTCTCGCCGGCATCCGCGGTCGTCATTTCAACAGTCTTCTCATCAGCTGCGGCCGTCTCAACCTCAGTCGTCTCAGCCGCAGCGTTCGCCGCGTCCCCGTCGGCGGTCTCGGCCTGCCAGTCTTTCTGCTCGGTATCTGCCATCAGCGTAGTCTCCTTGAATTTAGGCTAGAAGTCATAATAGTGGTTAGACTCGAATTTAAGGAACTGGCGACTCAGCGTTCGGAGGAAGCATGGCGAGACATACCGGCAGGCACGTCGCGAAACGCGCGTCGTGGCTGAGCGGCACGGCCGTGTTCCTCGTGCTGGCGCTCAGCGGGTTCCTGCTGGCCACGAACGTGCGCATCAACCGCACGGTCGTCATCTCCTCGGATACCGCCGATTTGGTCGAGCAGCGCGTGCGTCAGGTCGACCAGTTGCAGAAGGACATCACCAAGCTCAGCTCGCAGATCGAAACGTTGAAGGATTTCGCCGGCAGCTCGGATGACACGAACGACAGCGAAACGGCCGGTTCCGGCACGATGCTGTCGGCCGTGCACGGTCCCGGCGTGACGGTGACGCTCAACGATTCGCCGCTGTGGGAGAACATGGTCGACAACTCCGGTTCCGCCGCGAACATCAATGATTACGTGATTCATCAGGAGGACATCGAGTCCGTGATGAACGCGCTGTGGGCGGGCGGCGCCGAGTCGATGATGATTCAGGATCAGCGCGTGCTGTTCAACTCCGCGGTGATCTGCCAGGGCAACGTGCTGCTGTTGCAGGGCCGCAAATACTCGCCACCGTACACGATTTCGGCGATCGGCCCGTCCGGCGACATGCTCGCCGCGCTGGAGAATTCGAGCGCGATGAAAATCTTCCAAGAATACGTCAGTGCGTTCGGCATTGGCTACAAAGTCGAGACTAAGGATAATCTGCAATTCCCGGAAACCACGGCGCTGCTACAGTCGCTGCAATACTCAAGCGTTGATTCGACGCAGGAAACGGACGAACAGTGAGACACGGAAAGAACGGCAATCAGTTCAACGACGACGAGATCGAGATGGATTCGCTCGATCAGATCGGTGATTTTGCGGAAAGCGAGGGGGAGCGGACCGCTGCGATGCCGGCGGTCGGTGCCGCGGGATACGGGCAGACGTATGCGCGGACCGCGCAGGCCGGTGCGTACGGCCAGACGGCCGCGGTTCCGGCTCCTCCGGCCGCCGCTTCGGCTGCGACGACCGGTCGCGGCGTCCGGCAGCGTGGCCAGGGCAAGGGCGGCAAGCACGGCTGGTTCTGGCAGGCGCTCGGCATCCTCGCGGAGATCCTGCTCACCGCCGCCGCGATCTGCGCTCTGTACATCGTGTGGCAGATGTGGTGGACCGGCGTGCAGGCCGAGCACGCGCAGCAGGAGATGCGCCAGTCGTCGAACTGGTCGTCGCCGGCCAACGGCGACACGTCCAAGGTCGCCAAGGCGCAAGACGGCGAGCCGCCGGTGCAGCCGGAATCGGCGAACGAAGGCGATCTGATCGCCACCGTGTACATCCCGCGGTTCGGCCAGAACTGGGAGCGCAACCTCGTGCAGGGCACCACGCTCACCCAGCTCAACAAGCACGGCCTCGGTCACTATGACGACACGCAGTGGCCCGGTCAGGTCGGCAACTTCGCGATCGCCGGCCACCGCAACGGCTACGGTCAGCCGCTCGGCGATGTCGACAAGCTGCAGGAAGGCGACCCGATCATCATCCGCACGCAGGATTACTGGTATGTGTACCGCTACACCAGCAAGGAGATCGTGCTGCCGACCGAGATCCGCGTGATCGGCGCGAATCCACAGAACCCCGGTGCGACGCCGACCAAGCGCATGATCACGATGACGACTTGCGAACCGAAGTATTCCGACCCGATCTACCGTTGGATCAGCTACGGCGAGCTTGATTACTGGGCGAAGGTGTCGGACGGCGTGCCGAAGGAGCTGGCGACGGACACGAGCAGCGGTGGCGTCGCGTTCACGAATAATTCGAGCACGTCGATCACGTCGGCTGCCTCGAAGTTGGATTCGCTGGAACCGGTGATGATCGCGGTGCTGGTGGCGTATGCGATCGTGTTCCTGGCCGCGCTGGTGGCGTGGCGGTTCCCGGTGCTGCGCGCGATCCGCACCGGTGAGCGTCGTCGCCCGGATGCGAGCGTGTACGGCTGGATTCTGCGGCACCAGCCCGGTGTGCTGCCGATTCGGTTGATGCTGTTGCTGATGCTGGCGCTGGTGGTGGTGTGCGCGCTGTTCCAGTGGGGATTCCCGTGGGCCGCGTCCAACATCCCCTACCTGCGCCAAATGTCCAACTTCACTGTCTGAGCCGTTAAGCGCAGAGTCCGGTGGACTCTGCGTAGGCTCAGCCTGAGTGAGCCGATAGGCGAGCGAAGGTGACAATGAGTCTCGCCATAGGCGAGTCTATGATTGCACGGCCGGAGGAGAGCCGTTAAGCGCAGAGTCCGGTGGACTCTGCGTAGGCTCAGCCTGAGTGAGCCGATAGGCGAGCGAAGGTGACAATGCGCGTAGCGCGAGTCCTTTGTTGCAGCGTCAGCAATAAAAAATGGGCACTGGCCGGATGCCTCTACATCCCTCGACTACACTGAGCCACAGTATTGCAAGTACTGTGGCTCTTTGCGTAAGGAGACAAGATGACGGATTCGGCGCGCATTCTGGTGGTCGACAACTACGATTCGTTCGTGTATACGATCGTCGGCTATCTCAAGACGTTGGGCGCGACGGTGGATGTGGTGCGCAACGACGCGATCGACGCAGCCAAGCCCGGCGTGCTCGACGGGTATGACGGCGTGCTGATTTCCCCCGGCCCGGGTGCGCCGGCCGAGTCGGGCGCGAGCGAGGACGTGATCCGCCTGTGCGCGGCCGAGAAGAAGCCGATGTTCGGCGTGTGCCTCGGCTTGCAGGCGCTGGCCGAGGTGTTCGGCTGCACGGTCGATCATGCGCCGACGATCATGCATGGCAAGACGAGCCTGGTCGAGCATATCGACGATGAGATCTTCGAGGGCGTGGCCAATCCGATGACCGCGACCCGGTATCATTCGCTGGCCGTCGAACCGGATTCCGTGCCGGATGAGCTGGTGGTGACCGCGTGGACGCAGGGCGATCACATCATCCAGGGCATCAAGCACCGCGATCTGCCGATGTATGCGGTCCAGTTCCATCCCGAATCCGTGATGACGCAGGACGGCTATCGTCTGCTTGCCAACTGGCTCAAGGTATGCGGCCAGCCCAGTGCCGTCGCCAAGTCCGCCGGCCTCCAGCCGAAGGTCAACAAGTAGCCGTTGCTGGCCGCAAACCAACGTTTTCCTTTCGATGTGAGGTCTTCCGTCCGCCGGCGTTTTCCACCGGTGCTTGCGGGTTTCGGCCTTTGCCGCCCTGCCGGCGGTGCCTTCGATCTGTTTGCGTGATGTTTTTGCTAGTACCCAGGTCTCCCTATCCAAAACATCACGCCAGAAGCACCATTCGCGTGATATGTGGGATAGCATCTGGTGGGTACTAGCCCAAATATCACGCCAGGGACTCTGTTTGCGTGATGTTGGTGATAGCAACCGCCGGGTACTAGCAAAAATATCACGCAAAGGGTGTTCTGTGGACCGTGGATGATGGCCTATGGCGGGGAGGGGGCTCTATCTGAGGGGCCGAAAAGAGAAGGCTGGGGACGGGAGAGGAATGAAAATGGTTCCTCAGCTGGGAAGGCCGGGAAAGAGGGAGGAACGGAATGGTTTCTCAGCTGGAGGCTAGTACTTTGTCGGGCTTAATGTGATGGGTGTGACGCTCCCCCAGTCGGCTTCGCCGACAGCCCCCTCAGCGCCGGGGGCCGAGAATAACAATGTGTCAATTTAGGTCCGACAAAGTACTAGGAAAGGGAGAGGAACGGAATGGTTCCTCAATTGGTGAGCGAGAAGGAGGTATGAAATGACCCCCTCGGCTGAGGGGGTCAAAAGCCGATCGTGAGGTCTAGTTGCCGGATTCGGTGCCGGAGCCGGAGTTGCCGGAACCGGAGTTGCTCGAGTTGCTGCCGGAGTTGTCGGAGCTGTTGTTGGACCCGGAGTTGTCGGTGGACCCGTTATCCGTGCTGGAGGAGCCGTTATCCTCCTTGTTCGTCTCGGAAGAGTTGTCGGAGGACGCGGCCTTGGTCGTCAGCGTCACCTCGGAACCCTTGTCGACCTCGGACCCCAGCCCCGGCTGCAGCGCGGTCACGATGGCCGTGCCGTCGCTCGGGCTGCCCGACGCGATCTTCACGGTCAGACCCAACGCCTGCAGCTGCGCCGTCACCGCGCTCACGGTGGCGCTGGAGCTGCCCAGCGAGATCGTGGTCGGAATCGTCACCTTCTCGACCGGCTCCTTGCCCTTCGACACCACGAGCGTCACCAGCGACTGCGAGTCGACCGGCGTGCCCGCGGTCGGGTCGGTGCTGATCACCGAACCCTCGGGCACCTCGTCGTTGTACTCCTCGCTCAGCGTCAGCGAGCTCAGCCCCAGATCGCGCAGCGTCTGCTGGGCCGCGGCGGACGGCTGGCCGGTCACGTCCGGCATCGACAGGTTGCCGGTGGACACGATCAACGTGATCTCGCTGCCCTTCTTGGCCGACGAACCGGCTTTCGGATTGGTTTCGACGACCAGATCCTGCTCGATCAGGCTGTCGGTGGTCTGCACGGTGGAGCTGACCTTGAATCCGGCCGCGGTCAGCTCGCTGATCGCCTCGGACTGCGTCTTCTCGCTCACGTCCGGCACCTTCACCGATTGCGGGCCGGTGGAGAACCACACTTCGACCGTGGTGCCCTTGTCGACCTTGTTGCCGCCCTTCGGGCTTTGCTTGGTCACGGTGCCTTCAGCCTTGTCGGACGAATCGTCGTCGGTGATCTTCGGCGTCAAGCCCAGATCGGTCAGTTCGGAGCGCACCTTGTCGCGGGTCACGCCCGACATCGACGTGAAGTCGGGGACCTCGACCTGCTGCTCGATCACGTTCGCGCCGCCGTTGAGCAGCACAAAAATGCCGGCGATCGCGATGAGCGCCACGATCGCGCCGATGATCGACCCGATGATGATCTTCTTCTTGCGGTTGGCCCGTGAGGCCTCCTCGCGCTGTTCGGTGCGCGAGCGGACGGCCGTGTTGCCGCCGGCCGGCTGCAGCGCGGGGATCGCCTCGAACTGGCCGGTCACCGGGTTGAACGCCTGCGTGGTGGTCGTCTCGCCGACGCCGCCGACACCGGGCACACCCGCAACGCCCGGCGCGCCTCCCGCAACACCCGGCATCGCCATCGTCGGGCTCATCGCCGCGGTCGCGGCCGGATCGTTCTGCTCGGCCTCCTTGCGCGCCTTCATGTTCGACAGGTCGGTCAGCGGGTTGAACGCGGCCGCCACCGGCACCCCGCCGTTCATGAACGTCAGGATATCGGTTTTGAACTCGGCGGCCGTCGCGTAGCGGTTCTGCCGGTCCTTGGCCATCGCCTTGGCCACGATCGAATCCCACATGCGAGGCAGCCCCGGCACCACGGACGACGGCGGCGTCGCCACTTCCGACACGTGCTGGTACGCGATCGCCACGGCCGAATCGCCGGTGAACGGCGGACGCCCGGTCAGCATCTCGTACAGCACGCAACCGGCCGAATACAGGTCGGAGCGCATGTCGACGGTCTCGCCGCGCGCCTGTTCGGGGGAGAGGTACTGCGCGGTGCCGACCACGCCCTGCGACTGCGTCATCGTCGCGGCCGAATCGTCGAGCGCGCGCGCGATGCCGAAGTCCATGACCTTGACCACGCCCTGATCGGAGATCATGATGTTGCCGGGCTTGATGTCGCGGTGGATGATGCCCATGCGGTGCGAATACTCGAGCGCGTTGAGCACGCCGAGCATGATCTGTTCGGCGTCGCGCTGGGAGAGCGCGCCGTTGGCCTTGATGATGTCGCGCAGCGTCTGTCCCTTGACGTATTCCATGACCAGGTACGGCAGCCGCTCGGTGCCGCCGTCCTCCGCGACCACCGTCTCCTCGCCGGAATCGTAGATGTTGACGATGTTCGGGTTGTTCATCTGCGCGACCGCGTGCGCCTCGCGGCGGAATCGCGACAGGAAGATCTGATCGTTGGCAAGATCGGAACGCATGATCTTGACGGCAACGGTACGTCCAAGTCGCGTATCCAACGCCACGCGCACCTCGGCCATGCCGCCGCGTCCGATCAACTGGCCGAGCTGATAACGGCCATCGGCGAGCGAATTGGGCATCGTGCTGCTCATTGCTGTTCCTTCCATGAGTCCCGCATGTCGGATGCGGCCTTATCCAAGCTGATCTGTACGTCGCCGGGCACGTCCACGGCGTTCGTGACGGGCGGCATGTCGCCAAGATCCGGCGACGGTGAGACGGACGACGTGATCGGTGCGGCAGTCCCGGCGGCCCCGGCGATCGGTGCACCCGGCAGGTCCGCCGCCGGCGCGGAGATCGGCACGTCGGTCACGATCGGCGCCGCCGGAATCGGCGAATCGCCGGCCGGAATGATCGTCTTCGGGTCCATCGCGTGCAGCATCGTGTTCACCGGGTGCGGCTTGCTGGCGACGCGTCGCAGCAGTCGCCCGGTGCCGCTCATCGTGTCGTCGCTCGCCGCGGTCTGCTGATCGAGCAGACGGCGTTCGATGCGCGCCAGCGTGCGCGAGACGACGAGCGCGTCCTTCGGCCGGTCGCGCGGGTCCTTCTCCAGCATCGACATGACGAACTGGCGCAGCTGAAGATCGATGGTGTCCGGCAGCGGCGGCACCGGATCGTTCACATGCGCGGCGGCGATGTCGACCGGCGTCGCGCCCGTGAACGGACGGTGGCCGCACAGGCCCTCGTACGCGACGACGCCGAGCGAGTAGATGTCGGACTGCGGCGTGGCCTGCTGGCCCTGCGCCTGTTCGGGGGAGATGTACTGCGCGGTGCCCACGACCATGCCGTCCTGCGTGATCTGCTCCTGGTTGGTGGAGTAGGAGACGCCGAAATCGGTGATCTTCACCTCGCCGGAATCGGACACCATGATGTTCGCCGGCTTGACGTCGCGGTGGATCACGCCGTGGCTGTGCGCGACGAACAGGCCGCGCGCGGTCTGGATCAGGATCGGCAGCAGTTCGGTCGGCGGCATCGCGCCGCGCTCGTGGTAGATGTCCGCGAGCGACTTCGACGGCACGTATTCCATGATGAGGAAACCGATGCCGTCGTGCTCGTAGTATTCGAACAGCGCGGCGATGTTCGGGTGCGCAAGATTGGCGGAATTGTGCGCTTCAGCACGCAGTCGCTGGAGTTTCGACTCGATGTTGGACTGGTCGGAGCGCAGCGCCTTGATGGCGACCGGACGGTTGAGCTGGATGTCGTACGCCTTCCAGACCTCACCCATGCCGCCCTGCGCGAGTCGACGGTCGAGACGGTAGCGCCGGTGGATGAGCTGTCCTTCGATCAGTTTCATTTCTTCAGCGCCTCCTCCATCAACGACTTCATGATCGGGCCGGCGGCCAGCGATCCGAATACATCGGTATTGTGCACGACCACCGAGATCGCGATCTGCGGGTTATCGGCCGGCGCGAAGCCAAGAATCCAGCCGTCGATGCTCTGGTTGTCGGTGCCGATCTGCGCGGTGCCGGTCTTCGCGGCCACCTTCACGCCGTCGATCTGCAACGACGGGTACTCCTTGGTGATCACCGATTCCATCGCGGTCGTCAGCTTGTTCGCCGTGTCCGCGCTGAACGCCTGGCTCATCACCTTCGCCTTGGTCTCCGAGATGACCGACAGGTCGCTCGAGCGCACGCGGTCGACCAGCGTCGGCTTCATGAGCACGCCGTCGTTCGCGACCGCGGAGGCGATCATCGCGCTCTGCAGCGGGGTGATCTGGTTGTCGCCCTGGCCGATCGAGGCCAGCGCAAGCCGGTCGTCGGCGGGATCGGACGGGAACTTCGCGGCGACCGACGTCATCGGGGAGCCGGTGGACGTGGAGCCGTCCACGGTGATCTCCTTGTCGTAGCCGAGCTTTTCGGCCATCGCCGTCACCTTGTCCGCGCCGAGCGCGACGCCCAGCTGCGCGAACGCGGTGTTCGACGAGTACGCCATCGCGTCCTCGAGCGAGATCTTGCCGTTCGAGCCACCGCCGGCCGCGCTGGAATTGGTGAGCGCGGTGGCCGTGCCGGGCAGCGTGTAGCTCGCGCCGGCCGGAATCTGCGTATCGAGGTCGTAGTCGCCGGTTTCGAGCGCCGCGGCCGCCACCACGGTTTTGAACGTGGACCCCGGCGGGTAGAGCTGGCGCGTGGCGCGGTTGAGCATCGGGTTCGCCTCGTCGCCCACGAGCTGCTGGAACGCCTTGTTCGCGTCGGCCGTGGCATGCGTGGCGAGCGTGTTCGGATCGTAGCTCGGCGTGCTCACCATCGCGAGGATGCGACCGGTCTTCGGTTCGATCGCCACGACCGAACCGTCCTTGCCGTCAAGCAGCTGGTAGGCGAGCTGCTGCAGCTTGGTGTCGATCGACGTTTCGATCGACGCGCCGGTGTTCTGCGTGCCCGCGAGCATGGCCTTGAGCCGCTCCCACAGCAGCGCGTCGGCCTGGCCGCTAAGCAGTTCGTTACGTGAGTTCTCGATGCCGTTGCCGGTCGGTCCGATGCCGTGCGTGATCGAGAAATAGCCGGTGATCGGCGCGTACAGTGCGCCGTTCGTGTATTTGCGCTGGTACTTGAACGAGTCGTTCGTCGCGGTCGACTGGGCGAGCACGGTGCCGTCGGACGCGAGAATCGCGCCGCGCGGCGTGCCGTACGTGCGGTACAGCGATCGCGTGTTGCGCGAGTCGGCGTTGAGATCGTCGTCGACGAACGCGGTGAAGACCGAACTGGAGATGCCGAGGATCACGAACAATACCAGTACGGCCGTGAACAGCTGGCGCAGGGATTTGTTCATCGGTTACCACGCTCCTTGAGTTCGTGGTCGCGCAAGGCGGCCAGCGCCTCATACTGGAACGTTTCCGACAGGTCGGTGGGAGGCTCGGGCTTGTTCGCCGCGTTCGAAATGACCACAAGCAGCGCCGCGAGCAGGTAGTTCGCAATGATCGACGAACCGCCGGCGGCCATGTACGGCATGGTCATGCCGGTCAGCGGGATCACGAGCGTGATGCCGCCGACGACCGTGAACACCTGGAACGCCATCGTGAACACGAGGCCGGAGGCGAGCAGCTTGCCGAAGCCGTCCTTGATTTTCATGGCCGTGATGAAGCCGGACGCGATGATGAGCAGGTACAGTACGAGCACCGCGAACAGGCCGGCGAGGCCCAGTTCCTCGCCCACGGAAGCGTAGATGTAGTCGGAGTTCGCGTACGGCGTGAGGTCCGGGTGTCCCTGACCGAGGCCGGTGCCCGCGAGACCGCCCGACGCGAGGCCGAACAGGCCGGTGACGATCTGGTACGAGCCGCCGAACTCCATGTTGTACTGCTCGTTGCTGAACGGCTGCAGCCACGCGTCCACGCGCGCGCCTACATGGCTGAAGATGCGCGCCGCGACGACCGCGCCGGCGGCGAACGCGAGCAGGCCGATCACGATCCAGCTTTTGCGGCCGGTCGACACGTACAGCATCGCGACGAACATCGCGAAGAACATGAGCGAAGTGCCCAGATCATGCTGCCGCACGAGCACGCCCATCGACACGCCCCAGATGATGATGATCGGGCCCATGTCCTTGATGCGCGGCAGTTGGAGCCCCAAGAATTTCTTGCCGCCGACCGCGAGCTGGTCGCGGTGGTCGAACAGGTAGGAGGCGAAGAAGAACGCGAGGAACAGCTTGGCGAATTCGGCCGGCTGCACGGTGCTCGACGTGAACGGGATCTTGATCCACACGCTTGCGCCGTTGATGTCGACGCCGAGGCCCGGAATCATGGGGGAGAGCAGCAGGATCAGGCCCACCACCATGCTCACGTACGAGAAGCGGCGCAGGATGCGGTAGTCCTGCATCGCGACGATCAGCACGCAGCACAATACGAGCGCGGCCGCGATCCACAGCAGCTGACGGAAGCCGACCGTCGTGCCTTTCGCATGGTCGATGCGCGCGATCATCGTCGTGCCGATCGCGCTCAGCAGCAGCACGCACGGCATGATCGACTGGCTCGCGTACGGCTGGAACCGGATCGTCAGTGCCCACAGCACGAGATACAGCACGACGACCACGCCGAGCGCGATCGCATAGTTCGTCGGGAAGCCGCCGGTCGTGCGCTCGAACATCTGGAAGAACGCGACGAAACCGATCAGCATCGCGAACAGCAGCAGCGAGATCTGCCGCAATCGGGTTGCGATCATTGCGCGTCACCTCCGTTCGATGAACTGCCGGAACTGTTGGTGGATGAATTGGACGAGTTGGACTTGCTGTCGGACGAGCTGTTCGTGCCGGACTTGCCGGAGTCGCTGCCGGAACTGTTCGAACTGTTCGACGACTTGCTGTCGCCGTTGTCGATCGCGTCATCGGCCGCGCCGAAGCTCGGCGTGCTCGCCTCGTTCTTCTGCGTTTCCTTGTCGCGCTCGGCCTCGATGAACTTCGCGTGCGTCTTGGCGTCCTCGAGGCTGTCGGCCGTGATGCCCTGCTCGAGCTGCGACTGCCACGACTCGGGCAGCGAGCTGACCTTGATGCTGGTTTTCTCGACCTCGTGCGAGAGCGAGAGGCCGAACAGGTTTGTGTTCACGCCCTGATAGATCGCGATCACGCCGTCGCTGGACGACGACAGGTAGTACCGCGTCTGGCTCCACGCGTACGCGCCCCAGCCGCAGCCGGCCACCGCGGCCAGTGCGACGATCGTCGTCAGCAGGACGATGAACCGGTTGCGATGCCGCCGCACGCGCGTCGCCTTGTGCTGTTTCGCCTGTTCGCGGTGGATCGCGCGGGCGACCTCCGGATCGCTCGGATCGGTGGTCAATCGGCCGTCCGATTTCTGTACGACCGGAATCTCGCCGGTGTCGGGCACCTCGCGGTCGCCGATCTCCTCGCGCACGCTCGACGGCTGCGCGACGCGCGGGGCGGGCTTGCCGCCGTCTTTGCCGTCCGCGGACTTGTCGGTGTCCGGCTGCTTCTTTTCCTGAATGAGCTTTGCCGCGCGGGCTGCGGGGGAATCGATGTCGGCTCGCAGCGCGGGGGCCGTGGCGACCGGCGCGTTCACGATGTCCGCGATCGCCTCGAGGCTGGAACTGGCCGCGCCGCCCACGAGCAGCGTCTGATGCGGGATGTCGAACGCGTCGGCGTCGAGCGCGAGCGTCGCGTCCGCGATCACGGCGGTCACGTTGTCGGTGCTGCCGGCCTTGAGCGCCATGCCGACGAGCCGCTGCGCGCACTCTTCCTGGTCCGAGCAGTCGGCCATCACCTGTTCGATCGTCGAGTCCTCGAGCACGCCGCACAGGCCGTCGGAACACAGCAGCCAACGGTCGGCCGGGTGCGCCTTGCGAATCGAGATGTCCGGGCTCGGGTCGATGTCGAAATCGCCGAGCACGCGCATCACGACGTTGCGCTGCGGGTGGTTCTTCGCCTCGGCTTCCGTGATGCGGCCCATGTCGATCAGATGCTGGACGTAGCTGTGATCGTGCGTCATGCGCGTGAGCTTGCCGTCGCGCAGCAGATACGCGCGCGAATCGCCGATATGCGCGAGCACCCAGTAGCCGGCGACCAGCACGACCGCCACGACCGTGGTGCCCATGCCGGCCAGTTTCCGCTCATGCTTCGCCTTGCCCACAATCGCGTCATGCGCGGCGATCACCGACGATTCCAGCACATGCGCGACGGTCTGGATGTCGCCGTCGACATCGTCGTGCTCGATATGCGCGAGCGACCGGATCGCGATCGTCGACGCCGTGTCGCCGCCCGCGTGGCCGCCCATGCCATCGCAGATCGCGGCCAGATGCTCGCCGGCGAACGACGAATCCTGATTGTTGGCGCGGACGGTACCCACGTCGGACACCGTCGTGGAGTAGAGGAACAAGGTTTGTGAAGCAGCGGAATTCGGCATAGGGCGATCACCTCAATTCGAAGGTGGTCGCGCCGATGCGGACCGGCACACGCGCCGAAAGAATGGTGGGGGTATTGATGCGCTGGCCGTTGACCACGGTGCCGTTCGTACTGCCGAGGTCCTCGATGGCCCACGCGCCGGTGACCGGGTCCTTGTAGACGCGGGCGTGGTGCGAGGACGCGAATTCGTCGTCGAGCACGACGGTGTTCGACGCGGCACGGCCGAGCGTGATCGAGTTGCCGCTCAACGGCACGGATGCGCCGGCGAGCGGGCCGTCGATGATGACGAGCAGCGTCAGATCGGCGTTGGCCGGGTTCGTGCGCTCGGCGGCCGGCGTGTGCACCGGCACCGCCGACGACGTGGCGACCGGGGCCGGTGATTCGGCGGCCTTGCGCGCACGGCGCTCCTTGCGGCGATGCGTGCGCGAGGTATGCGGGCTGAACGACTCCATGTCCTTGTGCAGCGAACGCATGGCAAGCCATACGAACAGCCACAGCAGGGCAAGCAGCCCGTATTTAAGAATGGCGAAGGTCAATTCGGTCATGGAACGGCTCCTTCGCGGGCTTACTCCTGATCTTGCGCGGAAGCCCAGTAGAGGATGCGCGTGCGGCCGATGGTGATCGTGTTGCCGTCGAGCAGCGTGGCGATCGGCACCTGATGGCCTTCGATGTACATGTGGTTCGTGGAGCCGAGATCGCGGGCGATGACGCCGTTCGGGGTGATGTCGATCTCCATGTGACGACGGGAGATGCCCGGATCGTCGATGATGATGTCGCAGCCGGAGCCGCGGCCGATCACCGTCTTCTCCTTGGTGAGCAGGTACTGGTTGCCGTTGACCTCGAGCATCGGCTCGGACTGCGACTGCTCGTTCGTGGTGACCGGCACCGCGTTGCCCTGCACCGACTCGGAGCTCAGGTTGAAGTTGCCCTTGGTCAGGTCGAGATCCTCCTCGAAGATCACCACGACCGGGCCGACGAACGCGTAATGCTGGCTCTTGGCGTACTGGGTCAGGTTGTCGGCCAGCTCGTTGGCGAGGGTCTCCGAACCCCACTGCTCGATGCGGTCGAAATCGGGGGTGCTCAGCTTGAAACGGTACTCGTTCGGAGCCACCGTGCGGTCGCGACCCACCGGCATCGCCTCATTGTCGATTTCGCGTTCGAGGGCGCTGGAGAGGTCGACGGGCTGCAGGTCCTTGGACCCGAACTTGGCGAACACGCCATTGACCGCGCCTTCTACACTTTTCTCAAAACGGTCGAGAACGCTCATGGTGATCCCTTTCTACATATCCTCACCCATCCTACGCGGCAGTGGGGAATAAGGCCAAAATTTCGCCCTTATCCGCCGCATATGGGCGCAAAACTTCCACGTGATGCCCTATGTGCGGTGTGGGTCTATTCGTGTTTTCACTGCCGTGTGGCGGAGGTGGAATCGCGCTTTGCGCGATGCTGTGGTGCTGGCGGCTTCGCCGCGTACCCCACCCGCCCGGCCTGCGCCGGGCACCCTCCCCTGAGAGGGGAGGGAAAGGTGGTGGGGTGTTTTAGAGGCGAAGTCCCCGCAGGGAAGAAAAAGTTGAAGCCTTTCCCTCCCCTTTGAAGAGAGGGAAGTGTTCGGCCAGCTCAAAACTAGTGGCAGCGGACGCCGCCTTCCTCTAAGAGGGGTATGGCCTTTCCCTCCCCTTTGAGGGGAGGGTGCCCGGCGCAGGCCGGGCGGGTTGGGGTACTGTGACGCGGCAGCGTCACCAATACCAACGCGGACGAAGTCCGTCCGTATTTGCCGCGCAGCGCAGCACCGGGACGGCATCGCGCGACGCGCGATTCCTTATTCTCCGCGTGTGTTTCGCCGCGAGGTTAGCGGGGTATGGAATAATGGCACACGTACGCATCGGCAGCAGTTGCGCCGGTGCCCATAACCGCGCAGCCTTGCCGCGAATCGGGGGAGAAAACCAAGGATTCGCGAGGGCTGACTACTCCGCGGCTATACCAAGGAGAACAACATCATGGTTGATCGTAACGGTCAATCCAAGGCGTCCGCACCGACCGAGGACGCGATTTCAGAGGAAGTGCGCGCCCAGCAGGCGCTGTTGAACGATACCGACCCGTCGCTGACCGACGCGGACGCCGTGGCCAAGGCGCTGAACGTCGACCCGGCCACGGGCTTAAGCTCGGATGAGGCCAAGCGTCGCCTCGAGAAGTTCGGCCCGAACCAGCTGGCCAGCGCGCCGCCGGTGCCGAAGTGGAAGAAGTTCCTCGCGCAGTTCGAGGATCCGCTGGTTTATCTGCTGCTCGTCGCCACCGCGATTTCGGTGGTCGCATGGTTCATCGAACGCGCCAACACGCCGGGCGCCGGCGAACCGGTACCGTTCGACGCGCTCGTCATCGTGCTCATCCTGATCGTCAACGCCGTCCTCGGCTACATCCAGGAAGCCCGCGCCGAACAGGCCGTCGCCGCGCTCGCGCAGATGACCGCGCCGCAGACCGCCGTCCTGCGCGACGGCAAGGTCGTGCACATCAACACCACCGACGTCGTCCCCGGCGACATCGTCGTGCTCGGCGAAGGCGACACCGTCTCCGCCGACGGCCGACTGTTCGCGGCCGCGTCCCTGCGCATCGCGGAGGCGTCGCTGACCGGCGAATCCGTCCCGGTCGGCAAGAAGCCGGAAACGCTTGCCGAAGCCAAGGCGCTCGGCGACCGCGCGAACATGATCTTCAACGGCACGTCCGTCACGCAGGGCACCGGCCGCGCGATCGTCACCGGCACCGGCATGAACACGCAGGTCGGCAAGATCGCCGACATGCTCGCCGCCACCGACGACGAAGCCACCCCGCTGCAGAAGGAGATGGCGCACGTCTCCAAGATCCTCGGCCTCGCGGTGTGCATCATCGCCGTGGTCGTGCTCGCCGCGCTCGCTCTCACGCAGGGCTTCCACTCGGTGCACGACATCATCGACTCGCTGCTACTGGCCGTCTCGCTGGCCGTCGCCGCCGTGCCGGAGGGCCTGGCCGCGATCCTGACCGTCGTGCTCGCGCTCGGCGTGCAGCGCATGGCCAAGCACAACGCGATCGTCAAGAAGCTCTCCTCCGTGGAGACGCTCGGTTCCGCGTCCGTGATCTGCTCCGACAAGACCGGTACGCTGACCCGCAACGAGATGACCGTCGAACGTGTGGTCACGCCGTCCGGCGAAGTGCAGATCACCGGCACCGGCTACGCGCCGGAAGGCCGCATGGTGATGGTCGGCGCGTCCGGCGATCTGGCCGTTCCGGCGGGCGTCGAGGCCGAAGTGATGGCCACGCTCGGCGCCGGAACGCTCGCGAACGACGGTGACCTGCGCGAAAGCGAATCCAAGCCCGGCACGTGGGAGGCGATCGGCGACCCGACCGAAGTCTCGCTGATCGTCGCCGCCCGCAAGGTGCACGCCGATCGCAAGTACGCGAGCTTCGAGCGCGTGGCCGAAGTGCCGTTCACGTCCGAACGCAAGCGCATGGCGATCGTCGCCAAGGACAACGCCGACGCCGGCAACCTGACCGTCTTCGCGAAGGGCGCGCCGGACGTGCTGCTCGCGTACTGCACGCGCATCGCCGTCGGCGGCGCGGTCCGTCCGCTCACCGAAGGCGACCGTCAGACGATCCTCGCGACCGTCGAGAAACTGTCCGGCGAAGCCTACCGCACGCTGGGCGAGGCGTACCGTCCGCTCGGAGTCTCCTCGCTGGCTGAAGTCCCCGGCATCGTGACGAACTCGGCCGGTCAGATCACCGACATCTCCGAACAGTCCGACGTGATCGAATCCGATCTGATCTGGGCCGGCATGGTCGGCATCATCGACCCGCCGCGCACCGAGGTCCGCGATTCCGTGGCCGAAGCGCACCGCGCCGGCATCCGCACCGTCATGATCACCGGCGACCACCCGCTGACCGCGGCGCGCATCGCCTCCGATTTGGGCATCATCGAGAAGGGCGGCAAGGCGCTGACCGGCGACCAACTCGACGCGATGGACGAGGCCGCGCTCGACAAGGCGACCTCCGAAGTGTCCGTGTACGCGCGCGTCGCGCCGGAGCACAAGCTCAAGATCGTCGAATCGCTGCAGCGCCAGGGCAACATCGCCGCCATGACCGGCGACGGCGTGAACGATGCGCCGGCCGTCAAGTCTGCCGACATCGGCGTGGCGATGGGCATCACCGGCACCGAGGTCACCAAGGAATCCGCGAAGATGATCCTCGCGGACGACAACTTCTCGACCATCGTCGCCGCCGTGCGCGAAGGCCGCGTGATCTTCGACAACATCCGCAAGTTCCTGCGCTACCTGCTGAGCTCCAACGTGGGCGAGGTGTTCACCGTGTTCGGCGGCGTCATGCTCGCCGGCGTGCTCGGCATCACCCAGCCCGGCACGCAGGGCGTGACCGTGCCGTTGCTCGCCACGCAGCTGCTGTGGATCAACCTGCTCACCGACGCGGCGCCGGCGCTCGCGATGGGCGTCGACCCGCAGACCGACGACGTGATGGCCCGCAAGCCGCGTCGCCTGACCGACCGCGTGATCGACAAGGACATGTGGATCGATATCGCGTTCATCGGCATCATCATGGCCGCGGTGACGCTGATCGGCATGGACATGCACCTCGCGGGCGGCCTGTTCACCGACCGCTCCGTCGATGCGCTCGGTCACGACGCGCAGATGGTCGAGGCCCGCACGATGGGCTTCACGATCCTCGTGTTCGCGCAGCTGTTCAACGCGATCGCTTCGCGTTCGTCGCGCCAGAGCGCGTTCGTGGGCCTGTTCAGCAACAAGTGGCTGTGGGGTGCGATCGGCATCTCGATCCTGCTGCAGGTCGTGGTGATCTACGTGCCGTTCCTGAACGACGCGTTCGGCACCACGCCGCTCGACTTCGTCGCGTGGTTCGAGTGCATCGGCCTGGCGGCGATCGTGCTGGTGGCCTCCGAGATCTACAAGGCCGTCATGCGCGCCGTCGACAAGCGCCGTGGCGTGAGCGCGTGATTGTCGCGTAAGCGCTCATAACCAAGAAAGAGGCTCCCTGCGGGGAGCCTCTTTCTCGTGTTGTTGGCGGGTCGTACTGACGGCCCGCCCTGTCTGCGATTGTGGACGGGCTTCGTCCGCGCTGTTATTGGCGGCTGGCGCCGCAGTACCCCACCCGTCAGCTTCGCTGACACCCTCCCCTGAGAGGGGAGGGAAAGGTTGAGGCGCTTCCCTCCCCTCTCAGGGGAGGGTGTCCGGCGCAGGCCGGGCGGGTGGGGTACGCGGCGAAGCCGCCCATAACAGCGCGGGACGAAGTCCGTCCGAAATCGCAAACCGGGCATATTGGGGTGTTGCGTGATGTTTGTGCGGTGAGCGGGGTGGTGCTATCCCCGATATCACGCAGCGACTGCTCTGCGTGGGGCAGATTCCGGAATCCTTTCGCACGCGGCTCCGTTTATTCGCCCTGTTGCGGGGCGAATCCCGGGAGGCGTGTGTGGCCCGCCCTGTTCCGCGCTGGTTTCGGGGCGGCATCCGGAGGCTTTCCGCGATGTGCCCCGCAAAGAACGGGTTCCGCGGGGTGCATCCCGGAAGGTTTCGGCGGATTGCCCCGCAAAGGGTGGACTCGGCGGGGCACGGTCCGGAAGGTTTCCGTGTTTCGCCCCGTAAAGAGCATCTGAGCGGGGCGGGATGCGGACACCATCATGAAAATGCCCCGCTGATGGGCGGGGCATTATCCGAGCTAATGAGTGGGGCGATATCCGAGCTGGCTGGCGGGCCGGGCCGAGCTGGTTGGTGGCCAGCTCGTCAGTCGCTGACGTCGGCTTTGTAGAAGTTGACGTAGGAGCGGCTTGGGGTCGGGCCGCGCTGGCCCTGGTAGTGCGAGCCGGTGCCCTTGGAACCGTACGGGTGCTCGGCCGGCGAGCTGAGCTGGAAGAAGCACATTTGCCCGATTTTCATGCCTGGCCACAGCTTGACCGGCAGCGTCGAGACGTTGCTCAGCTCAAGCGTGATGTGGCCCTCGAAGCCCGGGTCGATGAAGCCGGCCGTCGAATGGGTGAGGATGCCGAGGCGGCCGAGCGAGCTTTTGCCCTCAAGGCGCGCCGCGATCGTCGCGTCGAGCTTGACGTACTCCCACGTCGAGCCGAGCGCGAACTCGCCGGGGTGCAGAATCCACGGCTCGTCGGGCGCGACCTCGAACTGTTCGGTCAGCGCGCCCTGGTTCTCGGCCGGGTCGACGTAGGTGTACGCATGATTGTTGAACAGGCGGAAGTACCGGTCAAGTCGCACGTCGATCGACGCCGGCTGCACCATTTCGGGAGTCCACGGATCAAGCGAGATATGGCCGTCGGCCTTGGCGGCGAGAATATCGCGATCGGACAGCAGCATGGTCGCTCCTTATTACTAAGTAGAAGACAGATAATCTGTACTCCAGTGTAGCGTCAGACGGCCGCCGAGCTGATATGCAGCGGAGAAAAACAGGCATGATGACGGACGTTGAGGACTGTGCGGTGGCTCGATTCAATAATTTTCAGGTTATTTTCAGATAACCACATTATTGCGTCAAGGAAGCGGTGGTTTCATAATAACTGTCAGCAAGAGCTGAACAGGAACAGCAGCAGTTCCCGACAATTGAACCCTTTCTTCTTCTCTCTCCTTTCTCTCCCCGGCGCCAACCCCGCCGGGGTTTCTTTTTGCGCGATCGGGGGTGCCGGCGCCCAGACGGGCGTCGCGTTCGGCGTGTCGTGCGGTCATGGCGCGGGATGCCTACGTTTGCAATACATGGCGCACGATTATGCAATTGCAGCAAGTATTGCAAATGACAACATTTGCAAATCGGGGGGCGTAGGGGGTATAATACGCGGTAAGGCCAAAGGTGGGCCTTGGAGACGATGAAATTGGGCATGCGCTCAATGGAGAAGGTGCTGTAGGGAGCTGATATGACGAAGTGGCAGGCTCACAAGATGTGGCGATCGATTCTGCAAACGATTGCAAGAAATTGGCGTAACTTCGATGGGAAGCCGATGCAATCATTGGCAGTACCTGCGTCGTCAGCCCATGGTGCAACATACTCTGCGTCCACGTTCGCAGATCCTGTATCAACAAGTGGACCTGCCCGCCGCGCTGCGGCATCGGCCCTATCGGCATCGGCCCCGTCCGTCACTGAGACATCCCACAACAACCCCTCTCACACCCGCGCCGCAACCACAGCCGCCCTGCGCACCGCGGCCATCCGCGCCGCCGCACTCCTCGTCGCCCTCGCCACCCTCCTCGTCGGCGCCATCGTCACCACCGACACCGCCTACGCCGCCAACACCTACGACCTGAGCGGCGACCAGCAAAACTGGGTCGACAAAGACGCCACCTCCCTCATGATCGGCGGCAAACCCCACACCTCCGGCATGAAGGTCAACTACGGCGACACCGTCAAGTTCGAGCTGCACTGGAGCGTGCCGAACAACTCCGAAGGCGTCAGCGGCGGCATCAAGCAAGGCGACACGTTCACCTACGACCTGCCCAAGGGCATCACCTTCAAAAGCGGCGAAACCTACCCGATCTACGACGAAAGCGGCGTGCAAAAGGGCACGTTCACCATCAACGGCAGCAAGATCGTCGCCACCTACACCAGCTCCGACACCACCACCGGCAACATCAAGGCCTACGTCACCGCGGAAGGCACCATCCGCCAGTCGACCTCCACCGACACCGAAGGCGGCAAAACCTCATTCGAATTCCCCGGCTTCGGCACGGTCGACGTCGACGTCAACCCGGTCCACTCGATCAAGGCCATCAAGAACGGCGCCGTCTCGACCGACGACCCGACCGTCTTCTACTACGTGGTCGACGTGACCTCCACCGGCACCAACACCAACGTCAACCTCAAAGACACGATGGGCGACCTGCTCACCCTGCTCAACGACGCCGATCATCCGATCGAGATCTACACGAACGCCCAGCTCACCGAGAAATACGACGGCGGCTGGAAGGCAACCAGCATCAGCGACCACGGATTCACCGTGAACATCGACCAGATGGCCGACGGCGAGACGGTGCGGCTCAAGTACTACGTGAAGATCGACCGCAAGTCCGTGATCGATGCGACCAAGAACGGCCAGATTAACCTCATCAACAACAAGGTCGTCTACCACAGCGACGAGGACCTGACCGACAAGGAGACCAACAAGGATCTCAAGATCAGCACCAACTGGTACGTGCGCAAGAGCGGCTCCTCGCAAACGGACCCGGAGACCGGCAAGACCACGATCACCTGGACCGTCGAAATCGGCGGTGGCGACGGAACCGTGAACGACGCGCATATCAAGGATATCCTCGGCGACGGTCTCAAGCAGCCGGACCCGAACAGCACCGTCGAGATCCAAGGCATCGATGACGATTGGAACCATCCGACCATCACCACCGTGACATGGAAGGACCTGGCCAGCGGCGACGCCACGCTGCCGAAGCATGCCAACGGAACGGCATACCGGTTCTACCGACTTGTCTACACCACCGAAGTCGAGACTGAACCCGGCGTCGGCGACAGCAAGAAGTACGACAACACGTTCACCGTGACGCCCGGCGAAGGCGAAGGCAACCCGGGCACCGGCGGCGGCACCGTCACCGTGACCCGCAACAGCGTCGATCTGGCGAAGCAGTACGTCGCCAGTTCAGAAGATGGCAAGACCATGAGCTGGCTGACCACGTTCACCGCGCTCGAAAAGCTGCCGGCCGGCCAAGTGCTCACCGACACCCTCGACAAGCAGCAGGATGGCACGATCGCCGGCGACTTCCAGAAGATCAAGCCCGGCTCGATCAAGCTGTATACCGACGCGGACCAGAAGCAGCCGTACGCGTCCGCGAACTACAAGATCGCCCTCGCCAAGGACCGCAAGTCGTTCACGATCACGTTCAAGAACGAGCTGGCCAAGGGCACGAAGATCTACATCGCGTACCAGTCCGTGATGAACAACGGCGTCAGCGCCAGCGAAACGTTCTACAACACCGCCAACTTCGCGGGCAAGGACGTGACCGCCAGCCACACCAACAAGGTCGACAACCTCACCAAAAGCAACACGTACCAGTATTACGACCCGACAGCCGGCACCGACAACCAGCCCGGCGGCAACAGCGGCAGGTTCCGCTGGCTGCTCACCGTGCATGACATCGCGTCCGGCACGAAGTCAGTGAGCATCACCGATACGCTGCCCACGAACAACCCGAACAACGATCCCAACAAGACGACCGTTCGCCACATCTACATCTCCGGTTCGGCGCGCGCGGTCGACCCGTCGGGCGTGCAGGTCGACGGCCTGTTTGTGACCGACAACGGCGACGGCACGGTCACGTTCACGATCATGCCGGACACGCCCGCGTTCAAGGCCGCGCAGACCACCGCCGGACTGCGCATCATCTACGACACGACGTTCGACGGCCTGATCGGCGTACCGCAGTGGGATCAGTACACCAACAGCGCGAAGATCACGATCGACGGCGAAGAACAGCTGCCGGACACCGCGACCGAATACGGCAACCCGCCGACGATCCTGGTCAAGAAGGGCACATATTCGGCCGCGACCGCGCCGTACATCAACTATTCGATCAACGTGAACCCGACCGCGGCCCAGCTGAACAAGGGCGAGACGCTCACGCTGACCGATACGATGGGCGCCGCGTTGTCGTTGCGTATGGACAGCGTGCGCATCGTCGATACGAAGACCAAGGCCGATGTGGCCGGCGCGTCGTACGCGTACGATCCGACGACTCGCACGACGACGTTCAAGGTACCGGACGGCCGCGCGATCACGATCGAATACAAGGCGACCGTGCTGCTCAAGCCGGGGGAGTCGTTCACCGGCAACCTCGGCGCCAACAAGGTGGTGCTCAAGGGCAGCGGCGTGGGCGAGACGACGTCCACGCAAACGCAGACCGGCGTGGTGCAGAAGGCGCTCGGCGGCATCTCGTCCGAGAACAACGCGCTGCAGATCTACAAGTACGCGGACGGCGACACCGGCAAGCCGCTGAACGGCGCGGTATTCAAGGTGGAACAGCTGTCGATTGACGCCAAATCGCAGGAGAACGGCAAGACGTGGACGTATGACTCGGCCAAGTCCACGACGGTCACCTCGAACCTGACCTCCGCCGCGAACGGATACACCCCGACGGTGGCGCTCAACCCGGACATCGTGTATCGCGTCACCGAGAAAACCGCGCCGGAAGGCGGCTACCAGCTTGGTGCGGATACCGTGTGGTACGTCGTGTTCCCCGGCAACGATCACGTCAAGAACGATACGTACGACGGGTTCTACGACGACGTGACGATCGACGGTCACCCGTTGATCAAGTCGATGACGACGGTCGAATCGACCGATAAGGACGGCAACGCCACGAGCAAACCGATCGTGCTGCAGACGTACATGCTGCCGGTCAGCAACCAGGGCCAGGTCAAGAAGAGCTTCACGCTGTTCAAGACCGACGAGGGCGGCACGCCGCTTGCCGGAGCCGAGTTCGAGCTGACGAAGGACGGCGACGCGAGCTTTAAACAGACGTGGGACGCCGACGGCAAGACGTCGCACACATTTGAGAATCTCACGCCCGGCACGTACACGCTCACCGAGAAGCAGGCCCCGGGCGGCTACGAGACGGCCAAACCGGTCACGATCGTCGTGACCGACGCCGGCAAGGTGATCGTCGACGGCAAGGACGCGGCGACCGGCGATCCGGATGTGAACGGCGACAAGCAGAACGTCGTGACCGTGGCCGATTCCAGCAAGACCACGAAGATCCGTGCCACGAAGATCTGGGACGACGGCGACGGCCGCGACGGTGGCCGTGGCACCGTCACGTTCCAGCTGTGGAAGACGGTCGGCGACGGCGACGCGACCCATGTGGCCGCGCAGGACAAGGTGATCCGGCCGAGCGCGGTCGGCAGCGACCTGACCGTGGAGTGGAGCAACCTGCCCGTGATGGAACAGGGCAAGGCCGTGACCTACGAGGTGCGTGAGCAGTACCAGAAGGCCGAAGGCGACGCCGACAAGACCGACTATGAACTTGGCACGCCGGTCGACTGCACCGCAACCGACCCGGACCAGGTCACGCACTATTGCGTCACCAACAAGCACACGCCCGCCGTCACGCAGATCGCGGTCGGCAAGGTCTGGGACGATGCCGACGATGACGACCAGCTCCGCCCCGGCGAGGTGAGGGTCCAGCTGTACGCCAACGGCAAGGCCACCGGCACAACCGTCACGCTCAACGAGCAGAACGGCTGGAAGGCCACGTTCGAGAACCTCCCCAAGTACGAGAACGGCAATCCGATCTCCTACACGGTGAAGGAAGACGATGTGCCGGCCAAGTACACCGTCGCCGTCACCGGCAGCGCGAGCGCGGGCTTCGTCGTGACCAACACGCACCATCCCGAGTCCGAGGAGATCTACATCTCCAAGCGCGACTTCGGCGGCGCGGAGATCGCCGGCGCGTCGATGCGCATCACCGGCACGCTCGCCGACGGCACGACTGCGGGCACGTTCATCTGGACGACCGAAGCCGGCAAGTCGCAGCCGGTCAAGCTCAAGCCCGGCAACTACACACTGGAGGAAGTCACGGCTCCGAACGGCTACCGCATGGCCGATCCGATCAAGTTCACCGTCACGCAAGACAAGACGACCGGCAAGCTCACCGTCACCCGCGACGACGGCAAACCGCTCGACGGCAACACGATCGTCATGACCGACGAATACCAGACCCGTCGCGTCACCGTCTCCAAGAAGAGCCTGACCGCCGGCGTCGGCGAAATCGCGGGCGCGAATCTCACGATCACCGGCACCACGCTCGCCGGCGAGAGCTATTCCTTCTCGTGGACGACCGACGGCACGAACAAGCTCATCACGCTCAACCCCGGCACGTACACGTTGCACGAAAGCGAAGCCCCGGCCGGCTACCGTCCGGCGAGCGACATCGTGTTCAACGTCAACCTCGACGGCACGGTCACGATCAACGGCGAGAAACAAGACAACAACACGGTCGTCATGATCGACGAACCGGACGAGACGAACGTGACCGTCTCCAAGGTCGCCGTCTCCGGCACCGCCGAACTGCCGGGCGCCGAATTCAAGCTCACCGGCACCACGTTCGAAAACGACGGCGTCGAGGAGACGTGGACGTCGAGCGCGGACGGTCCGAAGTCGTTCCAGCTGCCGAACGGCACATACAAGCTGGAGGAAACCAAGGCTCCGGCCGGCTATGACCTGATCGCCGAACCGATTGAATTCACCGTGCACAACGGCAAGGTGACCGTCGGCGGCGTTGCGCAGTCCGGCAACGTGATCCGCGTCGAGGACGCGGTCAAGCAGTACGTGAGCATGTCCGTGCGCAAGCGCTGGGAGGACCGGCACGATCAGGACAAGAAGCGCGAGGGACTGACCGTGTATGCGCTGCTGTACCGCAACGGCAAGAAGATGGCCGATATCGATACGGCGAACGCCGACCGGTACCGCGTTGCGTTGAATGACGACAACAACTGGGCGCACGATTGGACCGATCTGCCCGCGAAGGACGATCAGGGTGAGCGGTACGTCTACACCGTGGACGAGGAGCTCGTGGCCGACGATGCGCACAAGGACAACGTCGACGAGTACCACAACTCGATCAGCAAGAAGCCCGGACTGAACGGGTACGAGTTCACGATGACCAACATCCACCAGCCTGACTCGACCAGCATCGAAATCGTCAAGCGCTGGGACGACGGCGACGATCAGGACGGCCTGCGGCCGGACGGCATCGGCATCATCGTGTACGGCGACGCGACCTGCAAGGTGCCGGGGCCGAACAACACCACCGTGGAACAAACTTGCTCCGACCAGCTCATCACCACCACGCTCAAGCCGAACGGCAACGGCGAATGGAAGTGGACGCTCGAGAACCTGCCGAAGAACAACGCGGACGGGCATCCGTACACGTTCCGCGTGGTCGAGGACCCGATCAGGGGATACAACGGCTACGACGAGAACGGCCAGTGCACGGCGGCCGAGACTGACGGCACAGCCGACGCCGATGGCAAGAAGGTCTGCGCGCCCGTAATCGAGGCCATTGCGGCTGGTGAGAAAGGCAACGAGAGCGGCAAGTTCGAACTGTTCACGATCACCAACAAGCACACGACCGCAACCGTGGCCGTCACGGTGAACAAGCGCTGGAACGACCAGCAGGACTTCAACGGGCAGCGGCCCGAGTCGGTGACGCTGTGGCTGCTGTCGAGCGTCTGGACCGGCTCCAACGGCTGGCCCGTGCCGCAGTACAACAACACATCCGGAAGCGATACGTGCGAGTCGTCCAACACGGATATCTGGGGACGCAGCTGCATCGTGCTGACCAAGGACAACGCGAAGAAGATCGCAGCGTCTGATGACTCGGCTGGTAATGCCGCGGATTCCGGTACGACGGATGGTTCCGGCTCGTCCCAGACGACAACCGACCCGGACATGTGGACGTACACGTTCCAGAACCTGCCGAAGTACTACAAGGGCAAGCTGATCCGCTACAGCGTGACCGAACAGCGCGTGGCCAACTACCAGGCCACAATCACCGACACCACCGGCAAGGCATTGGCGGAACAGACCGATCAGATCGTGATCGATACTGCAACATCGTCCGATGAATCGACCGGTGACGGTACTACTGCCGACGAACACGCAGCCCCGACCGTTAACGCGTACGATCTGACGGTCACGAACACGAACCAACCGGATACGGCCAGCATCAGCGTGCAGAAGGCGTGGAACGACTACGGCAACGCGGACGGCAAGCGGCCGGTCGATGACAAGAACCAGCCGGTCATTTACGTGCAGCTGTACCAGTGCCAATTCGGCGCCGCGGACACGGTCACCGGCGACTCGACGACCGACTGCAAGACCGGCACTCCAACGACCAGAATCGGGCTGTCGGCCGACAACATGATCGCGCTCGGTGACCCGGTCGCGCTGAACGAAGCCAACGCATGGTCGCACACGTTCAGCGACTACACGGACGAGAACGGCAAGACGATCCAACTGAGCGCGCACAAGACCTACGTCGTGCGCGAGGTTGCGAAGAACAAGGACGGATCGTTCAGCCTCGTCGCCGCGCTGCCCGGCTACCAGTCGCCGATCATCACCGGCGATCAGGACACCGGCTACACGATCACCAACACGATCATCCCGACCCTGCCGAACACCGGTGGCAATGGCATCGTCCGCACCATGCTGATCGGCTTCGCGATGATCGTCCTCAGCGGCGCGTTCTTCGCCCGCCAGTACGTCAGCGGCACCAAGCACTCCAAGAAGGGAGGCTCCCGATGATTCGGAACGCTCACAAGATTTCTGGTCCTCGGCCCCCTCGGCTGAGGGGCCGAGCCGTAAAGAAAACGCCGGCGGCGTTTTCAGGCGAGGGCGAGGCGACAGCCGAGTCAGCAAGACGGCCGCAGGCTCCGCAATTGCAGAACCTGGCAGCGAAGCTGACTGGGGGAGCGTCAAAGCTACTTGCCCTATTGTTAGGAACGGCAATGGCGCTTACCACTGCTGTAGCGGCACCATCCACCGCGCTCGCGG
Source organism: Bifidobacterium sp. LH_230 (assembly GCF_056357555.1). Classification (NCBI taxonomy): domain Bacteria; kingdom Bacillati; phylum Actinomycetota; class Actinomycetes; order Bifidobacteriales; family Bifidobacteriaceae; genus Bifidobacterium; species Bifidobacterium sp. LH_230. The sequence continues at coordinate 54,600 of NZ_JBKEWJ010000013.1, forward strand.
ATGACTCCGCATCCGCATCCACCGCCCAAACCGCCGCCAAGGACCCAACCAAACCCCAGTCCGACGTCACCGTCATCGCGTTCCAGCAGTCCTGGAACACGATCGCCGCCGAATGCAAGGCCACCTACGGCCCCGAAGGCGTCGGCTATATCCAGATCTCTCCGCCGGAGGAATCCGTGCAGGGCACCCAGTGGTGGACGGTCTACCAGCCGATCAGCTACTCGCTCAACTCGCGTTTCGGCACCGAGGGCGAGCTGAAAAACATGATCCAGACCTGCAACGCGCAAGGCGTGCAGATCATCGCCGACGTCGTGCTCAACCACACCTCCGGTCACGACGTCGCATGGGTCGACGACCAGTACGGCGTGGCCGGCAGCGCGTACAACGGCACGTACGGTCGTTATCCGAACATCGGCGACGGCATCTACCAGTACGAGGAAAGCGGCAACAACCACCAGTACGGTCTCTCGTCCGGCGACTTCCACTCGTGCCGCACGAACATCGCCGACTACACGGATGTGACCGAAGTGCAGGAGTGCCGCCTGTCGACCATGTGGGATCTCAACACCGGGTCCATCCACGTGCAGAACGTGCAGTCCGACTACCTTGCCAAACTGTGGAATCTCGGCGTGCGCGGCTTCCGCATCGACTCCGCGAAGCACATGAACGTCAACGATTTGAAGGCGCTCAAAGCCCGTCTCGCGGCGAAGATCAACGTCAAGGCGGCCGACATCCCGTTCCAGCAGGAGGTCATCTATCACGACGGCGAAGCCAAGGAGCTCGCGCCGACCAACTACACGGTCAACGGCGACGTGACCGAGTTTTCGTACGCGTACCAGCTGCGGCAGGATTTCAACAGCGACCTGAGCAAGCTGCAGTACATCAGCAACGGTCTGCTGCCGAGCGACAAGGCCACCGTGTTTGTGGCGAACTGGGATAGCGCCCGCGGTTCGGAAACGCTCAACTATGCGTCCGGTTCCAAGTACGAGCTTGCGAACGCTTTCATGCTTGCATACGATTACGGCAAGCCGAAGATCCTGTCGGACTACTACTTCACGTCCGACAACAGCGACGCCGGTCCGAACGGCACCACCGACACGCGCGTGCCGGACGTCGACTTCGACACCGCATGCACGGCGGCGGGCAACGGAACGTCCGGCACGTCTGCCGTGGCCGCGTCGTCCCTGACCGGCCGCAACCAAGGCGACTGGCTGTGCCAGCAGCGCTGGACGTCGATCCGCGGCATGATCGGCTTCCACAACGCGGTCGCCGGTACGTCCGCCGCGAACTGGCAGAACCCCGGCACAAACAACATCGGCTTCTCGCGTTACGACTCGGATGCCAAGCGCGACAAGGGTTTCCTTGCGATCAACAACACGCTGCAGGAGCATGAGGAAACGTATCGGACGAGTCTGCCCGACGGCACGTACTGCAACGTGTACACGTCAAACGCAACGTGTGACAAGATCGAAGTCAAGAACGGCCAATTCACCACGACGATCGGCAAGCGGTCGGCCGTGGCGATCTACGACGGCATGACCGCCAATAAGTGGGTCGGCTACGGCGACAAGGGCGCGGTCGATTCCGGCTACGACGATCAACCGAGCACTGGCCGCATCGGTGACACGTCGCTGACGATCTACTACAAGCCGGACACCTCGTGGGGTGACAACGTATACATCCAGTACGCCGCCGGCAACGCGCTGCTCAACGATGAACCGGTTCAGATGACCAAGTCGTCGCAAACGTTGTCCGGCGACTGCTCGAGTGCGGACGGCTGGTATCAGATCACCATCCCGAACATCAACACGCAACGCGTGCGCTACCGGTTCACCAACAGCAAGACCGGCAGCAACGACGCGGCGTGGGACTACCAGGACGGCATCAGCAAGCTGTACGAAACGGCCGTGGGCACCGCGATCATCGCGGTGAACAACCACGACGCGACGATCGGCATGCCGTTCGCCTGTGTGGCGCCGAGCAGGACCACGTTCACCGTGCATTTCAAGGCGTCCGGCGCGGCGCAGGGACGTGCGGCCGGCGTGGTCGTGTGGGGCAAGGATACGGCCGGCAATGAACTTGCCGAAACGTACTATCCGTTCGGTACGACCGATGACGCCGACGGCAAGCGCATGCAAACCACGTTGAACGGCGACTACACGACGCTGAACTACCGCATCGTCGGCTCCGCGGACGATCTCAAGACGCCGGTCACCGGCACGAACGCGACGTATACGGCGAGCGTGCTCGGCAGCAGCGACGGCAACGATATCGACGGCAACGCCATCGTCAAGGTGCGCGGTTCGATCGAATCGTGGGTCGAGGGCGCGGACGGCGCGAACGGCAACGCATACGATTCGTCGTACGAGTCCCGTCATCCGACCTCCAACCCGCAGCCGAACGACGTGAAGAACCCGAAGCGGCTCGAGATCACCGTGCACTACATGCGTGCGGACGGCAACTACCAGCAGTTCGATCTTGATTCGGACACATGGCAGGGCTGGGACCTGTGGACGTGGTCGCAGGAATCGGCATCCGGCGCGGCGCGCAGCTTCACCTCGCACGACGACTACGGCATGATCGCGAAGTACACGCTCGAGGCGACCACCACGGGCAGCCGTGCGCCGAAGTTCATCCTGCGGCAGGGCGGCGACTCGTGGTCCGGCAAGGACCCGGGCTTCGGCGACCCCGACCGATACCAGAACAAGGATCGACTCATCCCCGAATCAGCCATCCATGTTCCGGCCGGCAACAACGAAACCGGCACCGCGGAAATCTGGCTCGTCAGCGGCGATCCGACCGTGTATACGCAGCGGCCGAGCGTGGTCGGCGTGACGTTCGAGACCGGATTCAACTGGCTCGTCAGCCCGCAGGCCGTGCGGATCGGCGGCAAGGTGACGCCGGTCGCCGAGAACCAGACCCCGAAGCGCGACGGCTACTTCTTCCGCGAATGGACGACCGACGCGGCCGGCCAGCATCCGTACAACTTCATCAACACACCGGTCACCGGCCGACTCAAGCTGTGGGCGCAGTACGACAAGGGCAACCTGGTCACGTTCGACACGGGCATCAACTGGAACGTGTCGCCGCAGACCGTGAAGAGCGGCGAGACCGTGTCGCCGATCGCGGACGATCAGGTGCCCCGCCGGGACGGGTATCGTCTGGTCGGCTGGAGCACCAGTGCCGATCGCAAGATCGCGGACTTCGCGATCGGCACGACTCCGGTGAACGGCGACATCACGCTGTACGCGGTGTGGGAGAAGCTCTCGTACACCGTGACGTTCGATACGGGAGGCGGGTCCGCGGTCCCAGCTCAGATCGTCGAGTACGGTGACAAGGCGACCAAGCCCGACACCGAACCGACGATGACCGGCAAGAAGTTCATCGGTTGGGTGACGAGCGCGGACGGCAGCACGCCGTACAACTTCGATGCTCCGGTGACCGGCGACCTGACCCTGTACGCGAAGTGGGGCGAGGCTAACGTGACGTATCATCTGGTCACGTTCCGCATGAACGTGGGCGGCGATGAGTCCGCTTCGGTCAAGTCGGACATCCTGCAGTGGGTGGCGGAAGGCGAGGCGATTCTTGCGCCTGATCCCGCGCCGACGCGCGAGGGGTACCGTCTTGACGGGTGGACTCGCGATGCGATGGGCAAGCAGCCGTTCACGTTCGAGGGCTCGGTGATGGGCAAGGACGACCTCACGCTGTACGCCAAGTGGGTGCAGGTGTGGACGGTATCGTTCAACCTCGCCTACGAGTGCACGGCTGCGGGCGATGGTTGTAAGGCTCCGGCTTCGCTGATCGTGGACAACGGGTCTGCGGTGGCGAAGTCGGCCAAGCCGGCCGATCCGGTGCGCGACGGCTACACCTTCGAAGGCTGGTACACCGACGTCGATCTGACCGAGCCGTTCGTGTTCGAGGGCGAGTCGGGTTCGGGCGACGCCAAACCGACGGTGGTGAAGAGTGACCTCACCCTCTACGCCAAGTGGGAGAAGGCCGGTCAGGCGTGGACGATCAAGTTCGATCTGAACGGCGGGGCGAAGCCCACGGTGGGCGACGGCGTGACGGCCGAGGACATCGCCACGTTGGACCCGCAGAAGGTGTATGACGGCGAGAAGCTGCTCAAGCCGACGGTTAACCCGGTGTACGGCGACTACACCTTCCAGGGCTGGACCACCGTGCGCGACGACGCCCTTGCCACAGGCAAGGACGACGCCTTCACCGGTGGCAGCGCCTTCGGCTTCCAGTGGAACGAGGAAACCAAGCGGTTCGAGAGCATCATCCCGATCGACCACAACGGCACCCTCTACGCCCTCTGGGAGGTGAAGAACTAGGGGCGCTGGTTCCCGGGATTTCCTCTCGGCCAGTGTCCCTCCCCGGGTGTTCGCAACGCCGGAACGTGAGGCCGTTTTCTCCCACATTGCTCCCCCTGAAGGGGGCTGTCCGGAAGCGTCAGAACGTGAGGCCGTTTTCTTTCACATTGCCCCTGAGGAGCTGTCTCCTTATCGGTCTGAGCGTCCGTGATCTTCACGGTATTGCTCCCCCTGAAGGGGGAGCTGTCAGCGAAGCTGACTGAGGGGGTGAAATACCCTGCACGTTAGATCCGACAATGCCAATCCGGCCGTACCCGAGTCCACAAACATCATCCATGACTCAGGTACGGCCTTTTCGTTCCATAACGACCCAAACTGAGTCGGATCGGTGTCGCGTGACTCAGTCAAGCCGACGTCAGATATGAAAAGACCGTAACTAAGTCATGAAATGTCACACAGACTCAGTTACGGCCTCTCACGTTCTCAGTACAGGTCACGCCTGTGCGGCGGCGGCCGCTTCGCGGCGCGCACGCGCAACCGCGTACAGGCTGATGCCCGCCGCGACCGACGCGTTGAGCGATTCGACCATGTTGGTGATCGGGATGCCGGCGATCGAATCGCACGCCTCGCGCACGAGACGGCTCAGGCCGCTGCCTTCGGACCCCAGCACGACCACGAGCGGATCGGTCTCGAAACCGGTTTCACCTACGAGCTTATCGCCGCCGCCGTCAAGGCCGACCACGTAGTAGCCGCGTTCCTTGAGGCCGTCGATCGCCTTGTTCAGGTTCACCACGCGGGCCACCGGCATGTGCGCGGCCGCGCCGGCCGACACCTTCCACGCCGCGGCGGTCACCGAAGCGGAACGGCGCTCCGGCAGGATCACGCCGTTCGCGCCGAACGCAGCAGCCGAGCGGATCACCGCGCCGAGGTTCTGCGGGTCGGTCACGCCGTCCAGTGCGATGAACAGCGGGCGGGCGTTGATGCGCGCGGCGGCCGAGTTCGCGGCCTCCATCGCGCGAGCCTTCTTCTCCGCGCGATCGGCCAGCTCGACCAGCGACGAATACTGGTACGGCTGCACCTTGAGCACCACGCCCTGATGGTTCGACGAGTGCGCAATGCGATCCATCTCGAGACGGTCCGCCTCCAGCAGATGCAGGCCGTTCGCGCCGGCCAGCTTCACGATCTCGCGCGTGCGGTCGTCGTGTTCGATGCGCGCGGCGATGTACAGCTGCGAGCTCGGCACGCCTACGCGCAGCGCCTCGAGCACCGCGTTGCGTCCGATGACCAGATCGTCGGAATCCGACGTGAACTTGGCCGCGCGACGGCGTGCAGCCAGTCGCGGATCGGCCATCTGACGGCGCTGCGCGATCTTCTTCTCGCGATACGCCTTGTGATACACGCGGTCCTCGGCCTTGGGAGTCGGCCCGTGCCCGCGCAATGCATTACGATGCTTTCCACCCGACCCCTTGGTCGGTCCTTTCTTAATAGCCATAGGTGCCATTCTCCCAGCACCCCGCGCCAAACGCGGTGTGCCGATGTTCGGCGCGGTGGCGGCCATTCTTTCTGTCATCTCAGGCACAGACGTAATGGCTCCTCTTGCCATTTCGAGCGTAGGCGAAGCCGGCATCCCCCTGTCATTTCGAGCGTAGGCGAAGCCGAAGTCGAGAAATCTTCCTGAAGGTGTGGGCGTTTGGAAGATCTCTCCGCTCCGGTCGAGATGACAGGGGAGTGCGCTCCGGCTGGAATGACGCAAGGCGACGCGAGCTTCGGGCGAAACGACCGGATAAGTAGGGCGCGCGGACTCGCGTCGCGTCGGTGTACGGTTGGCTATTAGGATGTTTCCCGTGAAACAATCGATGACGCGACGCAATATCTTCGGACTGCCCCTGCTGTTCTGGGGCCTGTGGCTAGCCCTGCTGATCCTGTGGATGGGGCGCTTCGTCATCTCGTTCATGTCGATGTATCTCGTCAAAGACCTGCATGTCGATGCGGGCGTCGCCGGCACGATCGTCTCCATGTACGGTTTCGGCGGCATCTTCGGCTGCCTGTTCGGCGGTTCGCTGTCCGACCGGTTCGGCCGCCAGTCGATGATCATCAGCGGTGAGATCGGCGCGGCGATCATGCTGATCATCCTGTCGTTCATCGACGATCCGTTCGTGATGGGCGCGATGCTACTCGTTTACGGTGCGATCTCGTCCATCCCGACCCCGGCCATCGCCGCGTACATCGCCGACGTCGTGCCGATGCGCGCGCAGAAACGCGCGTACACGCTGCAAACGTGGGCGGTCAACTTCGGCTTCGCGATCGGCCCGATCATCGCGAACCAGCTCGTCAAGATCTCGTACACGCTGATGTTCTACGCGGAGGCCGTCATCCTCGTCGTCGCGACGGCGATGCTCATCCTTTTCTTCCATGAAGCTCGCAAGCTCGCCGGTCGCGACGCAGCTGCCGTCGTCATTCCGAACGCAGACGAAACGGCGTCCCCCGTCATTTCGAGCGAAGGCGAAGCCGAAGTCGAGAAATCTTCTCCGAATCCGGCTGCGTCGGCCTCGGAAGATCTCTCCGCTCCGCTTCGCTCCGGTCGAGATGACAAAGAGGGGTCGCGCTGCGGTCGCGATGACGGGAGTGAACTGCGTGCTGGCCGAGATAATAAAAACGGACTGCTTCCCAACCGTCATGACAACGTTGCCGATGCCGCAAACGTTACTGCAACCGGTGATGCAAACGATCGCGGCTCCGACATCAATCAATCCGCAGGGCAGCCCGTTTCGATGCTCGACAACTATCGTCGTGCGTTCACCGACTGGCCGTTCATGTCGATGGTCATCTTCATGTTCTGCTATACGATCGCGTACTTCCAGCTCACCAGCGGTCTGCCGATCGCGCTCACGCAGCTCGGCATGGGCACGGACCAGTATTCCGTGCTGCTCACGATCAACGGCGGCATGCTGTGCCTGCTGCAGATCCCGTCGCTCGCCGTGTTCAACCGCATGAGCAATACGCGCGTGCTCGTGCTCGGCATGCTCATGACCGCGGTCGGCTACGCGTTCCAGATCGGCGCGACCACGTGGCACGGCTTCGCGATCGCGGCCGTGCTGTGGACGCTCGGCGAACTCGGCACGTTCCCGATCGCCGCGACCACCGTCGCGAACCTCGCGCCGGCGAACGCGCGCGGCACGTATCAGGGCTTGTACAACCTCGTCTGGTCGCTGTCGAACGGTGCCGCGCCGCTGGTCGGCGGCTGGATCATCGGCGGATTCGGCAGCCGCACGCTGTGGATCTGCTGCACGATCATGTTCCTGCTCGTCGCCGCCGGATTCGCCGCCACCAAGGGCGCCCGCGAACGCGCCGTCGCCCGCAACCTACGCGCCGCCGACCTCGCCGGGTGACCCGTTCGTCCGGCGCTCCGCCGTCCGCGCGGCGTGTAGCAACATGCGGGCGGCGGGGCAACGCGTGCGCACTGTCGTCCGCTCGACTTCATTGCCGATGCTGTCAGCTGCTCTTGCGGCTTGGGCTGACTCGTGCTGTGGGTCAGGCTCGTTCGAGTTTCGCATAGCGCAGCCGCGTCGCTTCGCCGGTGATAGCGAGCTAGTAGTGGTCTTTTGCAGACAGGATGCAGAGTCGGTCGCCGTCGACCGTGTATATCAGCCGGTTTGCTGCGTCGATGCGACGCGACCAGGCGTTGTTGAATATCCACTTAAGCGGTTCCGGCTTGCCGATGCCTGCGAACGGGTCGCGCTGTATGTCTCTGATGAGTGTGTTGATGCGTTTGAGTGTTCGTTTGTCCTGCGACTGCCAGTATAGATAGTCGTTCCATGCGTCGTCCGTCCAGCACAGCAGCATCACTCATCCTCCGGTTCGACGAGATCGTGCTGCGTTCCGCCGCCCTGCTCGACTTGCGCGATGCCGCGTGCGATCTTGTTGCGCAGATACGAGTTTTGTGCCACTCGCGCTGATTCCATGAGAGAGTCGTAGTCGTTGACGCTCATGACGATCACGTTGTCTTCCGGATTGACATTGGTGACCAGCAGCATGTCGGCATCTTCGTTGACCTTGCGCATGTATGACTTGAGATTGTTGCGGAACGCGCTGTACGACACTGCCTGCACCATATTGATCTCCATTCGCGGTGGCAATAGTGATTGTACAGGATATTGTACTATTTGTTCGAGTGCGTGGAGTGATGGCCTGCTGCCAGTGGCTGGTGACTCGTAGATGGTTGTGGTGGTCATGATCGCTCCTTTGTGGTTCTGCTTGTGGTGGCGCCTTGGTGATATCTGAGGTGAGCCTGACCGTATCCGATGCGGTTCTTCCGCGCAAGCCAAACCGGGGTATGTGGTCGAACGGTTGGAGTTATCCACATTCGGCGTGCCTGTCCACATTTGTTGTGGATAACTCAGTGTCCGGTGCTGCCCGATTTTGTGGATAACTCCGCGCCGCCCTCATTGGCGATTGTGTTTATGTGCGATGCCGTGCCGTCGTCGGCCAGGCTGAGCGCTCGCATTTCTGCGTGTGATGCGGGCAGTGGGAGCCTGGCCCTTCGGCGTGATGTTTTTGCTACTAGGCAATCCTTGCTATCTCGAATATCACGCCAACTACCTCCGTTGCGTGATGTTTGGGATAGTACCCGTGTCTTACTCGCCCGAATATCACGCGAATAAGTTGGTGCGCGTGATATTTCTGCTAGTAGCGGCGTCCTACTCGCCGGGATGCCACGTGGCGGGTTGGTTGCGTAGTGTTATCGCCAGTAAAGGTGCTCAACTCGCATGGTTGTCACGCCTTGGCACGTGACTTGGGATTTGGCCGGGTGTGGTGGGGAATGTTGTCACGCTTTTGGGGTTTGGCGTGTTTTTTGTGTTGTGTGCCAAGCAGGGGAGTGGGCTGGTTTCTGGCGGTTGGCTACGATTGGTGGAATTCTGCGGTTTTGGTGCTTGCTGGCGTTGTCACGCACTGGCTTTTTTCGGCTGAACGCGCAGAGCATGACAAAATCGCTGTCACACCTTGGCGAAACTCTGCGATTCCGCCCGGGCGTGACATGGGTTCTCCGGCTGTCTGCTATATCTCGCGTCAACGAGTCCACTGCGTGGCACGGCGTCCTGGTTGCCCCGGCTGAATCTGTGCGTCACGGTTTCTTCGCGTGATGTTTCTGCTGGTAACTGCGTCTTGCTATCCCGGATATCACGCCAACTACCTCCGTTGCGTGATGTTTGGGATAGTAGCGGTGTCTTACTCGCCCGAATATCACGTAGACAGACCGATTTGCGTGGTGTTTTTGCTGGTATGCGATCCCTGCTATCCCGGATATCACGCCAATAGTCTCTCTGACCTCTCTCGCGTGGTGTTTTTGCTAGTAGGGGTGCTTGATGAGCATATTCGTCCCAGCAAAGGCGTCAACTCTCATATCCGTCATGCGCGGTGATCTTACGGAGTGGTGATCGTTAACGTGGGTGTGCGGGCGGCGGGGTAATGTGGCGCGGTATGAGTGAAGATACTGCTGTGAGCGATGCCAAAAGCGGCATCGCAACGAATGTCAATGATGGCGTCAACAACGGCGCTGCGACGAATGCCGATAATACCGTCAATGGCACCGCGGCGAATATCAATGGTGCGGATGCCGTCAATGACGCGATCGCCGCGTTCCCGAAACTGCGCGCCCGTACGCTGCGCTTCGGCTGCGGCGCACCACGGTCCGCGCAGGTGATCGGCGACGGCACCCACGCCCTGTTCCTGCGCTCGGACGGCCCCGAAGACCTCGTGACCGCGCTGTGGCTGAGCGTGATCTCCCCGGACGGCACTCATCGCGAGATCAAGCTTGCCGACCCGCGCGACCTCCTGGCCGACGCGGATTCCGAGGACGTGCCGGCCGAGGAGAAGGCCCGCCGCGAACGCGCCCGCGAAGGCGGCATGGGCATCGTGAGCTACTCGGTCGACTCGGCCGGCCGCCGCGTGGTCTTCACGATCAACGGCCGCCTGTTCCTCACCGAAATCCTCGACGCGCCCGATGGCGCTCCGGCCGCCCGCACGCGCCAGCTCGCCGCACCCCAGCTCGACACTGACGACCAGTGGATCTACGGCCCGGTCCTCAACCCGCGTATCAGCCCGGACGGCAAGCACGTGCTGTACACGACCGGCGAGCACCTCATCCTCATCGACATCGCCGACTGGGAAGCCGCGCAGGCCGCCGCCGACCAGCCGGCCGGCGAACTCAACGACGGCGTGTTCGTCGCCGCGGACGATGCAGAGGCCGCGTTGCTGGAAGGCACGATCGCCGCGGACGACGGCGAGACGGCAGCCGGCGACCGGATCGGTTCGATCTGGAGCGTGTGCGATGACAACGATGGCGAGAATACGTGGAAAATCGGCCTCGCCGAGTTCGTCGCCGGCGAGGAAATGGACCGCTACGACGGCTTCTGGTGGGGGCCGGACTCACACCACATCCTCTTCGAGTCGTTCGACATGTCCCCCGAACCGATGTGGTACATCAGCGACCCCGCCAACCCCGACCAGCCCGCGGACGGCCGCCACTACCCGCGCGCCCTCACGCGCAACGCCGACACCCATCTGACCGTCGCCGAGCTGTCCTTCGATGACAACGGTCGCTACTCCGGCATCACCGGCACGTCCGTCAAGTGGGATCGCAAGACCTACGAATACATTGCCGCCGTCAACTGGAGCAAGGGCCACGATCTGATCGTGCTCGTGCAGGATCGTTGCCAGCGCAACGATCAGGTGCTCGCGGTCACGCTCGACGGCGCGCAGTCCGGTGCGACGCGCGTGCTCGAAACACATCACAACGACCAGTGGATCGATCTGGTGCACGGCACGCCAACGTTCGCTCCGGACGGCCGACTGATCTGCCCGCTCAACGATATGGACACGGACACGAACCGGCTGACGGTCGACGGTCGACCGTTCACGCCGGCCGGCTGGAACGTGCGCGACCTGCTCGACGCGACCGATCGCGACGTCCTCGTACGCGTGCAGCGCGAGCCCGATCTCGCACCTGATGTGCCGGCCGCATGGGCCGACAGCGACGCCGACGAACGACTGGTCGGCGGCCACGACGCCCGCAGCTTCGACGTGGTGCGCATTGCATACGATGGCACGGTCACGCCGGTCACCACCGCTCCCGGCGCGTGGACCGCATCGCGCGGCCCGCGCGGCATCGTCGTCTCCGGCCACGACATGACCCATCTCAAGTCGCAGATGTGGCACGAAACGATCGACCTCGGCGATCCGAACGCAACCCCGCAGTCCGCCAGCCGCTTCGAAATCGCGAACCACGCCGCCGAACCGGGCTTCACCGCGAACGTCACGTTCACGCGGCTCGGCGAACACCGCCTGTACACTGCCATCATCGCGCCGAGCGCCAGTAGCCCGTACGCGCGCGCCGAGAAACTGCCGGTGCTCATGAAGCCGTACGGCGGTCCGGGATTCCAGCAGGTCATCGCGAACCAGTACATGTACTGGGAGGCGCAGTGGTGGGCCGATCAGGGCTTCCTCGTGGTGACGGCGGATGGCCGCGGCACGACCGGCCGCGGGCCGAAGTGGGATCGCGAGATCTTCGAGAACATGAAGGACGTGACGCTGGCCGATCAGGTCGAGGCCGTGCATGCGCTGCCGGACGCGATCGCCGCGCTCAATGCCGACGAGTCGCTGCGTGCCGGCAGCGCCGCCGGCTGTCCTGCCATCCCCGCACCCGACCTTGACAAGGTATGCATGATCGGCTGGTCGTACGGCGGCTTCCTCTCCGCGCTCGCCGTGCTCGACGCCCCCGACGTGTTCAAGGCCGGTTGCGCCGGCGCCCCGCCCACCGACTGGACGCTGTACGACACGCATTACACCGAGCGCTATCTCGGCCTCAACCCCGAGGTGTACGCGTACAACGGCATCGTGCAGGATGCGCCGAAACTGCATCGTGCGCTCATGCTCATCCACGGCTTCGCCGATGACAACGTCACCATCGCACACAGCCTGCGACTGAGCCAGGCGCTCATGTCCGCCGGCCGCCCGCACACCTACCTGCCGCTCACGGGCATCACGCACATGACCAACGACGAGACGGTGGCCGAGAACCTGCTCACTCTCCAGCGCGACTTCCTGCGCGACGCCCTCGACCTGCGCTAGTTCTCAGCCGTCGCAACAACCGGCAACGCCGTTCCGGGAATAGTTGCACTGGCACCATTCCAGTGCAACTATTCCCGGAAAACAGGCCCATCGTCCTGAAATAGTTGCGCTGAGCCACCGTCAGCACAACTATTGTCGGCCGAAGCCGCTGATTTCCGAGAATAGTTGCGCTGAGAAAGGGGCGTTCGGATGCTTGGGTGCGTGGGGGCGTTTTGGCACTTGGAAGCTTGGATGTTTGGACGCCCGGAAACCCCTGCATAGCCAGATGCTGGATAAACCGCCACGTGCGGGTGGTACGTGTGAAACACACAATCGGGGAGGCGGATCGGTGGCGATGTCGTCGCCGACAAACCCCACTCGCAGGTACGCGTTAGACAGACCGCCCACCGGTATCGCATTTGCGTTCACTCGGCGGGCAGCTGGGTACCGCCGCGGCATATAGTAAGGACGGAACTGACGATACGGGCTGTGGCGTGAACGACGTGGCGATGAGCAACGCGGTGGCATGCAACGCAACGTGAGCAACGTGGTGTGAAAAGAGGATGGACGTGCGCACGATTTGGAGGATCTTCACCCGCGACTTGATGCGGATCATCCGCAACCCCGTCGCCCTCGTGGTCACGCTCGGCGTGGCCATCATCCCCTCGCTGTACGCATGGTTCAACATCCTCGCCAACTGGGACCCGTACTCGGCCACCGGCAACCTGCAGGTCGCCGTCGCCAACGACGATCGCGGCGCGACGAACGACCTCGTCGGCAAGCTCAACGCCGGCAAGCAGGTCGTCGCGCAACTCAAGAAGAACCACTCCCTCGGCTGGCGATTCGTCAGCGAGGAACAGGCCATCTCCGGCGTGCAGTCCGGCGAATACTACGCGGCGATCGTCCTGCCGAAGGACTTCAGCGAGAACCTCGTCGGCTCGGTCACCGGCTCGAAGAACAAGCCGCAGATCAAGTACTACGTCAACGAAAAGAAGAACGCGATCGCGCCGAAGATCACCGACACCGGCGCGACCACGATCGACTCGCAGATCAACGAAACGTTCGTCTCGACCGTAGCCGAAACGGTCGCGAAGACGATCACGAAAGCCGGCAATACGATCGGCGACGCGGCGAACGACACGCAGGACGATACGATCGGCGATCTCGATACCGTGCTCGCCGACCTCGACCGCATCCAGCGGTCGCTGACCGATCTGCAGTCGACGATCGACCAGTCGACTGGCACGATCGACAGTGCGAAACGCAACGTCAAGGATTTGAAATCGACGATCGCCGCGGCGAAACTCGCGTCCGGCAACGCCGGCAGTCTGCTTGCGCAGGCGCAGACCGGCACGCAGGATTTCTCGACGCAGCTCGTCGGCAAACTGGACGACGGTTCGGCGCAACTGTCCGGTCTTGCGGTGAGCGCGAACCAGGCGGCCGGCACGATCACCGGCACGTTCAACAAGGCGCAGGATTCGGTCGATACGATCACTGAATCGCTGAACCAGCCGCTCGACAGCGTTGCGGCAACGATCGACCAGATCAAAACCGCGCTTGACGACGCCGGGCTGCCGAAGGACACCACCGACCCGGTCGGCCAGCGCATCTGGAAGCAGATCGACGCGATCGACAAGGCCGTCGCACGGCAGCAGTCGCAGGTCAGCACGTTCCACAAGGACACCACGCAGTTCATCACGAGCGGCAAGGACGCGACCGGCAACCTGTCCGGCGCTCTCACCGACACCACGAGCGGCGGCATCGCGACGCTCAATACCGCCCGTTCCAGCCTGACCGGCACGATCATGCCGAACATCACCGCCTCGCTGAACAGCTTCTCCGCGCTCAACGGCACGTTGAACGGCACGCTCACCTCGCTCGACTCGACGCTCGACCAGACCAGCGGGCTGCTCGACCAGCTCGCCACCACGCTCGCGCAGACCAAGACCACGCTCGGCTCCACGAAGGACTCGCTCGCGCAGGTGTCCTCTGACATCACGACCGTGCGCACCGACATCGCCGCGCTCGACAGCTCGGCCGCCTACCAGAAGATTCGTGAAGCGCTTAATCTCGACAGCAAGGGGTTCGGCGAGTTCATGGGCACGCCGGTCACGCTGCACACGAACGTCGTGTATCCGGTCGACAACTACGGTTCGTCGGTCACGCCGTTCTACACCAACCTCGCGCTGTGGGTGGGCGGGTTCGTGCTTATCGCGATCTACAAGCTCGAGGTCGATCGTGAAGCGCTTCAGCACGTCACCGCCACGCAGGCGTACCTCGGCCGCTGGCTGCTGCTCGTCACGGTCGGCCTCATGCAGTCGGTCATCGCGTGCGTCGGCGACCTCGTGCTCGGCATCCAGTGCGACCATCCGTTCCTGTTCATCCTCGCGGGTGTGTTCTGTTCGTTCGTCTACATCAACATCATCTACGCGCTGGCCGTCGCGTTCCGGCACATCGGCAAGGCGGTCGCGGTCATCCTCGTCATCATGCAGATCCCGGGCGCGTCCGGCCTGTACCCGATCGAACTCATGCCCGACTTCTTCCGCGAACTGCACCCGTGGCTGCCGTTCACGTACGGCATCAACGCGATGCGCGGGCCGATCGCGGGCATGTACGCCAACCATTACTGGCTCGACATGGGCCATCTTGCGCTGTACTTGCCGGCCGCGCTGTTCGTCGGCCTGGTGGTGCGGCGGTACGCGATGAACCTCAACGCGCTGTTCGACCGTCGCCTTGGCGACACGGATCTGATGATCACCGAGCACAATTCGATGGTCAACGAGCGCGTGAGCCTGACGCGCGTGTTCCGCGCGGTGTCCGACAGCGCGGACATGCGTGCGGTCATCAAGCGGCGCGCGCACCGGTTCTTCGCGATGTATCCGCGCATGATCGTGGCCGGCCTCGCACTGCTGACCGTGCTGCCGGTGGTCTTTCTGGTGCTGCTGTTCGTGCTGCCCGCGAAGATTCCGATGCTGACCGCGTGGATCGCCTCGATCATCGTGATCGACACGTATCTGATCGTGGTCGAATACACGCGCGAAAGCTACGCGCGCCAGCTCGGCGTGAGCGCGATGAGCGCGGACGAATTCCGCGACGTGATGCTCAACGGGTACGTGTGGCGGCGGTCGCACGGGCGGCATGCGGGCGGCGGCGGGCCGTCAGGCGGTGCCGCAGACGTTGCGGCGTCGCGACCGGCGCCGCACGCCGCCAGCTCGCTCATAGACCCTGCGGCCGGACTGCTCGGCCCGTTCGGCAGCTTCGGGGCGGCCGGCGACGGCACCGCGGATGACGCCGAATACGGCTCCAGCCCGGACATCAACGAGATCACGCAGGAGCTGCCGATCTTCGGCGCACGGCATCGGCGGCGGCATGCTGATGATCCAGCTCCGGTCAAATCCGAGTCTCCTGTCATTTCGACCGGCTCATCTACCCCTGTCATTTCGACCGGCTCGGCTACCCCCGTCATTTCGACCGAGCGTAGCGAGCGGAGAAATCTTTCCGACGTCACAGCATCGGAAGATTTCTCGACTTCGCTGCGCTCCGCTCGAAATGACAATGGTGGGGGAATCGGTTCTACGAGCAACGGCAACCACACGACGGAAGGAGGCGCGCGATGAGGAACATCTGGCGCATTTTCGTGCGAGACGTACGCCAATCCACGCGCAACGTGATCGCGGTCATCGTCGCGATCGGCCTCGTCATCATGCCGTCGCTGTACGCGTGGTACAACATCGCCGCCAGCTGGAATCCGTACGGCAACACCAAATCGCTGAAGGTCGCCGTTGCGAACGTTGACAAAGGATACAAGTCCGACCTCATCCCGGTCACCATCAACGTCGGCGAAACCGTGACGAACGCGCTGCGCGCCAACCACCAGCTCGACTGGCAGTTCGTCGACAAGGACCAGGCTATCGACGGCGTCCATTCCGGCACGTACTACGCGGCGCTCGTCATTCCGAAAAGCTTCAGCGCCGACATGATGACGCTGTTCTCCGACAAGGTCAAGCACGCAAAACTCGAGTACTATCTCAACGAGAAAATCAACCCGATCGCGCCGCATATCACCGATCAGGGCGCGTCCACGGTCGCCACGACCATCGACCAGACCTTCGTGAAAACGCTCGGCGAGGTCGCGCTTAACCTCGCGTCCAGCGTCGCGAACTATGCGCAGAGTCCGCAGATGTCGCAGTACGTGACGAACGCGACCGAACACCTGTCGTCGATGTCGTCCAAGCTCACGAGCACGGCCGCGCAGATCGACGCGTACTCGTCGCTGCTCGGGGCTGCGAACGATATCATCACGTCCACCGACAAGCTGCTCGGCTCGGCCGGATCGGGGGCCGCCGATACCAAGAAGGCGATCGCGCAGGCCAGCGACGGCGTGAGCGGCCTCGACAGCGCACTCACGGGCGCGACGAGCGGCGTCACAACCGCGCTCGGTCAGGCCAACTCGTCGTACGAGTCCGTCTCCAAGCAGATCGACGCCGCGTTCGACGACGTGAACTCGCAATCCGCGCAGGCCGCCGCCAAACTCACCGACCTGCAGGCCAAGGTCCAGGAACAGTCCGACGGATTCGGCTCGTATGCGGACGCGCTGGACTCGCTCGCGCAGTCGTTGACCGACCAAACCGGCACGACGATCGGCGAACAGGCCGTCGCGAACGTGCAATCCGCGCTCAGGAACGCCGCAGCCAAGGCCCGCGACGCGCAAACCAAACTCTCCGACGCGGCCGCAGCGCTCGGCGACGCGGCGAAACAACTCAACGCCGGCACCGCCGACGCGGCCGCCACGCGCAAGCAGCTCAAGGCCAAAATCGCCGCCGCGCAACAGTCCGTCAGCGGGCTATCCAGCACATACGATGCCACGCTCAAGCCGCAGCTCGACTCGCTCGCATCGTCCATGAACGACGTGGCGACGCAAACCGGCACCGTGGTCGACGGACTCGCGTCCACGATCGACAGCGTCTCCGGCCTGTCCGGCAGCATCTCCGGCGACGTGAGCGACATGCGCGCCTCGCTCGCCGACTCGTCGAGCGCGCTCACCAAGTCGGCCGCGAAACTCGACAAGCTTGCGTCAACCATCACATCCACGCTGTCGGGCGGCGTGCCGGACGTGTCCTCGCTCACCGACGACCCGGACACGCTCGCGACCGTGCTGAGCGCGCCGGTTTCCGTCAACCGCATCGCCGTGTACCCGATCGCGAACTACGGGTCCGCGATGACGCCGTTCTACACGGTGCTGTCGATCTGGGTGGGCGCGATCATCCTCGTTGCCATGCTCAAGGTGTCGATCTCCGATCACGAGAAGGCGAAGATCCTCGGGCTGGGCAACGAGCTGCCGCTCGGCGAGACGATGGGCCTGCGCGAGGCGGTGATCGCGGGACGTGCCGCGGGGCCGGCCGCCGCGCTCGACGTGCTCATGAAGCCTCGGCCCGAATCGCCGGGCAACGCGAGCCGGTTCGGGCTGAAACTGCATCAGGAGTACTTCGGACGGTACATGATCTTCGGGGCGCTCGCGCTCATGCAGGGCACGCTCGTGTGCCTCGGCGACCTGCTGTATCTGGGCGTGCAATGCGAACACCCGGTGCAGTTCCTGCTCACCGGATGGCTGGCGGCGATCGTGTTCTCGGCGCTCATGTACACGCTCACCGTCTCGTTCGGCGACATCGGCAAGGCGATCGCGGTGGTGCTGCTCGTCGTGCAGGTGGCCGGCACGGGCGGCACGTTCCCGATCGAGACGCTGCCGGCGTTCTTCCAGATCCTGTCGCGGTGGCTGCTGTTCCCGTACGCGGTGGACGCGATGCATGCGGCGATGGCCGGCTCGTACGGCATGGAGTATTGGGTGTCGATGGGCAAGCTGGCGCTGTTCCTCGTGCCGGTGCTGCTGCTCGGGTTGGTGCTGCGCAAGCCGGTGATCCGGCTGAACGACTGGATCATCCGCAACCTCGAGAGCACCAAGGTGATGTGACCGGGCGCGTGGTGGGTACGTGACGCTGCTGAGCGCAGGGTGTGGCGCGGAAAGGCTGGCGGCGTGAGGCACTGTGCGGCCGTGTGGGACTGGTTGGCGCGTGCGGTTGTGTGTCTGCGGCGTGGCGGTTGTGCGATCGAGAGGCTGTTTTGGCGTGTTGACGAGGTCGGTTTGACGATCGAGAGGCTGCCCACGCGAGGCAGACCTCGATGCCATGCCCCCGAACGCGTGTTTTTCGGTCTCCCTGGCCCCGGCGCTTAGGAGCGCCAGCCTCTCGATCGGCAAACCGACCTGGGCAAGGCGTGAAATCGGCCTCTCGATCGGCAAACTGCCGGGGAATGGGAGGTTTTCTTCAAAGCCTGAGGCAGTTTCGCCGTGACGCAGGGGGCTTTCTGCAAACTGTGAGGCAGCCGTGCTCGACATAACCGTCCTTATGCCTGCGTTAGGGGGTGTTGCGGGCGCGTGTGAGCAGGGGGCGTTGCCTCAGGGTTTGGAGAAAGACCCATTCGCGATGGGAAAACTGCCTCAAGGTTTGCGTTTTGCCCAGTTTTACGCGTCGGCGGATTGGGTAGCATGGTGGCATGGACCTGAGGATGCTTGATGAAACCCGGTACGCCGACGAAATGCGCGACAAGGTGCTGCCGGCATTGGCGCGATGCCGCGCCGAAGGATGGCTGGAACCGGCCGAGGTGGACGGGTTGCCGGTACTGCCCGGCGTCCGCGTGCTCAACGGGAACGGTGCGGCGGCGCAGGCCGGCCAGACGTCCGATGCCGCAGTGCAAGATGAAGAGGTTCCCGCATCGAAGGGTGCACCGGTCGCCGCGGATGCGGACCACACCGGAAAACTGCACTACGTCTGCTACGACGCCGCCAAGTTCGACGCGCTGCGCGAAGACGACGCCACCGGCATCTTCCGCGGCGCGATCGTCATCTCGCACGGCTTCACCGAGTTCTCCAAAAAATACTCCGAACTCATCTGGTATTTCCTCCTCGCCGGCTACTCCGTATGCCTCATGGAGCATCGCGGCCACGGCCATTCCGCCCGCGACGTGAGCGACGACTGGCTCGTGTGGATCGACGACTGGCGCCGCTACGTGGCCGACCTCGCCAAATTCGCCGACACGGTCGGCAAACGGTACGCCGACGGCCAGCCGCTCAACCTGTTCTGCCATTCGATGGGCGGAGGCATCGGCGCGGCCGTGCTCGAACAGCATCCGACCCTCTTCGACAAGGCCGTGCTCTCCGCGCCCATGATCGCGCCCGCCACCGGCGTCCCGAACTGGCTGGCCCGTGCGCTCGCCGAGGTGATGTGCGGCATCGGCCTTGGCAAGCATCCGGTATTCGGGCAAGGTCCGTTCGTGCCGGAGTACAAGCCGGAGGAGCATGTGGGCGCATCCGCGGCGCGCACACGCTGGTATCACGAGTGTCGCTGCGAGGACGAATGCTGCCAGACCAATGCGGCCGCCTTCGCGTGGGTGCGTGAGGCGCTGCGCCTGTCGCACGCGGTGCTCAAGCCGGACGCGTGCGAGAACATCGAGACGCCGGTGCTGCTGTTCCAGGCCGGCCGCGACATTTGGGTGCTCAACGAGCCGCAGAACCGGTTCGTCGCCCGCGTGAAGAACGGCGGCGGCGACATTCGGCTGGTGCGTTACCCCGAGTCGGTGCACGAGATCTTCAGCATGCCGAACGACACGTTCCGCCCGTACTTGAAGCAGATCCTCGACTTCTACGAGTCGAACGAGATCCAGACGCTGTGACGTCCGTGTGGCGGTTTCGACGCGCTCGGCGGCGTGAGCCGTGGCCGTGCCGATAGATGCCGCATGCGGCGGTCGGTTTGCCCGCCGATCGCCCGCTGAGCCGTGATCGGCAAGCGTGGTCCTCCGCAAGATCGTCGTACTATGTCTGGGGTGCCGCGCGTGTCGGCATGGAGCGCGCCGGGTGATACCCGGGCGTGCTCAAGAGCAGGAGCAGCACGCGCGGCGGCATGACGATGCGACGGATGCGGCAAAGAAAGGATGCGCACATGACCTACGATTTCACGTCAATCATCGATCGGCACGGCAAGGACGCCCTCGCGGTGGACGGACTCGGCACCATCCCGGGCATGGCCCCCGACCGGCCGAAGCCCGGCTTCGATCTGATCCCGATGTGGGTCGCCGACATGAACTTCCCGACCGTCCCCACCGTCCAGCAGGAGATCATCGAACGTGCCAAGCACCCGATGTTCGGCTATTTCCAGCCGACCGACGAGTACTTCGACTCGATCATCAAGTGGCAGTCCGAGCGCAACGGCGTGACCGGCCTCACCCCCGAACATATCGGCTACGAAAACGGCGTGCTCGGCGGCGTGATCTCCGCGCTGACATCGTTCGCAGCGCCCGGCGACGCAGTGCTGCTGCACAGCCCGACCTACAACGGCTTCACGATGTGCATCGAGAACAACGGCTTCCGCATCGTGCACAGCCCGCTTAAGCGCGA
This sequence comes from Bifidobacterium sp. LH_230, assembly GCF_056357555.1. Classification (NCBI taxonomy): domain Bacteria; kingdom Bacillati; phylum Actinomycetota; class Actinomycetes; order Bifidobacteriales; family Bifidobacteriaceae; genus Bifidobacterium; species Bifidobacterium sp. LH_230. The sequence goes on from NZ_JBKEWJ010000013.1 coordinate 75,465, forward strand.
CGCGGACGGCGTGTGGCGCATGGATTTCGACGACATGGACCGCAAGCTCAAGGAGCACAACATCCACGTCGCCGTGTTTTGCAGCCCGCACAACCCGACCGGCCGCGTGTGGGAGCGCTGGGAGATCGAACGCGCGATGGAGGTCTACCGCGCGAACGATGTCATCGTCATCTCCGACGAAATCTGGTCCGACATCATCCTCGCCGGCCACAAGCACATCCCCACCCAGTCGGTCAGCGAGGACGCGCGCAACCGCACCGCCGCGTTCTACGCGCCGAGCAAGACGTTCAACCTCGCCGGCCTGGTCGGCAGCTACCACATCATCTACAGCAAGTACCTTCGCGACCGCATCGTCGCGAAGGGCTCCAAGTCGCACTACAACGAGATGAACGTGCTCTCGATGCACGCGCTCATCGGCGCGTACAGGCCGGAGGGCTACGAGTGGTGCGACGAGCTCAACGAGACGATCACTGGGAACGTCGACTATGCATACGATTACATCACCACGCATTTCGACGGCGTCACGCTGGCCAAGCCGGAAGGCACGTACATGCTGTTCCTTGATTGCGCCGAGTGGTGCAGCGCGCACGGTGTCACGTTGCACGAGTTGATCAAGCGCGGCTGGGACGTGGGCGTTGCGTGGGAGGACGGCAGTCTGTTCTGCTGGCCCGACTCGATCCGCGTGAACCTCGCGTTGCCGCTGAGCCGAGTGCAGGAGGCCATGCGCCGCCTCGATGAATACGTGTTCAACGCGTGAGGCGTGCACCCGTCCGGCCGTTCCGTGTGCCGCCCGGCCGCCCGCGATACAATGCGATGCGGTTTGAAACCGGCAAATGCAACCGGACATCAGGCAATCACGGGTCGGGAGGATCAATGGCGGAACGTAACAGTGGCAGCGTAACGGATGTTTCGTCCGAGTCCGCGGTCACCGAGTCGACGTCACGCAAGTCCGCTTCCCCTTCGTTCGAACGTACCCCGCGCGACATCCTGATCGGCGCGGCGCTCGTGCTCGCCGGCGGCATCATGTGGGGCACGAACGCGACCATCTCGAAGCTGCTCATGGGCACGTACCACGCCGATCCGCTGTGGATCGCGTGCGTGCGCGAACTGATCGCCGGCGCGATGTTCGTCGCCGTCGCGGCCGTGCGGCAACGTCGTCTGCTGGTCGGCGCGATCACCGACCGCAAGGGGTATCCGTCTCTGATTGGCGGCTCGCTGATCTGCGTGCTGCTCGTGCAGGTCGCCTACCTATGCTCGATCAACGCGACGAACGCGGGTACGGCGACCGTGCTGCAATCGCTCAACCTGCTGTTCGTGCTTGCGTACGTATGCATCCGCGGCCGACGGCTGCCGAACCTGCGCGAAGGCGCGGGCGTCGCGCTCGCGTTCGCCGGCGTGGTGCTGCTGGCGACGGGCGGCGATCTGACGACGATCAAACTGCCGGCGATCGGCCTGATTTGGGGACTGGTGAACGCGGGCGCGACCGCGGCGATGTCGATTCTGCCGATCCGGCTGATCGCGCGGTGGGGCAACATGACGGTGAACGGGATCATGTTCGTGATCTCTGGGCTGGTGCTGCTGCCGGTGGTGCGGCCGTGGGCGAGCGCGCCGGCGTTGGACTGGTTCGGCTGGCTGCTGATGGTGTACACGGTGGTGATCGGCACGTTCGGTGCGTTCGGGCTATTTCTGGCCGGGATGATGCGCGTGGGGTCGATGCGTGCGACGATGCTCGGCACGAGCGAGCCGGTCGCCGCGACGATCACGTCGGTCGCGTGGACGGGCGAGGTGTTCGCGCCGGCCGATTTCGCCGGTTTCGCGATGATCCTCGCGATGGTGTTCCTAGTGCGCTGAGATTGTGGTGTGTCGAGGCCGTGACGGGGAGCGCGCCGACGCCGATTGCCGTTTTGCGTCGACTTGCGTGATGTTGTGGATGGTATCGGACGGCTGCTATCCCAAATGTCACGCGGAGCGGGGAGTTTGCGTGATGTTTTGGATAGTGCGGCGCAGATGCTATCCGCAACATCACGCGAGAGGCCGTGTTAGCGTGATGTTTTGGCGAGTATGCCGCAGATGCTAGCCGCAATGTCACGCAAGGGGTTCGATTGGCGTGATGTTTTGGATAGTATCAGGGATTTGCTATCCCGAATATCACGCAGGGGGCTGTTGACGTGATGTTTGGGATGGTATCGGATGGCTGCTAGCACGAATATCACGCAAGAGACGTGGACGGAGATTGGCGCAATCGAGAATGTATGTGCGGTCGTTGCGCCGCAGGTTGCCGGGCGGCTGTTACGCGGGCTGACGGGGCCTGTTACGTGGGTTTGCCGGGGTGTCTGTTGCGGTTCGCCGGTGCATATGTCACGCGGGATGCGGCGGTAGCGATCATACGCAGCAACGTTGCTGGCGACGAAACGTAATGTACTGTTCACCATGCGTTCAGGTGTTGTCGGTTGCCGTGATGGAACGGTATTCGACAATGGATGTATGAGTGGAACATCCAAGGGTTCTCGCAACAACGTAGTGTGTGAAACGCTTCGTGAAACAGGCCGTGACGCGGCGGCCTCCACGCAGTGCGGCCGTCAGGGTGGGGGCGGTGTTCGTAGTGTGATCGATCGGCTGGCGGTTCGCGGCGATCGTAACAGGGAACTGCGCGCAGCTCGATTCGTCTCGGTGCGATCTGCGGTACGGCGGACGGTGACGGCGGCCGTGGCGATCGTGGCTTCGCTGACGATGCTTGCCGCGTGCTCGATGCCGGGCAGCGGCGGCAACGCGGACCCGGGCAAGACGCAGTCGTTCACTCCGGCGAAGGGCAAGGCCGAGGCGACGCTCAACATCGCGTCCGGGTCGGAGAACAAGGAAGTAGCTGAAGCGATTCAGCAGGCGGTTGACGATTCCGGCGTAGCCGTCACCATGAACTACATGGGTTCGCTCGATATCATGTCAGCGCTCGAGAACGGCGGCGGCAACTATGATGCGGTCTGGCCGGCGTCGTCGATGTGGATTTCGATGGGCGACACCAAGCACATCGTCAAGGACGCGACCAGCACATCCACCACGCCGATCGTGTTCGGCATCGCCAAGTCCAAGGCCGAACAGCTCGGCTGGGCAGATTCGTCCGGCAAGACGCAACCGGTTAAGACGGCGGATATTCTCTCCGCGGTATCGTCCGGCAAACTCAAGTTCTCGATGACCTCGGCCACGCAGTCGAACTCCGGCGCGTCCGCCTACCTTGCGTTCATGACCGCGCTCACCGGCCGCGACGAGCCGCTCACTGCCAACGATCTCAGTGATGCAAAGCTTACCAATCAGGTGGCCGCGCTGCTCAAGGGCGTCGACCGTTCGTCCGGCTCGTCCGACTGGCTCAAGGACATGGTCGTTGCGAATCCCGAACGGTTCGATTCGATGGTCAACTACGAATCATTGGTCATCCAGGCCGACAAACAGCTCACGAAGAACGGTCACGATCCGCTGCTGACGATCTACCCGGCCGACGGCATCGCCGTATCCGATTCGCCGCTCGGCTACGTCGACCGCGGGCAGAACCTTGACTCGTCGTTTGCCAAGTTCCAAAAAGCCCTGAGTTCCAAAGAATCCAAGCTGCTGTTCGAGCGCGCCGGCCGACGCACCGGACTTGGCGGCACGCTTGCGTTCGGCGGCGACAACGATGTCAAACAATCGTTCCGTGCCGAGTGGGGCGTGAACACGAGCGCCGATGCTCTGAAAACGATCGCACTGCCATCGGCGGACGTGATTAGTGAAGCGCTTAACGTTTACCAGACCAAGCTGCGCAAACCGAGCTACACGATCTGGGTCGTCGACTACTCCGGTTCGATGAGCGGCGACGGAAAGGACGGCGTGGTCGGCGGGCTCAAGGCCGCACTCGACCCCAACGAGGCGAAGCAGTCGCACATCGAGCCGTCGGACGGCGACGTGAATATCCTCATCCCGTTCTCGTCCACCGCCGAAAACGCGACGCGCGTCAACGGCACGAACACCGGCGAACTGCTCTCGCGCGCGGAAAACACCGAGGCGACCGGCGGCACGAACATCTACGACGGACTGAACTCCGCGCTCGGCATGCTGCCGGAGAACCTGAGCAACTACACGACCGCGATCGTGCTCATGACCGACGGCCAGTCCGACACCAGCGACAAGAGCTACTTCACCGACGAATACCGTTCGCGCGGACAGGATGTGCCGATCTTCTCGATCATGTTCGGCGACGCCGACCCCGACCAGCTCAACGAACTGGCGAGCTTGAGCAACGCGAAGGTGTTCGACGGCCGCGACGGCAATCTCGCCGCTGTCTTCCGCCAGGTTAAGGGCTTCAACTGATGATCGGGATATTCTGGCTGCTATGCTCGGCCCCCTCCGATGAGGGGGCTGTCAGTCGAAGACTGACTGGGGGAGAGACCGAGGTCCGTGTCCGCAACAGTCGATCGCGCCGTCGGAGGAGCATCCAATGATCGGTGTGATTGCTGGGTTCGTGATCGGACTGGGGCTGGCCGGCCTCGCGTTCTGGCTAGCCGGCGGCGGTCTGCTGGGAATGGCGCTCGGCGTGGTGTGCGCGGTGGGCGGATACATCGCCGGCTCGACGCTGCTGCAGCCGGAGCGCCGGCTCGGCAAGATCGTCGTGTCCGCGCTGCCGAACGGGCAGAAGGCCGCGGCCGCGATCGACGACGCAAACGCGATGCTGAACCGCATCAGCATGCTCGCCGGGCAGATCGGCGACCCGCAGGTGCGGCGCGAGGCCGATGATTTCATCGCCGCGACGCGTGATCTGACGCGGTACGTGACCACGGACACGAGCGCGTACGCGACGTTGCGGCACTATACGAACGTGTACGGCGAGCAGACGTTCAAACTGCTGAAGTCGTACGTTGATGTGGAGCGGTCCGGGGCGCGCGACCAGCTGCCGGTCGCCCAGCGCGAGACGGTTGAAGCGCTTCAGGTGCTGGAACGCACGGCGGCCGGGGAGCTGTCGCGCGCGGTGTCGGCCAAAACGCTCGGCATTGCGGCCGATTCCGAAGCGATTCAGCGCCTCGCCAGCATGGACGGCTACTCGGTGGAAGAACCGGACTCCGGCCAGAACGGCGGCGGGTCCGGCGAACGTTCTGCCGTTCCTGTCATTTCGAGCGAGCGTTCTGTCTCTTCTGCCGTTTCGGGCGTGCGTACTTCTGCCCCCGTCGTGCCTGACGAGTACCTCACTTCTCCTGTCATTTCGAGCGAGCGTAGCGAGTCGAGAAATCTTCACGGCGCTCCGGCCTCGGAAGATCTCTCCACTCCGCTTCGCTCCGGTCGAGATGACAAGAGGGCCGGCGACTTCGGTCGAGGTGATGGCAGAGAGGCCGTTCGCTCCGGTCGAGATGACGGGATGAGTGCCGGCCTCGACCGGGATGACAAGAGCACAGCGGACGGCGGCGAACCGGGAGGAAGCGTGCAATGAAACTCACGAAATCGAAAATCATCGGACTCGTATCGCTGGTCGTGGTCGTCATCGTGATCCTCGGCACGATCGTCTGGCGACAGGCCCAGCCCAAGCCGGTCGAAATCCAGGACATCAACGGCTATCTCGGCGGCGAGAAAATCGGCCTGTTCGACGACGATCAGTTCGCCAAACTCGCGGAACAATCCGGACTCAAAGTCAACTATCGCAAGGCCGGATCGCTTGCCATGATGGACGCCGACCGGGCCGGCATGGACTATCTGTTCCCGTCGTCGCGCGCGGCCGTCGAATACGGCAAGGCCAAGGGCGTGGACACGTCGAATTCCGACATCGTGTTCAACTCGCCGATCGTGATCTACACGCACAAGACCGTCGCCGACGCGCTCGTCGGCAGCGGCATCATGAGCAAGGACGGCGCGGGCGTGTACCACATGGACATGGCCAAGGCCGTCGACGCGATGGTGGGCAACAAGACGTGGGCCGACGTCGGCTACCAGAACGGCTACGGACAGTTCCGCATCGATTCGACCGATCCGGTTAAGTCCAATTCCGGCAACGAATACGCGGCGCTCGTCGCGACCGTGCTCAACGGCGGTCAGCCGGCCACCATCGAATCGGTGTCGCGCGACGCGGACAAGATCCGCGCGATCTTCGCGAAATCCGGTTGGATGGAAACCAGTTCGGAAGACAGCTTCAACCAGTTTTTGACGCTCGGCGTCGGCTCCAAACCCATGATGATCGGTTACGAATCGCAGCTGCTCGACCTCGCGGTCAACCAGCCGGATGCGTTCAAGCAGATCAAGGACGACGTGGTGATCGTCTACCCCACGCCGACCGTGTGGAGCACGCACACCCTGATCGCGCTCGACGACAAGGGTGCGAAGCTGATGCAGCTCCTGAAATCCGCGGACGTGCAGAAACTCGCGTGGGAGCGTCACGGCTTCCGCGCAGCCAACTTCGCCGGCACGGACTCCATCAAGCGGTTCAACGTGCCCGGCACGCTCGACCAGATCACCGCTGTCACCGAACTGCCCAACAACATGGCGATGCAGGGCATCATCAAGCTGCTTGACTCGACCCGCGGGTAACGGCACGACCAACGCAGCAACATCACGATCACCCGATGCGATCCAACATCTTCAACGGAAAGGAATCACCCATGACCAAGCAACTCACCCTCGCCGATCTCGCCGGCGGCAACAACGCCGTCACTGCGCCGACCGTCGACACAGCCGATCCGGCCGCGGTCGTCCCCACCGCCGACCAGGCCAAGGCCGAAGCCGCGCTCACGCCGGACGAACAGATCGCCAAACTCCCGCCGGCCGACCAGCAGCAGATCGCCCAACTCGCCGGCAACATCGACCTGACGCGCGACGGCATCGAATCGTCGTACGGCAAGGACGTGCAGCGCGCCACCTCCACGTTCGCCGACGAAATCCTCTCCGAAACGCGGTCCAAGGACACCGGCGAGGCCGGCGACCTGCTCGCGACCATGCTCACCACCATCGACGAGGCCGAACTCGGCGGCTTCCGCAAGATCCCGATCATCGGGCAGGTCGCCGTCTCCATCGATAAACTGCGTCGCCGCTACCAGAAAGTCGACGCGCAGATCGACGAAATCATCACCAAACTCGAGAAGGCGCAAGCCAAACTCGTCGCCGACATCGCCATGTACAACACCATGTACGACCAGAACGCGCAGCAGTACCGCTCGCTCAAACTCACCGTGCTCGCCGGCAAGAAGGCGCTCGCCGACTTCAACGCGAACCAGCTGCCGGCTTTGGAGACCGAGGCGGCGAACAGCGGCGACGCGATGCAGGCGCAGGTGCTCAAGGACTTCAAATCGAAGCTCGACCGGTTCGCCAAGCGGCTCGACGACCTCGACCGCGTGAGCGTCGTCACGCTGCAGACCGCGCCGCAGATCAAGATCATCCAGAACGCCGACCAGACCATCGTCGACAAGATCGACACGACCATCTCCACCACGATCCCAGTGTGGAAGTCGCAGATGGTGATCGCGCTCGGCCTGTCGAACCAGCGGCAGGCGCTCGATTTGCAGAACAAGGCTGACGACGTGACCAACAAGCTGCTCTCGCGCAACGCCGAGGCGTTGCACAAGGGCGCGGTGGATGCGGAGAAGGCGAACCAGCGCTCGGTGATCGAGATCGACACGCTCGAGAAGATCAACTCCGAGCTGATCGCCACGTTGCGCGAGACCGTGCAGATCCAGAAGGAAGGCAAGGCGAACCGCGAGGCCGCGCAGGTGAAGATGCGCCAGATCGAGTCCGACCTCAAGGCCGCGCTCATCGACAACGCGCAGCGGCTGTAGAAAAGGCGGTACCGGGGCTGGAAGATCCTGTATCATGGGGTGCTGCGTGTGTGAGGCAGTTTGACGATCGAGAGGTTGTTATTGGCTTTTGCCGGGGTCAGTTTGACGATTGAGAGGCTGCGTCTGGTGCGAATACGCGCCATTCCGGTCTGAAAACGTTGAAAATTGACATGCCAAAGTGCCAGCCACGCCAATGAGCAGCCTCTCAATCGTCAAACTGACCCCGGCAAAGCATCGAATCGGCCTCTCGATCGTCAAACTGATATTCGTTCGTCTGAGTTACGGGCGCTCCAGCCCCCGCCAGTCCTTCCCGACCTGAATCAGGGATGAATCAGTGGTTTCCCTGAGGGCGTCGGCCGCACAGACATGCCATGATGGAGGCATGAGACTTTTAGGTAATATCCTGTGGCTGATTCTTGGCGGTCTGTTCCTTTCGCTCAGCTGGGCGATCATCGGCCTCGTGTTGTGTGTGACGATCATCGGCATTCCGCTGGGACTGCAGGCGTTCAAAATGGCGGCGCTCACGTTGACGCCGTTCGGACAGACGGTGACGTACGGCGGCGGGGTCGGTTCCACGCTCGTGAACATCCTGTGGGTGATCTTCGTCGGCTGGTGGATGGCGCTCGGGTATGTCGGTGCAGGCCTGGCGAATTGCATCACGATCATCGGCATCCCGTTCGGCATCCAGTCGTTCAAGATGGCCAAGCTGGCGCTGTGGCCGTTCGGCGCGGACATCGTGAGCGTGTGATAGGCGGGTTGTGGGGTCGGATCGGCCGGCCGCGCGCACTCGGCGCCCGCGTCGTACGGCTCGACGCAACCCATATGACAGTAGAATGAAACCGTTGAAAGCGGTCGTCCTGATTCGACCGCGCAACTCGAGCAAAGGGGATCGCACATGATTCTGGTCACCACCACGCCGTCCGTCGACGGATACACGGTCACGAACTATCAGGGCATCGTGTTCGGCGAGGTCGTTGCCGGCGTAAACATGCTCAAGGATATTGGCGCAAGCTTCCGCAACATGTTCGGCGGCCGCAGCCAAGGGTATGAGGAGGAGCTGCTGAACGCCCGCAACGAGGCGATCGCCGAGATGCAGCAGCGTGCGGAGGCGCTCGGCGCGCATGCCGTGATCGGTGTGGACGTCGATTACGAGGTGCTCGGCGCCGACGGCTCGATGCTCATGGTCACCGCATCCGGCACCGCCGTCCAACTCGCCCGCAAGGCCGCGTGACGCGTCGCGCAGCGTCCCGCGTCAACCCCCGCGCTCGCGCCCGAAGCCCGCACTCACATCATCGGCGCATCATCGCGGCAAGCGATTCGCGGAATATCCGCTCGTTCCCGCGCATGTCAGCAGCATATTGTTCATAGTCCGATGCGCCCTGCGCAATGACGCAGCCATGCTTGACGACGCAAATGCCCTCGTCCCGACGGCGAACATCGCCATCGAACGTGGTCCCTGACATCAGGTGCAACGTCGCGCTTGTCGCGCCATCGGAGTCAGGGTCGGCGTCCGGATAGAAGAAGAACCCCCGCCGGGCATCGAACCGATACATATATGCCAGAATCTGCAGGTAGTCGCGATTGTGGATATTGCCGGCCGGCTTGTATTTGGCGTCGGCAATAACGCGGCATCTGGCGTCCCGGCCAATGAAATCAGGGTAGATCAACCCGTTGCCGCCGTCGAAAAGCCGCTGCCCGCCGGCGCGGCTTTTGTTGCGCGGGTGGTGGAAGAGGTCTCCGACCAGCAGGTTCACGTATTCTTCCCACAGCCATGCGCCGTCGAAGATCACGCCGTGAATGTGCCGCCCGTTGCCGCCGATGCCGTGCCGGCGATGACCGAGGATCATGATGCACAGCTGCTGCAACGCGCGGTATTCGGAGTAGAACGCGTGCCTGACGGGAGCACGCATGTTGCGGCCGAGGATGCGGTCCCGATCCGCTGGCCGATAGGACGGCGTGGCCTCGGCAACCATGCGCATCTCGTCCCTGACGTCATGCAGTACCGCCGCCCCGTACGGTTGTGCCGCGATGTATTCCGCGGTGTGCCGGATGAGCTCCATCACCGGATTGTCGCCGGAAAATTCCCGTAACGAGTACGCGATACGCCCGGTGAAGGGAACGTTGTGCCGGACGTGGCGGTCCACGTCGATCCGCCCGTGAACGTTGGCGTCGTTGCGTTCCCGGTGAATGTACTCGCGGAACGGCCCTTTGCGCATGGCGTCCCGCAGATAGAACGGGAAGAGAAAGATCTGGAACATGAACAGCCGCGTTTCCTCGTCGGCCGAGATGCTCAGGTCGAACAGGTTGGGCATGCCCAGCACGCGCTGCATCAGATACTGCAGGAAATAGTCATGCCCGTCCTGCGAAAACCGCGACTGTATGACCAGCAGCTCCGGCCCGTTGCCCACGTATCCCATCATGTTGCCGGTCCGGTAGCCGTTGCCGTCGCGGCACAGTATCATCTGGTCCGCGGACAGGTCCTCCGATTCCCGGACTGCCCGCGGGAACAGCATCACGCCGTCATGCGCAAGCTGCGATGTCGTTGCGTTCGCGATCTGGCCGACGACATGCCGTACGTCTTGCAGACGTTCGGCGGCAACGCTGGTGTTATCACTGATCCGAACCGTCGGCATTGTCGCCGCCTTCGTTCTGGTTGGGAGCGGTCTGATGTCCGCGATATTGATATGCTTGCGCGAACGTATTCATGATGGAGTCCTCGTCGACCATGCCGCGAACGTAGTCATGCAGCAGCGGCTGCAGATAGTCTTCCCAAAGCTCGCTGAACTCGTCCTCTCCGGGGCGGGTCGCGCGCACCTTGAGGAAGTACGCCGGGCCGACATGATAGTCGTCGTTCAGTCCGTCGACGTTTGAAATGGCTTGGTTCAGGGCCGTCATGCGTTCCACGGCCTCGTCTTTCAGCCCGCCGAGGATGTCGAGCATATCCAGCTGATCCTGTGCCTTGATTTCGATGAACCGGAACCGGCGGCGCATGGCGAAGTCGAAACTGTCCACCGATCGGTCGATATCGTTCATGGTGCCGATGATGTATACGTTCTCAGGAACGTACAGCGTGTGCCCGTACTGGGTCGTCACGGTTCCCGCCGTGCCGCGATAGCCGGGGTCGAGGGAGAAGAACAGTTCTCCGAAGATCTTGGAGATCTCGCCGCGGTTGATCTCGTCGATGATGAATACGTACGGCTTAAGCGATTCATGATCGACGGTCTGCTGCAGATGGCCGGTCTGCTTGCGAATGTCGGTGGCGAGGACGAACAGATAGGAGTCCGCTTGCGTTCGCCATGTATGCCCGAGGTATGCGACGGCTTCGGAGCCTTTATGGAAATCGGTGTCCGCTTCGAGAAGAGCGATCATATCGGCCATCGGGATGATGATCTTGCCGGATTTCGCGTTATTGGGCGCGGATATGGTGATGGCCGACTCGGTGACGTCGCTTACGGTGAATACGTTGCCGCGCGGCAGCGTGAACTGCCGGTCGTCGTCAAGATTCTGGAAATAAGTGTCGATCTTCTTGCGTGCCGTCGCCTCCCGGCTGAGTTCGGCAGCGGTTTTGCGCGACCGTTCCGCATTGGTTTTGGCTGCGTCGAGGAATCGTGTGAAGATGCCGTCGCGCACGGTGAATCCGATGCTGCTGTCGTCTGCGGTGATCGGGCGCAGACCTTCGATGAAATCGGTGTAGTCGTAGCTGGGATGGAACTGCACGAATCCGACTCGGCTCCGTTGTTCGCCGGACAGCGAATCCCAATCACCGCATTCACCGTCGCTGACGATGTCCGCGGCGATCTGCTTGGCGAGATACGATTTGCCGGTGCCGGGAGCCCCGCGGAAGATGATGTTCCTCGAGCGAAGCAGCTCGCAGGAATACGGATTCCTATAGTTCTGCGAATCCTGATACGACGATTGGCCGTCCGCGGGCTCCGGTACTGATTGCTCGGACGGGGTTTCCGCTTGCGGCGCTTTCTCCTGCGGCATCTTGCGCCGGTACGCCAGTACGAAGGAATCTCCCGGGGAGCCGAACCGCTTAAGGCATTCCTGAACGAACACTATCGGGGTGAACAGGTTCCAGCAGTACATGAACCATTGCACGGTATCGTGCCGGTAGCGGGCGAATTCCAGTGAGTTTTTGCAGTGCTGTCGAAAATCGTCTTCGCTGGGATAGATGCCGCGGAACGTGGGGCCGTCCAACGAGTATCTGCATATCGGAAAGTTCGTGAGTTCTTCCGGCGGCAACGCGATGAGCTGATGCTCAAAGATCTGGCAGGCCAGACGCGGCAATGTCTGGCAGGCGATGCCGCGTTCGTTTTTGTTGCGCTGGCGCTTGATCGGATGGTTCGGGTCGGCCGCGGGGATGAACTTGACGTCGACCGGCTTGTACTGATCGCCGAGACCCAGATTGTTGAGATCGAATGTGGGATCTGTCGACAGGGCTGAATCCGCGGTGATGGTGAGCTGATAGTGCGTCTCGGATTGTTGCGCCATTGACATGCCTTTCCGATTGGCGGGGCGATGATGTGCCTTCAGTATATTGCGACAAGGGGCATCTTGCGTGGCTGGGGCGGGGTGGGCGGATGTCTGTCGGCCGGGCCGCTACAGGGCGCTGATGCCGCCGTCGACGTGGATGGTTTCGGCGTTCATGAAGCCGTTGCGCATCAGGAACAGATAGGCGTCCGCCACTTCGCCGGTCGTGCCGAGGCGTTTGAGTGGATTGGCTGCGGCCATCTGCGCGGCCTGCTTCTGCAGCTGATCCGCCGACATCCCGCGCCACAGGCCGGTCGGCGTCCACCACGGTGCCACCGCGTTCACGCGCACGCGCGGCGCCGATTCGATGGCCAGCCCCTGCACGAGCGTTTCCACCGCCTGATTGCCCAGCACCGCGCCGGATGCGTTGTATGGTCGTCCGCCGGAACCCGCAGTCAACGTCAGCGATCCGCCGTCCGAGATGCTCGGCAGCATCGTGCGCGCAATCCGCAACGCGACGAGATATTTGCCATCCACCGCGGCGCGTACGTCATCCACGCTGGTATCAAGAAATCCGCCGCCCATCGCGCCGCCCATCATCGATACCACATGATCGAACGGTGCATGCGTCCCGGCAAACTCGTCAAGCTGATGCGCGTCCGTCGCATCCAAAGCGGTCACATCAGCCGATCCGAGTTGGCTGAGCGTCGACTTGGCGGCCGCGACATGCTCGGGCGACCGGCCGATCGCCGTGACCTGTGCTCCTTCTGCAAGCGCCCGCCGCGCGATCTCCAGGCCAAATCCCGACGTTCCGCCAATGATGAGTATGCGTTTGCCGTTCAGTGATGCCATGTTTGCCCTCCTCGGTACGGGTTTTGGCCGGACTGGCTGTGCCGTCGGGTTGTCCGTTACCACCGAATCATACGGCCGTAATCGGTTCGGGTGGTTCGTATGTCCCATTGTCTCGCAGTTGGCGCGTACGGTTTTGGGCACGCGTTATGCTGCCGAAGTCGCGTCCGATTGATCTGGGGCGTGGCTGCATGAATTGCGCGGGCGATAGTGTTTTGTCGGGCTTAAATTGACGCATTGTTATTCTCGGCCTCCTCGGCTGAGGGTCGAGCCGTGAAGCAAACGCTGGCGGCGTTTGTAGGTGAGGTGCGAGCGACAGCGAGCCGGCAGAGCGCGGCCGTAGGTCGTCCGCAATTGCGGGACGCTGTCGGCGAAGCCGACTGGGGGAGCGTCAAACCCATCACATTAAGTCCGACAGAGTACTAGTGCTTTTCGGACTGCGACTGTTGTGTTTTTTTGTTCTCAACCTCCCCTTGCCGGGATGTTGCAGCAAACAGCGGGTCTGTTTGTGAACAAGGTGCGAGTGGCACGACGTGGAGCGGTCTGTCCGTGGTTGTGGGCGAGCTGTCGCATAGGGGGCCTATTGCATTGCATCCTCCAAAGTGCTGGAGGTTTCGATGGGTTGTGGGTGTGCGGTGTTTTTGGACTTTGTTTTTGTCACGCTTTACTGTTGTGCACGATTACATGTCGGGCGTGGCTGAATATCGTGTCAGGCTATGGCCGAAACAGGTAATTTTGCGCGGGCGTGACAGGTCTCCCGCGGCCGTGCGCGGGATGCTGTATGGAGAGTGTTGGTATTGCGGGGATCGTGATGCTGTCTGGTTGTCACGCTTAGTTTGAAACTCGGTTTTTCCGGATTGTGTGGCTGTTTTGTTGTCATGTAATCCTTGAAATTGCTTAATCCTGTGATGTGTGACCACAAATCACGACACACTGCCCGTAAAATCCTCCTTAATTCCCATGTATGACAGAACCGGCCCGCTCTCCCGACTCAAACAATGTCCACGTGCGACAGGTGTAGATAATACGCGCGTTTTTGTCTATCAAGCATGCGGGCTGGCTCGTGTTCGAGGCTCCTACGGGCGGTTTTGTGTATCCCCAGACGTTGGATCACCGCTGCTGGTACAAGACGGCCGTCGAACAGTCCGGCGTCCCACCGCTGACCTGCCGCGACCTGCGGCACACCGCCGCATCGATCGCCGTGCACAGCGGCGCGAACGTGAAGGCCGTCCAGCGGATGCTGGGCCATTCGAGCGCGGCCATGACCTTGGACGTATACGCCGATCTCTTTGACGATGACCTGGATAACGTGGCCGACCGAATCGACACGACACTGGCCGACATCAGCTAGTTCAATAGAGATTGTGGGGTTTTACGTGGGGTTTCTCACTTCCCGGTAGATACAGGAAAGCCCCGAACCGTTGGTATTTCAACGGTTCGGGGCTTTCATCCCTGCGTGCGAGTGGGGGGGGAGTTGAACTCTGCCGGCGTTGCGGGTTTGGGTCATGATGATCGGTTTTGCCTGTGTTCGCCTGGCTTCCATCTGGTGTTGAATCACGCGTTTTCGGCTGGTTTGGATTCGTTCGTCACTTTTTTGTTACGGTGGATCTGGGGAAAGGTCGAGCATATGCCGGAGCTTTCAACCATCTTACTGAAGTCGTTGTGCACCCGCCTTGCAGTCGAGGGAAGTGATGATGCCTCAACCGGTATACCAACTAATGTAATTTTTGCATCAAACTAATATAAAAAGTTATCGACTAATGTAATTCTGGTGGAATTACATTAGTCGACTGGGACTCATGAGTCCTGTCGTATATGCCATTTGGCTGACGAGGTTGCTCCGTCGGAGCGGATTTTCCCCTGCTTGCGCAAGGTCTGCAACAGATAACTGACCTTATTGGCCTGCTGCTGCTCGGACAGTCCTGCCGGCAAGGCGTGCCTGATTGCCGTGAGGATTTCGATTCTTGTGGATGGTCGCGAGCCGAGCAATTGAAGGATGAGCGCCTTACAGATTTGGTTATCCAGTCCTTTGCTGCGAACGTATTCCTTCTGCTTACCGAGGGCCTTCGCCACGGATGATGAGATGGTGAGTCTTGGATAGCGGCCTTCCACCAAACCCCGTGAACGCAGATCTTTGGCTTGATCCTTGGTAATGGGCTGTTCTTTCTGCACCATGTCGAGCAGTACCACGCTTTGCAGGTCCAAATCAGGGTATGTCGCCAGAAGCTGCGAGTACTTTTCGTCGATGATGGTGCCGAATATTGTGACCGATACACGCGAGGGCTGCGAGAGATCGTAAGTGGGCAGCGGCAGACGGCGTTCGCGTTGGATGTCGAAGACACTGCGGATGCCGATCGCGTTCTGATCGATCATGCCGACCTTGCTCATGGCCTTTGCCAGCAGAGCATTGCGGTAGTAAGGGGGTTTGTAGCCGGGAGCCAGAGCCGCGTCGATGCTGCCGGGGATAAAAGAGCCTTCGTTGAGGAAGACCAGATGATCCTCGTATTCGAGAACGTTGATTTTCCCGGAAAGCCGGTAATCCTGATGGGCGATCGCGTTGTGCAGCAGCTCTCGGATAATCTCGGGGCTGTAACGTTGCGCGACTTCCGGGAACAGCGTGCTGGGGTCGGTGAAGAACCGGTACTTCTCGTTGCGTATCTTGGCCAAGACCTTGTCCACTTGCAACAGGAATGGCGGTTCAAAGTGCTCATATGAGGAGACCTCGTCGCTCGAGGTGTACAACGTCCATGTGATGCGCGGTCCAACGCCGCCGAGGAAGACGGTGGACTCGGACTTGCCAAGCAGCACGAGTGCCGCATTGGTGACGTGATCGTGTATCAGCAAGCCGATCTTCGCCAGGATCTCTTCGTCGGACAGGTTCTCGGCCGCCTTTTGCGTGGGTGCGTATTTCTTGACATACTCGTCGCATGCGAACCGTATCGCATCCGGGTCGAGGTCGTCAATGGTGGCGTCGTAGGCAATCTGGCGTGACCAGTCGGGTCGCGACTGACTATATATGGCTTCGAGTTTGAACTGCGGCATCTGTACCAGTGACTCGTTCTCCCTCGACCAGGGGATGCCGTGCCATGTGGTTGGCGTGGCGAACGTGGCGGGCGGGATCTGGAACACGATGACACGATGCCCATCCATCTCAAGCTCGTAGATCTCCTCAAACGTCATGCCGTTGTTGGTGTTGAGCGTGATCTCTCGTTTGAGGTTCCGCAGCCCGATACTGGGAACATGGCTTTCCTTGCGGTATCCGGTGCCGCAAATGGTCCTGTCGTTGCGTACGCCGAACAGCAGCCACCCTGCGTCCGCATGCCGTAGGTTGGCCTCGTTGCTTAACGCGGAGAAGTACTTGCCCAGATCGTCGGAATCGAAGTTGTTCTTCGCTGACTTGTACTCTACGACCTCGGTCTCGACGTCCGCCAGCAGGCGACGCACCTTGTCGATCATCTCAGCGGTGCCGTAGATCATCTGCCGTCTCCCAACTAATGTAATTTTTAAGGCAAACTAATGTAATTATATGGCAACTAATGTAGCGGAGGGATGCTTAAGCGGTGCGGGGATGGATGTGTCGATCTATTTGTTGGGAGTCAATCCCGCGTAGATAGTCTTCTTCGGATTGCTGGAATTCTTCGAAAGATTCTGCAAAATTAGGTAGACGAAGGGATCGGCGAATATTCATTTGCCGTTCGATTTGTTCCCAGGAACCCGGTTGGTTGTTGGCGGCTAAAATGCGTGTTCGTGTTTGCGGGTCATAAAGATTGGAGTATGCGCAAAGATGGTGGGCGGCTGATTTCGCGATTTTGAAAAGGATTAAGGTCCCTTCCCGCTGAACATGCTCTGCTTGGAATATCGCATTCATGCATTGTTCATGTGATTCGAGGCTGTTGCCTTTCTCGTCGAAATAATGGATATCGTCTAGGCGATCGGGTCGATTATCTAATGCTTGCGCCTTGTCCAAAGCGCTTTGCTGAATTTGCGTGAGGGGTAGCTGCCCATGCCGTTGGAACACAATTCTGTACCATCTGGCGATGGGATCTGCTGCTCCTTTTTTGCCCAATGGAACGAAATTAAAATATCGATCTTTCTTGGCGAAATCGGTCAGGAAAGTCAATACTTGATTGAGTTCTTCATCAGGTACTGGGCTGTCATTACATGTTTCGTTGGTTAGTGGGTGCGTCAATGAGACCGAGTTCTTGTAAAGCTCAGAGAGGTCATGACCCTTTTGTGATAGTTCTCCGTCAGTGAGGAATTTACCGGTGATGCTGTACTCGTGCGATTCGAGGATGAGTTTGTAGACCCTTTCGAGGGCTATTGTGATATTGAAAAATCCTGTGTAATACAGTTCCTGGGCGATGAAGTCCGCGTGGCGGAGCGCATTCAGTCCGAGAGAGAGCATTCGCCCGGATAAGCTTGCTTCTCGCTGAAGAGCTATCCATTTCGGATCATATGGTGAATGTGTAATGGTGGTCATAGTTAATCCTGCTCTACGGGTGATGGCTTACAGATTATTTGACTGGGTTGTTTCAGCACTACGTAGCTGTTGGTGGGAACCATGCCTCTTGCAATTTTCGGGGGAGGTTGCTGGAGATCTAAGGGTTTCAGCGCTTTCTTCAATAGCATCGGCTGGCCAACTCTCTCATGCCTGTATTTCTGGTGGAATTTGTCCGCCTTGTTTTTGCTGATGAGTCCAGCCTCCATCTCTGCTTTCAGCGTTTTCCAGTCTGCGATATTCGCAGATATCGGTTCCATGCTCTGGGCAGTGTTTTAGGGGTGTTCGATGCATTACCGATTAAAGTGGCGCTTGTGTTGTTTTCGTGGGTGTGGGTTCGTCGTTGAGCCGTTGAGGGAGTAAGAGAAGAGCGCTTCCTGGGTAGGATGTTTTCGACCAAGATAAACAAACAACCAAAAAGCGC
>NZ_JBKEWJ010000014.1:0-85648 GCF_056357555.1 Bifidobacterium sp. LH_230
CGGCAGCGCCGCCATCGCCACGCCCCTCGACCACATCGTCGTTCTTCAAGGTCACCATCATTCAATCCTTCCAGAATGGCAGCCCATACACAAACAATTAGACACCCTCCTGGGGGAGCGTCACACCCTCCAACGGCACTGTCGTCTCATCCGTCGAAAGTCCCGCCGTCATCGACCTCGCCATTCCCAACCCACGCCTGTGGTCGCCGGATGAGCCGAACCTCTACATCGCCCGTATCCGCTACGAATCGGCAGCCGCCGACCCGGATGACACCAACCCCACCTCCGACGAAGCCGCCGTCACCTTCGGCATTCGCACCCTCACTTGGGACGACCGCGGCTTCCAAATCAACGGCCAACGCGTCATCATCCAAGGCGCGTGCGTCCACCACGACAACGGCGTCCTCGGCGCGTGCGCCTACCCGGACGCCGAGGAACGCAAGGTCGCCCTGCTCAAACGCGCCGGCTACAACGCGATCCGCTCCGCCCACAACCCCTGCTCGAAGGCCCTGCTCGCCGCCGCCGACCGGCTCGGCATGCTCGTCATGGACGAGTACATCGACCACTGGTACATCCACAAAACCCAGCACGACTACGTGGACCAGTTCCGCGACCACTGGCGCGCCGACCTCGCGAGCATGGTCGCCAAGGACCGCAACCACCCCAGTGTCGTCATGTACTCCATCGGCAACGAGGTCAGCGAAACCGCACAACCGCGCGGCATCCGCCTCGCCCGCGCCATGACCGAGCACCTGCACCGGCTCGACCCCACGCGCCCCGTCACCTGCGGCATCAACATCTTCTTCAACTTCCTCAGCTCGATCGGCCTCGGCTTCTACTCGGACGCCAAAGCCGCGAAAGAGGCCGCGAAGGCCGAACGTCTGCGCCGGCGCGGCAGACTGCCCGGCCGCCGCCGTCTGGTCGGCAGCGAGTTCTTCAACAAACTCACCGTCCTGCTCGGCGCGCGGGTCATGAAACGCGCGGCCGTGCTGCCGCCGTGCGACTGGGTGACGCGCGGCGCGTTCGCCCAACTCGACATCGCCGGCTACAACTACGGCATCGAACGCTACCTGCATGATCTCAAGCACTACCCGCACCGGCTCATCCTTGGCTCGGAAACGTTCTGCGAGGACGCGTACCGCTTCCGCGAGCTCGCCAAACGGCATCCGCGCGTGATCGGCGACTTCGTGTGGGCCGGCATGGATTACATGGGCGAGGCCGGCATCGGCTCGTGGGAGTACGAGGACTACGCGCCGCTCAGGATCGGGTTCGGCTGGCTGACCGCCGGTTCCGGCCGGCTCGACCTGACCGGGCGGTCGCTCGGTGAGGCGCTGTACACGCGCGTCGCGCTCGAGGCGGGCGGCGACCGCGGTCCGTACATCGCGGTGCGGCCGGTCAACCACACCGACGACCGACATTCGCCGAGCGCGTGGAAGATGACCGACGCGATGCCGTCGTGGAGCTGGAACGGCTGCGACGGGCGGCTTGCGCACGTGGAGGTGTACGCGCGGGCCGCGTCGGTGCTGCTGCTGGTCAACGGTCGCGAGGTCGGGCGGCGGGTGCTGCGCGACGACTGCGTGGCGCGGTTCGTGTGCGCGTACCGGACGGGAGTGATCGAAGCGGTCGCCTACGACGAGGCCGGGCGTGAGATCGGACGGCGGTCGTTGCGCAGTGCGAACGATCGCACCGAACTGCGGGCGGCGGTCGAGTGGCCGGCTGACGGTTGGATGCCGGAGACGGTCGGCCGTTTGATTGACGGGCTGACTGCCGATACTGCCGGTGGGCCGGATGGCTGTTCGACTGACGGGTTGGTTGGCGGGCAGATCGGCGGGCCGGATGACGGTCGAAATCGTACGACGAATGACGGTTTTGCGGACGGTCGGATCGACGGCGGTCAGACCGCCGAGCGCAGTGCCGTCGCGCCCGGTCATCTCGCGTTCGTGCGCGTGCACTATACCGACGATCACGGCATCGCCAAACCGCTCGAACGCGGCCTGCTGCACGCTCATGTGGCCGGCGGCCGACTGCTCGGATTCGGTTGCGCCGCGCCGTACAACCGCGGCAGTTTCGTGACCGGCGAGACCGGCACGTACTACGGCGAGGCGCTCGCGGTCGTGCAGGTGCCGGAGGATGCGCGTGCCGGCGATGCGGTGGTGCTGAGCGTCGCCGACGAGGAGTCGCATGCGGCACAGGTTGTCATCGACGTCGCGTGACACGACGATGATCTGGTGACAACCGCATGTCCGAAATCGCGGTGATGCGACCGTGGCGAGCCGTGACTGTAGTTGCTGACGCCGGTCGCGGATCGGTGACCGGCGCGGTCAGCCGATGTATCCGTCGATGTGCAGCGTCTGCGCGGCGACCTGCTTGATGACCGCGTCCGGCGTGTCCGGATGCAGTCGTATCAGCGAGATCAGGCCGACGATCAGCGTGTAGAACGTCTCGTGGGTGTTGCGGATCGGCATGCCGTGCAGCTGCTCGAATTCGCGCACGGTCGTGCGGCAGAAGTAGTCCGCGATCCGGTCGGCAGCGTGGTCGATGAACTTGATGTACAGCTCGGCGTTGCCGGTCTGCATCAGTCGTGCGCTGAACGGTCCTTCGTCGGCGATGATCGCGCGGGTGAGCCGCACGATGTCGTCGAGCGCCTTGTCGATGTTGCCGATCTCTCGTTCGGTGTTCCACTGGTCGAGTTTGGCGAGCATCGTGTTGATCGCGTCTTCGATGACCGCGTCGGCCACTTCGTTCTTGTCGGCGAAATAGTGGTAGAACAGCGAGCGCGTCATGTTGGCGCGTTCGGTGATGTCGCTGATGGTGAGTTTGGCGAATCCGGTGTCGAGGCATGCCGCGCGCGCCGCTTTGATGATCTGCATGCGGCGTGCGTCGCCGCGCGTCATGTCCCGTGCCGCTTGTTCTGCCATGATTGCCGCTCCTTGGGCTTAAGTCGCGGCCGGTGTCGTTGCTGGCTGCGATCGTTTGCAACCCAGTGTATGCCGGATGGTTGACGATATGTCAACAAGCGTCGGTGCAGTGATTCGGTACAGTGACGCGATGATGCGGTGTATGACACAGGATGTGACACGGCGCGTGACACGGTGCGCGATGCGTTGCGCCACGTGGTGCGCGGCACAAGGTGTGACGTGGTGCGCGGCACAAGGTGTGACGCGCCGCGTCACGAGCCGCGTCACGAGCCGCGTCACGAGCCGCGTGACACGGCGCGGTTCGGCGCAGTCGCCACCCGCGCCACTGCTGCGTCCGCGCGGTCTCGCGCCACGCCATCCCACGGCGTCCGCATGCTGGGTGGGCGACCACGCGGCGATCGTCGCGATCCGTATAATCGTGCCGCTTACGTAGAATGGGCGGCAAGTTTTCAACCTTGCCAAATTAGAGAGAATGGACAGCAGTGGCTCTCATCGTGCAGAAGTACGGCGGTTCGTCGGTCGCCGATACGGACTCCATCAAGCGCGTGGCCAAGCGCGTCGTCGAGACGAAGAAGAAGGGCAACAAGGTCGCCGTGGTCGTCTCCGCGATGGGCGACACCACTGACGATCTGATCGATCAGGCGCTCAGCATCGACTCCAACCCGCCCGAGCGCGAGATGGACATGCTCATGACCGCCGGCGAACGCATCTCCATGAGCCTGCTCGCGATGGCCATCCACGCCGAAGGCGACCGTGCGCACTCGTTCACCGGTCAGCAGGCCGGCTTCTTCACCGACGCGCGTTACGGCGCGGCCCATATCAAGGCCGTCAAGCCGGACCGTGTCAAGAACGCGCTGTCGCTGGGCGACGTCGCGATCGTCGCCGGCTTCCAGGGCATCAACGCGAAGGGCGACGCGACCACGCTCGGCCGCGGCGGCTCCGACACGTCCGCCGTCGCGTTGGCCGTCGCGCTCGGCGCGGACATCTGCGAGATCTACACCGACGTGGACGGCATCTTCACCGCCGACCCGCGCATCGTGCCGACTGCGCGGCGCATCCCGGTGATCGGCTACGACGCGATTCTCGAGATGGCCAGCTGCGGTTCCAAGGTGCTCGCGCTGCGTTGCGTCGAGTACGCGCAGCGATTCAACATGCCGCTGCACGTGCGCAGCTCCTTCTCGCACCGGCCGGGCACGCTGGTCGTGCCGGACGGCGTCGACCCGCGCACGCTGCCGAACCTGGACTGACGACACCGACCGACCTCAGTCATACGTAACCGATACAGACTTTCCCGAACGAGTAAGGCGACAATCATGAGCGACAACAACAGCAACAACGAATCCAAGTCGATGGGCGACCTGTTCCCCGATCTCGGCCCCGAGGCGCCGGTCATCTCCGGCATCGCGCACGACCGTTCCGAGGCGCTCGCCACGGTGCGCGGCGTGCCGAACGAGCCGGGCATGGCCGCGAAGGTGTTCACCGAGCTGGCCTCCGCCGGCGTGAACGTGGACATGATCGTGCAGGCCGGCGCGTCGGTCGGCACCGCGGACATCTCGTTCACCGTGCCGGAATCGACCGTCAAGCAGGTGCAGGATGTGCTGCTCGACAAGCACGACGAGCTGGGCTACCGTTCGTTCGACGTGGACACGAACGTGGGCAAGGTGGCCGTGGTGGGCGTCGGCATGAAGACGCACTCCGGCTTGGCGGCGAAGTTCTTCACCGCGCTCAGCGAGAAGGGCATCAACGTGCTCATGATCTCGACGTCCGAGATCCGTATCGCCGCGCTCGTGCCGCTCGAGCAGCTCAACGACGCGGTGCGCGCGCTGCACACCGCGTACGGGTTGGATTCCGATCAGATCGAAGCCGTCGTCTACGGCGGCACCGGTCGCTGATTCGGCGGCCGGGGCCTGACGGCCGAGCACATACGATTGCGGGCGGTTGCCCATAGGAATGATAGGTTCCTATGGACAACCGCCCGTTTTTGTTAGCGCGTTAGCGGGCCGCCGTAATTGGTTGGTCGGTTGCGGCCCGGACAGGCCGTCCACACCCCGTCAGAAGTGCGCCGCGAGCCGCTTCTCGCAGTAGCCCTGCAGCCACGTGAGCACGGTGCAGAACAGCAGGTAGATCAGGCCGACCTCGATGTACAGTGCCAGCGGCTCATAGTAGATCGCGACCACGCGCTGCGCGGACATGAACATCTCGACCACGGTGATGTTCGCCGCCAGCGACGTGTCCTTGACCAGTCCGATGAACGTGTTGAACAGCGCCGGGAACGCGGAGCGGAACGCCTGCGGCAGGATGATGCGCCGCATAATCGTCACATACGGCATGTTCACCGCCTCGCCAGCCTCGAACTGCCCCTTCGGCACGGCGAGAATCGCGCCGCGCAGCGTCTCCGCCGCATACGCGCCCACGTTGAGCGAGAACGCGATCACCGCGGACGGCAACGCCGGAATCGTCACGCCGATCGACGGCAGGCCGAAGAAGATCACGAACAGCTGCACCAGCAGCGGCGTGCCGCGGAACACCCAGATGTACAGCCATGCGATCTGCGAGAGCACCGGCACCTTCGCCACGCGCACGAGCGCGACGACGATCGCCAGCAGCAGGCCGATCGCGAACGAGACGAGCGTGAGCGGGATGGTCACGGTCAATCCCGGGATAAGCAGCTTCATGAAGGAATCCGTGACGATTCCCCAAACTCGTGCGTCCATCGCGCCGTCCTTTGCTGATTGGTCCTGTATCGGATGGTTGTACTGTACGCAAGCGGCCGGCCAAGCCCGTCATGCGGTACCTGGCCGGCCGATTACGCCATGAATCACTCCTGCGAGAAGTCCTCGCCGAAGTACTTCTCCGAAATCTTGGTGAGCGTGCCGTCCTTCTGCAGCTTGGCGATCGCGTCGTTCACGGCCTTGACCAGATCGTCGCTGCCCTTGCGGAACGGCAGCTGTGCGGCCGGGGTCTTCTCGGTCTTCGCGGCGATCTTGATGTTCGCGTCGGACTTCTGCTTGAGGTAGTCGAGCACCGCGAGACCGTCGTTGAGCGTCACGTCGGCGCGGCCGGACTGCAGCGCCTCGACGGCCTGGCCGAAGTCGTTGACCTGCACGATCGTCGCGCCCTTTTCCTGAGCGGTCTTGTTCCAGTTGCTCGTGCCGGTTTCGGCGGCCTTGAGGCCCTTGACGTCGTCGAACGAGGAGACGTTCTTCGGGTTGTCCTTGGTGGTGACGACCACGCCGTACGAGTAGGTGTACGGGTCGGAGAAGTCGTACTTCTGCTTGCGTTCGTCGGTCGCGCTGATCTGGTCGGCGACCGTGTCGTACTTCTTCGCGTCGACGCCGGCGAGCAGCGAGTCGAAGCTGCCCTCGGCGAACTCGGCCTTGACGCCGATCTCCTTGGCGATGGCCGTGGCGACCTCGACGTCGTAGCCGGTCAGCTCGTTCGTGCTGGTGTCGTGGTAGCTGAACGGCGCGTAGGTGCCTTCGGTCGCGAACACGATCTTGCCGGCGGACTTGACCTGTTCGAGCGCGGAGGCGGACTCGTTGCCGGGGCCGCCGGTCGTGGAGCCGCATGCGGCGAGCGAGAACAGTGCGGCCGCGGCGGAGACGAGCGCGACGGTCTTGCGGACGATGCCGTGATTGATGGACATGATGAAACCCCTCTCTTCTGGTTTATCTTGTCTTGGTTTGGTTGGATTGATGATTGGTTGGCTGTTAGTGTGTGTGACGATGACCAGTTCGGATGATGTCGGCTGTCGCGATCGGTGATCCGATGGTTCGATCGGATCGACTCACGCGTTCGCCGGGACGACCAGCACGTTGTTCGCTGACGACAGGAACTCCGCGGTGCGAGGCTGGGTCGGATGCTCGAAGATCTGCTCCGGCGACCCCTGCTCGACGATCGATCCGCCTTCGATGAACACCACCTTGTCGGATGCCTCGCGGGCGAAGCGCATCTCGTGCGTGACCATCAGCATGGTCATGCCGTCCTTGCCGAGCTGCTTGATGACCTCGAGCACGCCGTTGACCATCTCCGGGTCCAGCGCCGAGGTTGGCTCGTCCAGCACGAGCAGTTCCGGGTTGAGCGCCACCGCGCGGGCGATGCCGACGCGCTGCTGCTGGCCGCCCGACAGCGTGCTCGGATACCGGTCCGCGAAATCGGCCAGGCCGACGCGGTCCAGCTGCTCGCGGGCGATCCTGTGGGCCTCGTCGGGCTTGAGGCCCTTCGAGTAGATCAGTCCTTCGGCCACGTTCTGCAACGCGGACTTGTTGAGGAACAGATTGTAGTTCTGGAACACGAAGCCGATCTTCGAGCGGACCTTGCGGATGTCGGCGGACTTGGTCGAGGTCAGATCGACCGCGCCGTCGCCGAAATCGATGGTGCCGGCGTCGGCCCGCTCCAGAAAGTCGAGGATGCGCAGCATCGTGGACTTGCCGGAACCGGACGGGCCGATCACCGTCACCACGTTCTTGCGCGGGATGTCAAGATCGACCCCGTTCAGCACGGTCGTGCTGCCGAAGCTCTTGCTCACGCCCCTGATCTCGATCATCCGTATCCTCCTGGTCGAACTGCGTTGCCGTGGTCGCGATGGTGTATATGGGCACGGCAATGCAGTCGATGCTATACACCACCGCCAACCTTAGCTCACAGAGAACGTGTGCAGGACGGTGCGGCTATACGAATTGCCTATAGGGCGTTATTGGGGAGGCAGCGTCAAGCGACCGAATACGTTTGCGTGTGGAAATCGCAGGTGACGACGGTGCCGTTCGCGAACGTCGAACGCTGGACGAGCGGGTCGCCGCCGACGAAGTCGTGCCGCACCAGCTCGCTCATGCCGACCTGCTCGTGCAGCGCGGCGACCGCGTTGCACCGTTCGATGTCGTTCTCGGCCTGCGCCTTCTGCTCCGGGCTCATGTCGCCGTCCACGCCAACGTATGCGGCGTCGCGGATCAGGTACGGCGCGCCGCCGTTGATGAGCGCGTACAGCATGTAGTCGTCGCCGCCGGCCACGCGCTCCATCATCCACGGCTCGATCACGCAGTCATGGTAGACGAGGTTGTACAGCGGCACCGGCACGCCCTGGCGCGGCGTGGACGGATCGCGCATCTGGAAGTCGTACGGCGCGTAATGGCAGAACACGAGGCTCGGCACGGCCCAGTCCGACACCTCCTCGGAGCTGGAGAGGATGCCGTGCGAGAGCAGGTATTCGAAGCATTCCGCGCGGCGCTCGTAGCAGTCGCGGCGCGTCATGCGGTGCTCGGGATTCGCGCATTCGTCGCCCTCGTTGCAGGTGAACACGTCGAGGTACGCGCAGTCGAGCTTCACTCCGTTCGCGGCGATTTCGGCAAAGTTCCTGCGAACGTAGTCAGGCGCGAGTTCGGCGCATAGGAAGGTCTGGTGGCCGCCCGCCCAGATCGACTGCTCGGGATTCGTGCCGTCGGGCAATTGCACCGCGTTGTTGCGGTCGAACGTGGGCGCGGAGAAGTAGTAGTCACGGTACTGGTCGTGCGTGCCGAACAGGTCGCCGTGCTCGTGGCAGTCGTCCACGAGCGCCTTCATGCCGGCCCAGCCGCCGGCCTCCTCGCACGCGGGCAGATAGTCCGGATGGCTGTTGTCGTAGCCCGGCTCGGCCCAGCCGTCGAGATGCATGTAGATCTTGCCTGCGCCGAGTTCGTGCAGCGTGTCGAGCTGCTTGCGGCGGGCTGCGAACGATGTCACGTGCTGGTTCAGTTCCGGGTGTTCGTGATCGTAGTAGCGCGACTCCGGCTGAACGACGGTTTTGATGCCGACGTGCATCCACGAGCAGCCGATCAGATCGCGCACAGACGGGTTGCGCGCGGCCTTTTCGACCAACGTACGCAGACGGCCGCGCTCGTTGACGTACGCGCGGTAGGCCTTGGCGGCCGCCGTATGATCGGCGTGCTCGAGGAAGCGATAGCGCACGATGCGACGGTAGTCCATGCGGCCGAGGCTCGGCTCGAACCACATGCCGATGCGCGTGCCGACAGTAGTGGGAAGATTGTCCCGTTCGACTGTCGCCTCGGCCGGAATGACGGTGTTGCTGGTCTCGTCGGTTGGAACGGCGGTGCTGCTGGCTGTGCCGGCTGTGCCGGCCGAGACGGTGACGTCATTGGCGACCGTGGTATCGCCATCGTTCGCAGCGGTGCCGTCATCGACGCCGTTCGCCGGGTGTTCGATCTCGTAGCCGGCGTTCCACGGGGTCTCGCAGATCGCGATGTAGCCGGGGCGATTCGCGTCGCTGCCGCCGCGGATCTGCGCGTACCACGGCATGTATCCGCCCGCCGTCTCGAACCGGCCCTTGAATACGATGTCACCGTGCGCCGAGCTGACCGCGACCGGCCATGTGTTCGGGATCAGCACGCCCTGCTGGTGCGTGATCAGCGTGACGTCATGATCGTCCAGCGCGTCGAATGCCATCTCACCCGGCCAAGTCAGCTTCGTGACCGCGAAACCGGTCTCATCCAGCGGAATCCACTCGAACCGCACATCGCCGGAGACACGCTCGACCCACACATACGTCGCGAACGCGAACGTCGGCGCCACCGCGTTGCCGGAAGCTGCATCGCCATCCGTGGCGTCCGCGGACCCCTTGCCGGCCGCGAAACCGCGGTACGTGCTGAACACGCCCTCGCCGGTGCCGGTCTTGCGTAATTCGTGCGTGATCTCGGCCGCATCGGTGAACGCGAACGTATGCTCTTCGGCTGTCTTGCCGGTGCCGGCATCGGCCGTATTGTCCGTCGCATCGATCGCCGTGCTGCCGGCACTGCGGTCGTCGCCCGTATTGGTCGCGACTCCAGCCGCATCAGTCGGTGCGTCCTTGCCGGTGGTGCTCGTGCCATCGCCGGCATCGACGAACCGGCCGGTGATCGTCGGCGCGAATCCGTCCCGCCACGACCATTGCGCGACCGAACCGTCCGCATTCTCGCGGCGGAACGTGAATCGCAGCGTCTCCTCATCGAACAGCACCGTGGTGCCCGCGCCGGTGAATTGCATCCGTATGCCTCCTCGCAGCAAACAGTAGTGGCGATTTTCTCCCGCTTACCATACCCGCCACGGGCGCAAACCGCCACCGAACTGCCGCCGGGCCGCGCCCGAGAACCGATCCGGACTGCGCCCGAGAACCGATTCGGACTGCGCCCGAACCGATCCGAACCGATCCGGACTGCTCCCGGACTGCTCTGGACTGCGGCCGAACTGCTCCGGACCGTCACCGCCCTGCGTCACCGTCGCCGAACCACTTCCGCCTTGTGTCGCCGCCCCCTCCTTGCGTGATATTTTTGCGAGTAGGGTACAGATGCTAGGGATTTCATCACGCAAAAGGGCTCCGTAGCGTGATGTTCTGGCTAGTATCCGGAGTCTGCTCGCTCAAACATCACGGCAGGGGAGGGTCAGCCCCATTGATTCCAGTTCTGCGGGGTGATTCTCAGATACCATCAGCATCTTGCCCCGTTGAGGAGTGCGTTAGCGAGGTCATCCCGGATTCCTTCGGCGTTTTGCCCCGCAAGGAATGAGTTAGCGGGGTAAAACGCCGAAATCTTCGGTTGCCTGCCCCGAGAGGAGGGTGGTTGGCGGGGCAAGTTCCGGAACATGTCGTCAAATTGCCTCGCGAGGAGTGCCTAGTGGGGCGGAATCCGGAAGGGACCGACGAGCGGCCCCGCTGGGATGGCCTCTGGCGGGGCGGAATCCGGAAGGGACCGACGAGCGGCCCCGCTGGGATGGCCTCTGGCGGGGCGGAATCCGGAAGAGTCCGGTGATTGACCTCACGGAAGGAGCCGTAACCGGGGCAAACCGCCGGACGCATCCGGAATCTGCCTCGCAACCTCGGTCAGTTGAAGCCGACGACCCGCTCGGCGATCACATAGCCATGGCGAATCACCCACCGGCCGACCGGGCCGCGCAGGTTGAGCGCGCGCGACATCGCCTTGCGCTTCACATCGCGGTAGATCGCGGGCGAGTGCGCCTCGATCGCCGCCCACATGCGCTTCTTCTTCTCGTAGTTCTCCGAGTCGCGCGACAGGATCAGAAACACCGACGCCACACAGCTTTCGATCGCGAGGAAGTGGATCATGTACTTGTACAGCCCGTCCGGCACGGTGCCCGGCTCCGGCGTCGCCTCGACCATGCGCTCGTTCACCAGAATCAGCTGGTCGACGCGGCGGATCATCACGTCGGTCTGCACCGACTGGCCTTCGCGGCCGATGAAGTAGTGGTAGTACGGCATGTCGAGGTACATCATCGTGCGCACCTTGGTGAACGGCTGGTATGCGTAGATGAAGTCGACGTAGAACGTGTGCTCGGGCAGCACCATGCCGGACTCGCGCACGACCTCGGTGCGGAACGTGAGCGCGTGCATGAGGATGTACTCCGCGAGGCCGAAGTGGCCCAGATCGTCCCACGTGAGGATCTCGCCCGCGCGCATCGCATGGCGGAAGTTGACCGTGTGCAGTCGACGCTTGCCAACCTTGTCATACACGTAGTTCGACACGACCATGTCGACCGGGCTGTCCGATGCGCATTGCGAGCGCAGCGTGTCCATCATCGTGTCGATCGACTGCGAGTCGATCCAGTCGTCCGCGTCCACGACCTTGACGTACGCGCCGCGGGCGTTCGCGATGCCGGTGTTGACCGCGCCGCCGTGGCCCTTGTTCGGCTGATGGATCGCGCGAACGTTCGCAGGCCAGCGCTTGGCGTACGTGTCGGCCAGCGCCGGGGTCGAGTCATGCGAACCGTCGTCGACGATGAGCACCTCGATGTCGCTCGTGTCGCTCGCCTGCAGCAGCGACGTGACGCAGCGCTCGAGATATTCCTCCATGTTGTATGCGGGCACGATGAAGGTCAGTGTGGTCGCGTTCTGGTTCATGGTCTCCTCGGGATGGTCCCTCGCTGCCGGTTGTTGCTTACCCCAAGCTAGCACTAGCGTCTTATCTGACGCTAGGCTTCGGGCTGATCGTGTACCTTTCGCGGCATGAACGGGTGGGGTCTCGTGGCGGAAATGTCTCGCTGAGGATGGGCCGAGCGAGCGAAAACCGCCACGCGGTGCCAGGCGGATGGTGCCTGGCCCGATCGGATGGGCGATGAGAGGGATGCGTCGGGTTTATTCCGCGGTTTGGCTGATATCGGACGAGACCTGCGACTGATCGGCGTGCGTGGCCGATTGCTGTTCGGCATCGTCCGTGGTCTGGGCCGTGGCCGGCAGCGGCTCGGCCTCCGGACGATGATTGCGCGCGCGCTTGCCCTCGAACCGCAGCGACGGCTTGGAATCGAGCCGCGACAGGCCGTGCCACGCGAGATCGACGATGTATGCGGCGAGCTGCTCCTTGCTGACCTTCGGCCGGTCGGCCCAGTACTGGCCCGTGAAGACGATCATGCCGACGAGCATCTGCGCGTAGTACGGCACGCCCTTGGTCGACAGTTTCTGCCGTTTGAACGACGCGGTGAGCAGGTCCTCGACCTGCAGCGAGATGTCGCCGAGCAGCGAGCTGAACGAGCCGGCCGGATCGGTGCTCGGCGAGTCGCGCACGAGGACCTGGAATCCGTCCGCGTTCTGTTCGATGTACGTGAGCAGCGCGAGCGCCGCGCGTTCGACGATCTGCCGCGGATGCGCGTTCGGATCGGTGAGCGTGGCCGTGATCGTGCTGGTCAACGTTTGCATCTCGCGGTCGACGATCACCGCGTACAGGCCTTCCTTGCCGCCGAAATGCTCGTATACGATCGGCTTGCTCACCTTCGCGGTCGCGGCGATCTCCTCCACGCTCACCGCCTCGAACCCCTTCGCGGCGAACAGCGCGCGCCCGACCTGAATGAGCTGCTCGCGGCGCTGAAGTGATGTCATGCGTGACGTATTTCCCATAGTGCCCCAGTCTAGCCGGGCGGTTCGTATATGCCGTGAGCAGGTGGCACGTCGCCGGCTTGCGGCGCCGTCACTCGCACAGCCAATCGATGACGTTGCGTATGCGGATGCCTTCCTTGGTGACGCCCTCGCTGTACCAGTCGAGCGTCAGCACCAGACGGGGGAACGCGTCGTTGAGCTGTTGCAGCGGTGTGAGTTCGCGCAGTCGGGTCTGTTCCTCCGTCATGTTCAGCGTGACCTGAATATACTGGCGTTCGGCGTTGTTCCGAGCGATGAAATCGATTTCGCCACCCGGCACCGACCCGATGGAAACCTCATATCCGCGACGTTTAAGTTCCATGAAGACGATGCCTTCAAGCTGGGCGCCCCGGTCGGCTCCGGTGAACCCTGTGGCCAGATTGCGCAGACCGTTGTCCACCGGATAGTACTTGCGTTGCGGCCGCAGCAGTTCCTTGCTCCGTATGCGCGTCTGCTCGGCGGAATAGATGATGAACGCCTTTTCCAAAGCGTCGATCTGGTTGTCGATGGTCGTGTACGTCGCGTTTGCCCCTGCGCCTTTGAGTGCTTTGACCACGTTGTTCACCGAGAACAGGTTTGCGGACGTGGAGAACAGGTATCGCGACAGTTTTTCCAAGGTGGCGATGTCCCGGATGCCGTATCGTTTCGCTACGTCCTTCATGACCACCGATTCGTAGACGGCGGTCAGGATCTCCGTCGTCTTGCGTTCGTCGGGCAGTCCGGTGACGAAGAGTCCCGGCATACCGCCGAACTGCATGTACTGCGCGAACAGTCGGTCGGCTGGATCGTTCGTTCCGGTTGAGGTCCGGTAGTCTCGATATTCCGCGAAGGACAGCGGATATACGGGGATGGTCACGTACCGTCCAGCCAGATAGGTGGCCAGTTCGCCCGACAGCAGACGTGCGTTCGATCCGGTGATGTAGACGTCGGTATGTTCGCGTGTATGCAGACGGCGTACGACTTCTTCCCAGCCGGGTACGTCTTGGATTTCGTCAAGGAACACGTAGAACGGGCCGGGGACGGCGGCGCTCATTGCGGCGGTGAGGTCGGCGTGAAGCGCCTGTGCGTCGTAGCCGATCGGAATATCGAAGGCGTCGAATCTTCGGGAGAAGATGTTGGATTGCGGCACGCCGTTGTGTTCCAGGGATTGGGCGTAATGGGACAGCAGCGTGCTTTTGCCGCAGCGGCGGACGCCGGTGAGCACTTTGATTTCAGGGGTGTCTCGGTGCTCGTTCAGTGATGTGAGCAGTTTTTCTCGTGTGATGAACATCGTATGGTTTACACCTCCTTATTTCTAGTGTACTGAAATATTGATAAATTCTGTAATGTGATTTCCGGTACGCACCAAAAATTGTGAGTAGATGTGTGATGTTTGCGGGCTGATTGGGTGGAAGAAGGGAGGTTTTTGGCTGTCCGTTGCGGTTTTTAGGCTGGGGGTATGGATACGAATGTGATTATCGGCATTGTGGCCGTGGTGGCCATCGCCGTGTTGTTGATCGCGTGGGGCGTGTGGAACGACCGCTCGCGCAAGGCCGCGCTCAAGCGTGCCGAAGACGAGGCCAAGGCCCGTGCGGATGTGCGGATCGCGGCCGAGGAGGCCGAGGAGCGCAAAGCGCAGGCCGCTGCGGCGGAGAGCGCTCAGGCGGCTGAGGTTGCGGACGGCTCCCAACCCACGCAGGCGGTTTCCGCCGGCAGGGGTGAGGAGGAGGCGTCTGAGGATACTTCGGGTGTGACCCCCTCCGACGCTGCGCGCCACCTCCCCCTGAAGGGGGAGGAAAAGGGGAAGGCTCCGAAGGCTGCTGCGTCACCAGCTGGTGCTGCGGCTTCGGCTCAGGTTTTGGCTGCCGCTGCAGCGCCGAAGGCCGTGGAGTCGCCGGAGACGGCCGGCTCGCGCATCCAGCGGCTCAAGGCCAAGCTCGCCAACAGCGCGAATCCGTTCGGCAAGGCGCTGTTCGCGATCCTCACCAAAGACAACCTGTCCGAATCCGACTGGGAGGACGTCGAGGACACGCTGCTGCTCGCCGACGTCGGCGCGGAGGCCAGCGAACAGCTGGTCGACGAACTGCGCAAGGACGCCCGCATCACCGGCAAGGCCGACGCGGCGGAAGTCCGCGCCAGCCTACGCGACAAGCTCCTCGATCTCGTCGGTCGCGATACGGACCGTCGACTCAACGCGAACAAGGACGGCGCGAGCAAGCCGTCCGTCATCATCATGGTCGGCGTCAACGGCACCGGCAAGACCACGACCGCCGGCAAGCTCGCGCGGCTGTTCGTCTCCGAAGGCAAGCAGGTCGTGATGGGCGCGGCGGACACGTTCCGCGCGGCGGCCGCGGACCAGCTCGAAACGTGGGGCGCGAAGGTGGACGTGCCGGTCGTGCGCTCCGACAAGGACGGCGCCGATCCGGCGTCCGTCGCGTTCGAGGCGAGCGCCAAGGCCAAGGAGATGGGCGCCGACGTGCTCATCATCGACACCGCCGGGCGCTTGCAGAACAAGGCCAACCTGATGGACGAGCTGGGCAAGATCCGTCGCGTGACCGAAAAGAACCTGCCCGTGGACGAAGTGCTGCTCGTGCTCGACGCGACCACAGGCCAGAACGGCATGACGCAGGCCAAGGTGTTCGCCGAGGCGATCGGCATCACCGGCGTGGTGCTCTCCAAGCTCGACGGCTCGGCCAAGGGCGGCATCGTGATCTCCGTGCAGAAGGAGCTCGGCGTGCCGGTCAAGCTCGTGGGACTGGGCGAAGGTCCCGACGACCTCGCGCCGTTCGACCCCGAAGGCTTCGTCGACGGCATCCTGGCGTAAGACCGTCCTTGGCTTCCTCGGTTGAGGGAGCTGTCGAGCGTAGCGAGACTGAGGGAGCGTCACACCTTTCGCGTTCCGCAGCTACGAAGGTCGAAGTGTGTACGCTCCCTCAGTCAGCCTTCGGCTGCCAGCTCCCTCAACCGAGGGAGCCGAGAACGGTAAACGTCCGTACAGTGAAACGTCCGCACCCGCGAAATCGGGTGCGGACGTTTTTTCGTAACATGCCCGTCCGCCGGTTGCCAACGTAATCAAAACCGCACGAATCCGCCGTCATCGCTCCACGAGCGCACCGCCGCGCCCCACACGATCATCGTCGATCCGTCCAATCCTCCCCTCCCTCGTTTTACATGCGCGTAACGTTCCGTAACGTTTCCACAACACGCACGGCGTTCCATACCGTCATGTAAGTCCCCCACAAAGGGACGGCAAAGAGTTACCCCGACCGCTCGGTTCGTGCAACGGGCTGGCGGACAAGATGAAAGAGAGGGAGGTTGACATGGACACTGGAAATGCTGCATGGATGTTGACATCCGCGTCCCTGGTTTTCCTCATGACGCCTGGTGTGGCGTTCTTCTATGGCGGCATGGTTCGTGCCAAGGCCGTGCTGAACATGCTGATGCTGGAGGCCGCCGCGCTGTCGGTCACCGCGATCATCTGGACCCTGTGGGGCTGGTCGATCGCGTACGCCGGCACCTCGATCGGCGGCATCTTCGGTGACCCGGCCACCGGTTTCCTGCTCAAGGATTCGATGGTCGCGCAGGACGGCGTCTTCACCGCCGCCAACACCGACGGCAACTACCCGGGCAGCATCGACGTCGCCTTCCAGACCACGTTCGCGATGATCACCGTGGGCCTGATCTGCGGCGCGATCGCCGAGCGCGTCAAGTACAGCACTTGGATGATCTTCGTCGCCCTGTGGATCACGTTCGACTACGCGCCGATGGCGCACATGGTCTGGAACCACGGTCTGCTCTCCGGTGACGGCGCGATCTCGCAGGCCATCGGCGCCGCCGCGCACGACTTCGCAGGCGGCACCGTCGTCCACATCAACGCCGCAGTCGCCGCGCTGATCATCGTTCTCATCATCGGCAAGCGCAAGGGCTTCGGCGTCACCCCGATCCGTCCACACAACGTCCCGTTCGTCATGCTCGGCGCGTTCCTGCTGTGGTTCGGCTGGTTCGGCTTCAACGCCGGCTCCGCGTTCGGCGCGAACGGCACTGCCGGCTACGCTTGGGTCTCCACCACCGCTGCCGCCGCGGCCGCCATGCTCTCCTGGGGCTTCACCGAGAAGATCCGCACCGGCCACTACACCGCGATGGGCGCGGCCTCCGGTATGGTCGCCGGCCTCGTCGGCATCACCCCGGCCGCCGATGTCGTCTCCCCGCTGTGGGCCATCGTGCTTGGCGCGATCGTCGGCATCCTGACCTGCCTCGCCTGCGGCCTCAAGTTCAAGCTCGGCTACGACGATTCGCTTGACGTGGTCGGCGTGCACGGCGTCGGTGGTCTGACCGGCACCGTCCTCATCGGCTTCTTCGGCGAAGGCACCGGTCTGCTGGCCGGCGGCGACTGGAAGCAGCTCGTCGTGCAGATCATCATCGCGCTCGTCGCGATCCTCTACTCCGGCGTGATCACCGCGATCATCGCGTTCGCGCTCGAGAAGACCATCGGCTGGCGCGTCACCGAAGCCCAGGAAGTCGGTGGAATCGACCTCGCCGATCAGGGCGAACGCGCGTACGATTTTGCTGGAACTGCCAGCTCTGTTCTCAAGGAGGTGAGGTGAGATGAAGCTCATCACCGCTATCATCCAGCCCCATAAGCTCGACGATGTCAAGGAAGCGCTCGCCGCAGCCGGCGTGCACGGCCTGACCGTCTCCGAAGCCAACGGCTACGGCCGCCAGCGCGGCCACACCGAGGTCTACCGCGGCGCCGAATACACCGTGGACCTGATCCCGAAGATCCGCATCGAAGTCCTCTCGGACGACGCTGATGCCGAAACCCTGGTCGACGTGATCGTCAAGTCCGCCGGCTCCGGCACCATCGGCGACGGCAAGGTCTGGGTCGCTCCGCTTGACTCCGTGACCCGCGTGCGTACCGGCGAGACCGGTTCCGCCGCGATCTAACAGACTCCCGAGCCGCTGATTCGGCCTTGTGCCGGGCGGCCGGTTCGGGCATCAGTAAGACAGATCCCCGCACGCAGCGTTACGCCGTGCGGGGATTTCTCGTTTCGTACTTCTTGGCTTTTCTTACTTCCTGTCATTTGACTGAGCGATTTGGCTCCTATGTTCTGTCATTTCGACCGAGCGCAGCGAGTGGAGAAATCTCTTGTTGCGCAACGCATCGAAAGATTTCTCGACTCGGCTGACACCTCGCTCGAAATGGCACATCATGCGCGCTCGGCAAGCACGCGCCCCGGAAAGGATCGGCATGACTTCGGCGGTCGACAAACTCAAAGCACGGTTCATGGATCTCAGCCAGCCCGACGACGACGGCATCTATCGCAACGGTGCGGCCAAACGCAAGGCCCGCACCGACCTCGCGGTCGGCGCGCTGCGGCAACTGTGGTCCGAGGCGACCGCCGGAGTCTCGTTCGACGTACCGTCAACCGGCATCGGCCTGGCCGCGGTCGGCTCGCTCGCGCGCGGGCAGATCGGCCCGTCGTCCGACATCGATCTCGTCATCATCTACGAACCGCACGCGGTCAACGATCAACAACTCAACGAACTCGCTAACAAGATCTGGTATCCGATGTGGGATTCCGGACTCGACCTCGACCATTCCGTGCGCACGCGGCAACAGTGCGAGGCCGTCACCGACAAGGACCTGCCGGCCGCGATGGGCTGGCTCGACGTGCTGCCGCTCGCCGGCGACACCGGGCTGATCGCCGCCACGGCCGCGTCGATTCTCGAACGATGGCGCAAGGCCGCGCGCAAACGGTTGCCGGAACTGCTCGAATCGGCTGAAAAACGATTGAACGAGTTCGGACGACTGCCGTATCTGAACCAGCCGGACATCAAGGAGACGCGCGGCGGTCTGCGCGACTCGGTGCTCGTCTCCGCGCTCGCCGCGTCGTGGCTCGCGGACCGGCCGCACGGCGCGTACGACGCGGCCGTCGAGGCGTTGCTCGACGTGCGCGACTGCATCCATCTGGTCGCGAACAAGGACACGAACCTGCTGCTGCCGCCGTATCAGGCCAAGGTCGCGGCCATGCTCGGCTTCGCCGACCCGACCCTGCCCGAAGGCGAGCGCGAGGCGAAATCCATCGAGGACCTGCAGACGCGGCTGGCGCGCATCGGGCGCACGATCGCGTTCTCGCTCGACTCGACGGCTTCGCGCGCCGAACATTCGCTCACGCACGAGAAACCGCGGTTCTCGTTCTTCCAGATGATGAACCCGCGGGCGGGCGGCAAGCGCGAGGCACCGAAATTCGAGGTGCTGGCGCCGGGGGTGGTCTCGCACGAGCGCGAAGTGGTGCTGGCGCCCGGCGTGGACCCGTCGCGCGATGCGACGCTGGCGCTGCGGGCCGCGGTGGCGGCCGCCGAATTCGAGTTGCCGATCAACCCGGCCACGCTCACGAATCTGCGGCGTTGCCCGATTCGCGATTCGGTGTGGAGCGGGGAGGCGCGCGATCTGTTCGTGCGGTTGCTGGCGTCCGGGCCGGCGTTGCTTGACGTGTGGGACGAGCTTGATTTCGTAGATATTCCGGGGCGTTGGATTCCCGAATGGCTGGGCATTCGCAACCGGCCGAGCGCGTCGGCGGCGCACCGGTACACCATTGATAGGCATAGCGTCGAGGTGGTGACGCGGCTCGGGCGGGTGTCGGCGGCCGGTGCGGGCGGCTCGGCCGCGGCTTCTGGCGGCGAACGGTATGACGACGCGCATTACACGGCGCTGCTGCTGGCCGGTCTGCTGCACGACATCGGCAAGCGGCCGTTCGTGACCGACCATGCGGCCGAGGGCGCGAAGCATGTGCCGGTGATTCTGAAGCGCATGGGGTATTCGCCTGACATCGTGCGCTGGGCCACCGTGTTGGTGCGCGAACATCTGACGCTGTCGGAATTCGCGACCGGTCGCAACCCCTCCGACCCTGCGGTGGGGGATGAGTTGGCCGGGCGGCTTGACCACGACCCGGTGCTGCTGGACATGCTCTTCGATCTGACCCGTGCGGATGGGTCGTCGCTTGGCGCGACCGCGGGCGAGCAGATCACCAAGCAGTACGGGTGGTCGAAATGGCGTGAATCGCTGGTTCGGGCCATGTACAACGCCACGCGCTACCACATGTGAGGTGCGGCGGTGGGCAATTCGTGAACCTTGAGGCAGTTTCTCTCGGTGGTTGGGGTCGTTCTGCGAACTTTGAGGCAGTCGTTCCGGACGAACGGACCGTATGAAGCCGTTCTTTGCTCCCGAACGGCGTGATATGCGCCATGCGCTGCCTCAGGGTTTGCGGAATGACCCTTGCGGAACGGGGAATCTGCCTCAAGGTTTGCGAAACGAGGTGCGGCTTGACGATCGAGAGGCTGAATTGAGCCGCTGTTCGGGTCGGTTTGACGATCGAGAGGCTGTGCCGTCGGCTGTTTCCGGCTCGAATGCCTTACTTTTACCCCCGAAATGTCATTTGTGCACTGGGGGTAGCCTCTCGATCGTCAAACCGACCTCGGCAAGGGGCGGATTCGGCCTCTCGATCGTCAAACCGAGTCATTTCATGTGTGTCATCAGCGCATCCAGCGGTCGGTACGGATGCGCAGGCCGTTGAATATGGCCCGTACCCCCACGAACAGCACGTTGATAATGATCCACAACACAGCCATTCGCGCGGTGTCGCTCGTGATGAGCCAGCCGTCCAGCGCATTGACGGCGATCAGCGCCGGCAGATAGATCGCGGTGGTCGCCGTGCAGCCGACCGCCAGATACCGGTAGTCGTCCGCGCCGATGAGGATGCCGTCGAGCGCCCACATCCAACCGCCGAGTGGTAGGAACACGGCCAGCACGATGCAGCCCACCGTGATGAGGTGCTGTACCTCGGGAGAGGGGGAGAACAGGGGCACCGCGACCGACCCGGCGACGGCGAGTCCGACGCCGAGCGCCGCTCCGGCATACACTCCGGCGCGCCCCGCCACACGGGTCATGGCTTGGGCGTTGCCGCGCCGACCCGCACCCAGCTCCGTCGCTACGAGCGCCTGCCCTGCGATGCCGATCGCGTCCAGCATGTTGATCACGAAATTCCAGCTCGAATTGACGGCTTGGTATCCGGCCAGCACGGTCACGCCCATATGCGTGGCCAACACCACCGTGCCCACCATCGAGACGCGCAGCGCCAACGTCCGCACGAACAGCGGCACGCCGTCGCTCGCCGTATGCATGATGCCACCCAACCTCGGCCGCCAGCTCGCGCCGTCCGCCCGCGCCCACAACAATGCCGGCACCACCAAGAACACGCCCATGAACCATTGCGCGATCAGCGTCGCCGCACCTGACCCCGCGATGCCCCAACCGAACCCGAACACGAACAACACGTCAAGCACGGTATTCACCGCCGCGCCGCCCACCGCCGCGATCAGCGTGACCCGCACCTTCTGCAATCCACGGAAAATCCCGTTCGCCGCATACACCAGCAGCATGCCCGGCAAACCAAACACCACCGCCCGCACATAGGCCACGGCGTTCGCCAGCACATCCCCTCGCGCACCCATCGCCGCGCACAACGGTTCCGCGGCCGCGAACAGCACCGCCGACACCACCACGCCGATGCCCAGCGCCAGCCACAATCCGTCGATGCCGGCCTCGAGCCCCTCGCGCCGCCGCCCCGCACCGATCAGCCGCGCCACCTGCGACGTGGTGCCATACGCCAGAAACACGCACAGTCCGACCGTGGTGAGAATGATGGTCGACCCGACCGACAGTCCCGCCAGCGCCGCATCGCCGATATGCCCGACGATGGCCGTGTCGATCAGCACGAACGCCGGTTCCGCGATGAGCTGCCCGAATGTGGGTATCGCCAGCGCAAGAATACGGCGGCCGACTGCGATCTGGTTCGTTTCCTGAGGCATGTCCCTAACCGTACTCAGATGACTGCCGGCCCGTGAGAGTTCTCGCTGTGCGACAAGCCCACAGGCACATTGTCGCGTCTTGGCTCCCTCGGCCGAGGGAGCTGTCGGCCGAAGGCTGACTGAGGGAGCGTCTCGGCGCATAGGTGCCGCCAAGCAGCACAGTATCGAGCGAAGCGCGATTCCGAATACCCCAAGCACACCGCGCAAAACCGCACATGTTCAGTGTGCGTATGTGATGCACATGATGAGGCAATCGCTTATAGCATAAGATGACCGTTGGTAACAAATCGGCGTCTCGCGAAGAGAGGTCGAATCCACACTTATCCACGAGTTATCCCCAGCTTGTCCACATAGTTATCCCCAATATGTGGATAACTATGTGGATTATGCACCGAGTTATCCCCGAAATGTGGATAACTCGGTTTTATTTATCCACACCGCACCAATCCGAGCGTGTCGCGATGCCAAATCCCACATGAACGGCACATTACGTCTACGTAGCGCAGTCCATCGCACATCATCTTGGGACTGTCCCTCACCTTGCGTGACTTTTTTGCTAGGACCGTCCGGTCCTAGCCCGGATGCCACGCAAACGGCCTTAGGCGCGTGATGTTTTGGCTAGTGTCGGGTCGGTCCTAGCCCGGATGCCACGCAAATGGGGCTGTCCGCGTGATGTTGTTGCCATTAGACCCCGACTACTAGCAGCAACATCACGCGATCATCCTCATCTGCGTGACATTTTTGCTGGCATCGGGCGATTACTATCCCGAATATCACGCAAGAGATGCGTATGACGGGATGCACCGCGTGACGGGGATCACGGCTCGCATGGTGGCGGCTCGCATGGTGGAGGAGCGCGTCGGTGCTGGCTGAGACAGGGCCATATCCGCGAAATATGGCCGGTATGCGGAGGGCAATCTATACTCGGTGACTATGGTAGAAGGAACGACTTGGGATGACGCGAACCCGCAGGGCGATAACGGCTCGGCGGGATCGCAATACGGCCGCGGCGATCGTGGCGGCGACCGCAACGGCAGCCGTAACGCCGGCACCGCGATACGCGACGCGCTGTTCGACCGCGTGCCCCCGCACGACGACGATGCGGAGATGGCCGTGCTCGGCGGCATGCTCATGAGCAAGGACGCCATCGGCGAGGTCTCGCAGATGATCGACGTCACCGACTTCTACCAGCCGAAGCACCAGACGATCTACGACGCGATCATCAACCTGTTCTCCGCGTCCCAGCCGGTCGACGTGGTGCTCGTCGCGAACAAGCTGCTCGCCGACGGCGACCTCGAAAAAGTCGGCGGCGCGGACTACCTGCACAGCCTCGTCGCCTCCGTCCCGACCGCCGCGAACGCCACGTATTACGCCGATATCGTGCACCAGCGCGCCGTCCTGCGCAACGTGATCGCGGCCGGTACCAAGATCGCGCAGCTGGGCTATTCCGCGGAAGGCTCGCAGGCCGAGGACGTGGTGAACCTCGCGCAGGCCGAGGTGTACGAGATGAGCCTGGGCAAGGTGCGGCAGGATTACGCCCCGATCGGCGCGGTGGTGCACGACACGCTCGAACAGCTCGACAAGCTGCAGAACGGCCAGATGGAAAAGGGCGTGCCGACTGGATTCCGCGACATCGACGACGTGACGCAGGGCCTGCAGCCCGGTCAGATGGTCGTCGTCGCCGGCCGCCCGGCCATGGGCAAGTCCACGCTCGGCATCGATTTCGCGCGTGCCGCCGCGCTCAAGCACGGCATGACGACGATCGTGTTCAGCCTCGAGATGAGCAAGGTGGAACTCGCCCAGCGCATCATGTCAGCCGAAACCGGCATCCCGCTCGTGGTCATGCGCCGCGCCGACAACGACAACCTGACGCCCGACCGCTGGCAGCGGCTCAACAACTTCTTGTCGCGCATGCAGAACGCGCCCCTGTTCATCGACGACAGCCCGAACATGAGCCTCATGGAGATCCGCGCGAAATGCCGCCGGCTCAAGCAGACCAACGATTTGAAGCTCGTCGTGATCGACTACCTGCAGCTCATGACCTCCGGCAAGCAGGTGGAAAGCCGCCAGCAGGAGGTCTCCGAGTTTTCGCGTGCGTTGAAGCTGCTCGCCAAGGAGTTGGAAGTGCCGGTCGTGGCCCTGTCGCAGCTCAACCGTGGCCCGGAAATGCGCAACGACAAGAAGCCGCAGCTGTCGGACCTGCGTGAGTCCGGCTCGATCGAGCAGGACGCCGACGTGGTGATGCTCGTGCACCGACCGGACGCGTACGACAAGGAGGATCGTCCCGGCGAGGCGGATATCATCATGGCCAAGCACCGTAACGGTCCGACCGAAACGTTCCATCTGCTGTTCCAGGGCGACCGGTCGCGCTTCTGCGACATGCCGCAGGATTACAGCGTCAATCAGGGGGTGTGAGATGACTTGGACGTCCTTCGCAACGCCGGCGATCGGCAAGCTCGTACGCGCCGCCGCCCGCGTGACCAAACACGGCGGTTCCGCGTTCCCCGGCAAGATCGCCGAGCAGATCGACCCAGGATTCCTTGCGCGAACGTTGGCGCAAGTGCCGCTCGGCGTGGTGCTCGTCTCCGGCACGAACGGCAAGACGACGACCACGCGCATGGTCGCCTCGATGCTGTCCGATCTGGGATTGCGCGTGTTCACGAACCCGACCGGCTCGAATTTCACGCGCGGTGTCGTCTCCGCGTTGCTGGAACGCGTGACGCTCGGCGGCCGGCTGGATGCCGACATCGCCGTGCTCGAGTTGGATGAGGCGTACGCGGTGCATTTCGTGCGGCAGGTCAAGCCGCGGTATGCGTTGCTGCTCAACGTGATGCGTGATCAGTTGGACCGGTTCGGCGAGATCGACAACACCGCACGATTGCTTGGTCATGTGGCCGAGGCGACGACCGGCACGGTGGTGCTCAACCGCGAGGACCCGCGCATCGCACGACTGGCAGAGCTCGTGCGTGAACCGGGTGCGAATGTGCGTTATTTCGGATTGAGCGACGATCTGCGATCGTTCTTCCCGTCCGACGACGACATGGCGACGACCGTCGCCGTGGAGGGCGCGGCTGACTCGGCCGGCGACGACTCAGCCGGTGTGGATGATGGAGCGGGTGACAAGGACCCCCTCAGCCCGGTCGTGCCGGGCAGTTCCTCCTCCCGGGGGAAGCAAGACCCTGCGGGCGCGTCTCCCGTTGCGGCCGATGTGATGGGTGGCAAGGACCCCCTCAGTCCGCTGCGCGGCCAGCTCCCCCTCCCGGGGGGAGCAAAGGCTGTTCCTCTTGAAAGAGACGAATCGGCTATTGCGGATGCTTCATCCTTTCTTTCTGCTCCCCCTGATAGGGGGAGCTGTCCGCGCAGCGGACTGAGGGGGTCAATACCCACCTCATCATCCGGCACCCGGCTTCCCGCCGACGTGACGCTCACCCGCGTGGGCGATCACGAGGCCGATTTCCTCATCGCCGGCGA
Source organism: Bifidobacterium sp. LH_230 (assembly GCF_056357555.1). Classification (NCBI taxonomy): domain Bacteria; kingdom Bacillati; phylum Actinomycetota; class Actinomycetes; order Bifidobacteriales; family Bifidobacteriaceae; genus Bifidobacterium; species Bifidobacterium sp. LH_230. Next base: position 25,123 of record NZ_JBKEWJ010000014.1, read on the forward strand.
AACCAGCCCACGCACCACCACCGTGAAGCTCGAAGGCGTGTACAACCTGTACAATGCCGCCGCCGCGCTCGCCGTCGTGCGCGCGGTCGTGGCCGACGCCGCCCATCTCGCCCGCCCGTCCGGCGGCAAGACCGCAGCCGGCTTCGCCGACCGTCTGCACACGTTCGCGCAAACCGGCAGTGATTCCGACGCTCTGCTTGCCGCCGTCTCCCGCGTCACCCCGGCGTTCGGCCGCGGTGAGGTCATCGACGTCAACGGCCAGCCGACCGAACTGCTGCTCGTCAAGAACCCGATGGGCTTCCGCCTCTCGCTCGCCAGCTTCCCGCCGAGTGCCGGCACCGACACGATGATCGTCATCAACGACGAATACGCCGACGGCCGCGACATGAGCTGGCTGTGGGACGTCGACTTCACCAGTCTGCGTGAAACGGGCGTGAAACAGGTCTCCGGCGTGCGTGCGTGGGACATGGCCCTGCGCCTCGAATACGATCAGGTGCCGGTCGGCGCGGTCGACACCGACATCGACGCCGCGCTCGCCGCGTTCGTCAAGCCCGACCCGAGTCGCCCGCACGCGACCCAGCACATCTACTGCACGTACACCGCCATGCTCAAGGTGCGCGCCGCCCTCGCCCGCATCGCCGACGTCGCCGACGCCGGCGTCGGCCAGTGACGGTCCTGTCATGTCGACCGAGGCGAAGCCGAGCGGAGACATCTTAGGATGCCCGGCATGCAAGATTTCTCGACTTCGCTGCGCTTCGCTCGAAATGACGCAGTAGGAATCGGCTGCGCTTCGCTCGAAATGACACGGTAAGACGCAGTCGCACTCGCTCGAAGTGACCTGGTAAATCAACCGTCGCCCTTATGCAACACCAAAGGAAGCCATCATGACCACCATCGACATCATGTCCCTCTATCCGAAAGACATGAACATCTACGGCGACTCCGGCAACGTGCTCACCGTCACGCGCCGTCTTGCGCTCTACGGCTACGAACCGCGCGTCACCGCGTACAATCAGGGCGACGACTGGCCGGACCACGTCGACATGATCCTCGGCGGCGGCGGTCAGGACACCGGCCAGAAGAAGATCATCGACGATCTGTTCCGTCGCGCGGACACGTTGCGCACGCTCGCCGCCGACGGTGTGCCGATGCTGATGATCTGCGGCCTGTATCAGCTGTTCGGCGAGTATTTCGAGACGATCGACGGCACGCGGCTCGACGGCATCGGCGTGATCGGCGCGTACACGGTCGGTCAGGACGTGCGCATGATCGGTAATCTGGTCGAGCATGCCGACGATTTCGGTGATGTGATCGGCTACGAGAACCACTCCGGCCAGACGTTCCTGCGCGACGGCGTACGTCCGCTTGGCCGCGTGGATGTGGACGGCCGCGGCAACAACGGCGAGGACCACACCGAAGGCGCGCGCGTGAACAACGTGATCGGCACGTACATGCACGGCTCGCTGCTGCCGAAGAACCCGAAGATCGCGGATTTCCTGATCCACACGGCCGTCGAACGCCGCTACGGCGTGTTCGAGCCGGAACGGCACCAGACCAACGAACAGCGCGAGGCCCTCGCCCATCTCAACGCCACCGCCGAACAGGCCCGCCGCGTCGCCGCCTCCCGTCCGCGGTAGGGAGGCTTGGGCGCGCGTCCGTTTCCCGCGAGTATCCCACCTCCCGATGTGAGGGAGATCACTGCTCCCGAGTTGCCCCGCGAGCGTTTTCGCCTACAATTAGGAGAAACGTTTCGATTGCCGATTTCGACACGTTGTGCCGAGGCCGCGAAGTGGCGGTTTTGTTGATGGCGGTGTTGTAGAAGTGCGCGGCACGGCGTCTCGCCCGGCAACAGATAAGGGGGTGTGGCGATGGCTGGTATCAAGGATGTCGCGGCGCGTGCGGGGGTGTCGATCAGCACGGTGTCGTATGTGATGAGCGGCAAGCGGTCCATCGGCGAGGCGACCAAGCAGAAGGTGCTCAAGGCCGCCCGCGAACTCAAGTATCTGCCGAACGCGCAGGCCCGGATGCTGCGCGGCGAGCCGACCAAGGTGCTGGCATTAAGCTCGCCGGTCCACGATTACACGGACTATTCGAACTACGCCACGTTCTTCTTCGCCATTGCCACGCGGGCCAAGCGCTACGGCTACGACATCCTCCTGCTCATGCACGAGTACGGCGATCAGGAGCTCACGCGCATCGCGTCGAGCGGCATGGTCGACGGCATCCTGCTGCTCGACGTGCTCATGGTCGACTCCCGCGCCGACGTGGCCGGCATGCTCGACGTGCCGGTGGTGGCCATCGGGTACCCGACCAATTCCGACAGCGTGTATTCGGTCGACATCGACTTCGAGCGCATGGGCCGCGAGGCCGTCGAGAAGGCGTACGGGCTGGGCCACCGGCATGTGCTGATCGCCGGCAATAACGCGGGCGCGTACGAGGACGGTTCGAATTATCTGGTGCGTTGCCGCGACGCCGCGATGAAGAAGGCCGATGATCTGGGCGTTTCGATCATGTTCCGTCCGTCCACCGGCAACTCGCGCGCGGACGTCGATCTGATGCTCGACGAGGCGTTCGTGGAGGACCCGCAGATCAGCATGATCCTGTGCCAGACGAACGCCACGCATATCACCAACGTGATCGCCAGCCTTGCCAACCGTGGGCTGAACATACCGGCTGACGTGTCGGTGATGGCGACGTGCACGTTCGGCCTGGGCGGTATTCCGCGGCAGGTCGACGAGATGCCGATGTCGCCGACCGATGTGTGCACGCGCGCGGTCGATGTGATGATGGAGGTGCTCGACGGCAAGCGCGACGATGTCGGTCGCGTGGAACTGCTCGCGCCGCAGTATCTTGCGCGCGGCACGATGGCGCGTCACCGTAGCTGACTGTCGCGTGCGGTTTCGTTCGTGCGATCGTTGGCAATCGCACATCAGTGATGCACAACCGAACATCATCGAAAACGAACATTTTCCGTGAGCGTTCACGCGTCAAATTTGTCGAAATCGATTGTCGAAATCAATCGAAATGATTTGCGACGAGACTACTTCTCCTTTATCTTGTAAGTACAAAGTTTTTTCGAAACGATTCGAAATTCTTTGGTTCAGTAATGGAGCTGACAAGGAGAACAAGATGAAATACGCACGTAGGATTACTGCGGCAGCGCTCGCCGTTGCGACGATGATCGGCGTGGCCGGCTGCGGCAGCTCCGAAACCAAGCAGGAGGAGAATCCGACCTCCATCAAGATCTGGCACTACGAGGAAGCCACCACCGCCCAGGGCAAGGCGTGGGACAAGGCCATCGAAATCTTCGAAAAGGAAACCGGCGTCAAGGTCGAATTCGAGAAGAAGGCCTTCGAGCAGATCCGCCAGAACGCCTCCCAGATCCTCAACTCCGACGACGCCCCGGACGTCATGGAATACAACAAGGGCAACGCCACCGCCGGCCTGCTCGCCAGCCAGGGCCTGCTCACCAACCTCAACGACTACGTCTCCGAATACGGCTGGGACAAGATCATCACCGGCTCCCTCGCCGACACCGGCAAGTACGACGAGCAGGGCATCATGGGCTCCGGCGACTGGTACGGCATCACCAACTACGGCGAGGACTGCCTCCTGTACTTCAACACCGACATGTTCGACAAGTACGGCATCGAGATCCCGACCACGTTCGACGAGCTCGAGGACGCGATGGCCAAGTTCAAGGAGAACGGCGTCACCGCGCTGTCCGTCGGCTCCGCCGAATACCCGACCCAGCACCTGTGGTGGCAGCTCGTCCTCTCCAAGGCCGATGAATCGTTCATCAAGGCCTACGAGATGTACGACGGCAAGGTCGACTGGAACTCCGAGCCGCTGACCTACGCCACCGAGAAGATCAAGGAATGGGTCGACAAGGGCTACATCTCCAAGGACTCCACCAACCTCAAGGCCGAGGACGCGGGCCAGAACTTCATGACCGGCGTCAACCCGATCTTCTTCTCCGGCACCTGGTGGCACGCCCGCTTCAAGGAAGAGGCCAAGGACCTGCACTCCACCTACGCCAAGTTCCCGGACACCAAGAAGATCGTCGGCTCCTCCGGCAACGTCTGGGTCATCCCCGAGAACTCCGCCAAGAAGGATCTGGCCGCCAAGTTCATCAACATCACGCTGAGCAAGGAAGTCCAGAATTATATGGCCGAGCAGGGCGGTCTGGCCATCAATTCCGACACCGACTCCATCAAGGACGAGGACACCAAGCAGTTCGTCGCGCAGTTCGACGAGGCCGTCAAGGAAGACCAGCTCGGCTTCTACCCGGATTGGCCGACCTCCACCTTCTACGACGAGATCAACGCCTCGCTGCAGGAGCTCATCAACGGCACCGCGGACGTCAAGACCGTGCTCGGCCAGATGGAAGACAACTACAACAAGGGCCTTGAGGCCTCCGGCATCACGGTCAGCTGAACCGCAGCCGGGCCGCATCGCCAACCACCATATACGTCCCTTCCCCTTCCCCTAACCGAAGGCGTGCGGGTCCCAAGCCTCGTGCCGAGGCCCGCACGCCTTCTTCCTTCCCTGCGGTATGCCGCAACGGTCATAACCGAATAACTGAATACGTGCATAACTGAATATCACCATCCGTTTCTTTCAATGATGAAAGCGTGCGTTATGAAAGCAAAGAGCAAAGGAGCCAAGCGCGCCAAGGAAGTGTCGCGCATCCCCGGCAGCCCGGCGAATCGTTTCTGGCTGTACCTGATCCCCGGTTTCGTGATGCTGACCTGGATCATCATCGTCCCGGGCATCTGGAACATCTATCTGAGCTTCACCAACTACCGCGGCATCAAGCCGCCGGTGTGGGCCGGCCTCAAGAACTGGGCCCGCCTGATGAAGGACACCACGTTCTGGATCTCATTCCGCAATTCGATCTGGATGATCATCGCCATGGTGGTGATCCCGATCCTGCTCGGTCTGATCCTCTCCTCCCTGATCTTCGACGTCGTCCAGAAGAAGTTCGGCGCGAAGTCCGCCGCCACGATGCGCGCGATCTACTACTTCCCGCAGCTGCTGCCGATCGCCATCGCATCCCTCGTCATGGGCTGGATCTTCCGTGCGGAGAACGGCGCGCTCAACTCGGTGCTCAAGGCCATCGGACTGGGCGGCCTGCAGCACGACTGGCTCGGCAAACCCGACACGGCGCTGATCTTCCTCATGCTCATCATGGTCTGGATTCAGGTCGGCTACCCGCTGGTCATCTTCATGTCCGGCCTGCAGCGCGTCGATCCGGAACTCTACGAGGCGGCCGGCCTCGACGGCGCGAACTGGTGGCAGCGCTTCCTCGCGATCACGCTGCCGTCCATCAAGCCGGAGATCTTCGTCGTCGCGCTCACCTGCACCATCGCCGCGCTGAAGGTGTTCGCCCCGGTCTACATGCTGACCAAGGGCGGCCCGGGCACCAGCACCATCGTGCCGTCGTACTACTCCTACACCCAGTTCTTCCAGGTGCAGCAGGTCGGTTACGGCGCCGCGATCTCGACGGCCCTGACGGTCGTCATCATCATCGTGGCCATCGTGTTCACCAACCTTCAGCAGAAGGTCGAAGCCGAGGATGGAGAGTGAGTCGAAAATGACTACCATGAGCGCAGCTGAACTCAAGAAAATCGCCAAAGTCAAGAAGAACCGCACCCCCGGAGACTGGCTGATCATCGTCCTGCTGATCGTCGGCGGCGTGGTGATGCTGTTCCCGTTCATCGTCCTGTGCCTGAACGCGTTCAAGACGGCGTCCGACTACAACTCCAACGGCCCGCTGAGCTGGCCGACCACGTTCACGCTCGACGGCTTCGTCAAGTTCTGGACCCGCGTCAACTTCCCCGAAAAGGTCTGGAACTCCGTGTGGACCTCCGGCGTGGTGGCCGTGTGCGCGGTCGCGCTGTCCGTGTTCAACTCCTTCGCGCTGGGCATCGGCCGCGTCAAGGGCCGCCGCTGGATCATCCTCATGATCATGCTCGCGAACATGCTGCCGCAGGAAGCGCTGCTGTACCCGCTGTACATCATGTTCAAGGAGATCGGCCTGTACAACAACCCGTGGTCCATCGTCATCATCTTCACCGTGATCCAGAGCGCGTTCGGCACCTACCTGCTGTCCAGCGTGTACGGCACGTTCCCGAAGGCGATCCTGGAAGCCGCGACGATCGACGGCGCGAGCCGCTGGATGATCCTCAAGGACATCGTGTTCCCGATCTCGAAGCCGACGCTGGCCGTCATGCTCGTGTTCTTCTTCATCTGGACGTGGAACGACTACATGATCCCGATGGCGTTCCTGATCGACAACTCCTCGCAGACCGTCCCGATCGCGATCGCATCGCTGTCCGGCGACCGTCTGATGGACGTGACGACCACCGCCTCCGCGTCGCTCATCTCCATCCTGCCGACCCTGATCTTCTTCCTGATCTTCCAGCGCACGCTGTCGAACGGCATCACCACCGGCGCCGTGAAGTAAGCGGATCGGATCAGTCGATCATCGTCGATCAAACATAACCGAACCGATCGTGATCGATCGTGATCGGTTACGACCGAACGAATAGTCAAACCGAATCGTGATTCGGTCACGATCAAGCCGAACGGTCAACCGGATCGTGATTCGATCACGATCGAACCGAACAGTCACCGGCCGGACGCGCGGTGCGCATCGCTCGTCCGGCCGCGCTGTGACCGTCGGCCATCCGCAGTCGATCTGATCATCGACTCTGCGGATCAATCACCCCAGCTGTACCCCAACCAAACAGGAGTCAACAATGAAGTTCACCAACGGTTACTGGCTGCCGCGCGACGGCATGGAAGCCCTCTACGCGCGCGAGGCCTACGAGCTGACCGCCGACCCGGCGAGCGAGAGCCTCAACGTGCTCGCGCCGACCTCCGTGGTCAACGGCCGATACAGCACGCTCAACCTGCCCACGTTCAACGTGGACATCACCACCCCGGCCGAGGGCGTGATCCGCGTGCGTGCCGAGCACTGGCAGGGCGCGGACGAGTATCCGGGATTCCCGCTCAACGCCGATGAGGTCGGCGGTCGCGGATATGTGCATGTCGCGGCGAACGGCAACGGCGACGGCGAGGTCGGCGAGCACGGCGCGGACGTGACGCTCACCACCGGCGGCCTGACCGCGAAGGTCGTCAAGGGCGCTCCGTGGAACCTGACGTTCCTCGGCGCGGACGGCAAGGTGCTCACCGAGTCGGCCGGCAAGTCGCTGGCGCGGTTCAAGCTGAGCCCGCTGTCGAACGTGACCGCGCAGCCGGTCGGCGAGTTCGGCGTGACGATGGACGGTTCCGCATACGACGAGTCCGAGGTGTTCACCGGCATCCAGCTGCACCTGGCGGTCGGCGAGACCGTGTACGGCCTGGGTGAGCGGTTCGGCGCGTATGTGAAGAACGGCCAGAGCGTCGACATCTGGAACGAGGATGGCGGCACCGCATCCGAGCAGGGATACAAGGACATCCCGTTCTACATGACCTCGAACGGATACGGCGTGCTCGTCAACAACCGCGGCCACGTGTCGTTCGAGATCGGGTCCGAGAACACGGAAGCGGTTCAGTTCTCGGTGCCGGGCGAGGCGATCGATTTCTGCGTGATCTACGGACCGACGCCGAAGGAGATACTGAACCGCTACACCAAGCTCGTCGGCCGCCCGGCCAACGTGCCCGCGTGGAGCTACGGACTGTGGCTGACCACCTCGTTCACCACCAAGTACGACGAGGCCACCATCAACTCGTTCATCGACGGCATGGCCGAACGCGACATCCCGCTGGCCGCGTTCCACTACGACTGCTACTGGATGCGCGAGTTCCACTGGTGCGACTTCGAATGGGACAAGCGCTTCTTCGGCGACATCGAATCCACCCTCAAGCGACTGCATGAGGACAAGGGACTGCACATCTGCGCGTGGATCAACCCGTACATCGGCCAGCGCGGCGAGATGTTCAAGGAAGGCCGCGACAAGGGCTATCTCGTGCGCAAGCCGAACGGCGAGGTCTGGCAGACCGACTTCTGGCAGGCCGGCATGGGCCTGGTGGACTTCACCAACCCCGAGGCGCGCGACTGGTTCAAGGGCAAGGTCAAGGCGCTGCTCGCGCAGGGCATCGACGCGATCAAGACCGACTTCGGCGAGCGCATCCCGCGCGACGTGATCTGGCACGACGGCTCGCTGACGCTGTCCATGCACAACTGGTACACGCAGCTGTACAACCAGACCGTGTTCGAGGCGATCGAGGAGACGTACGGCAAGGGCAAGGCGTGCCTGTACGCGCGTTCCGCCACGGTCGGCGGCCAGCAGCAGCCCGTGCACTGGGGCGGCGACTGCGAGTCCACGTTCAACGGCATGGCGCAGACGCTGCGCGCCGGCCTGTCGCTCACCTCGTCCGGCTTCGGCTTCTGGAGCCACGACATCGGCGGCTTCGAGGGCGCGTTCCCGGACCCGGCCGTGTACAAGCGCTGGGTGGCGTTCGGCATGCTCGGCTCGCACTCGCGTCTGCACGGCTCGACCGTGTACCGCGTGCCGTGGCTGTTCGACGAGGAGGACGAGAAGAACGGCGTGGCGCTCGTGCCCGGTCAGACCGCGGTCGACGTGGTGCGCCAGTTCACCAAGCTCAAGCTCGAACTCATGCCGTACGTGTATCAGCTCGGTCTGCAGCCGCACCTCAACGGCACGCCGCTCATGCGCTCCATGTTCGTCGAGTTCCCGGCCGACCACACCTGCCGTACGCTGGACCGCCAGTACATGTTCGGCCCGTCGTTCCTGGTGGCCCCGGTGTTCACCTACTCGGGCGACGTGTCGTACTACCTGCCGGACGGCGTGTGGACGAACTGGTTCACCGGCGAGGTCGCGGATGGCGGCGTGTGGCGCGACGAAAACCACGGCTACGATTCGATCCCGCTGTGGGTGCGCGACGGCAGCATCGTGGTCACGAACCCGGGCGAGACGAAGCCGGACCGCGTGTACGGCACCGATGCGCTGGTGTCGGTGTTCCTGAGCGACAAGTTCGCGGGCGACGCGGCCGAAGTGGTCGTCTCCGAGATCGACGGCACGTCGGTGACGTTCACCGCGCGTCGCGTGGATGGCGGCATCGAGGTGAAGAGCTCGGACGGCCGTGCGTTCCGCGCCCGTCTCGGCTCGACCGGCGAGATCGTCGCCGCCGAGGGCGGTGTCGTGACGCTGTGAGCCTGACGGCTGGGCGCGTTGCTGACGGGCTGTGTTGCTGACGAGTTGGCGGTGGCTGGCTCGGGGTGATGCTCGGTTCGGAGTGACGCTCGGCTCGGCGGGTGATGTCGTCTGCGGCATCGTTGACGACATCACCCACCCGGTGCAATGACGTGACGCCGGGCGGCCGCGACTCGCGCAGGTCTGTTCGACTGCGCGGGGAACGGCTCCGGCGTGCGGATGGTGAAACGGTGCGTGGCGGTTGATCGCATGAAGGTGCGGTCGCCGCCACGCACCGTTTTTTGGTGGTTTTTTTTTTGGGGGGCTTCGGTGGCGGGTTAATAGACAAAACGTGGGTTCTGAATCCGAAGTGATGTATTTCTCCATCTTGTGTACCGGGATGGGGATGAATACCCAACCGTTAATCGCGTTCGGGCGCGCGAACCCGCATTAAGCCCCGCACCGGATTTCAGACCCACGTTTCGTCTATTACCCCATAGCCGTAGGCGACAACCTTGCGCCCCCTCGCGACAGCGCATATGGGGGATATCTGCAGCGCGACGCCGTCAGCGCAACTATTTTCGGAAAACGCCCCACCTCTCCGAGAATAGTTGCACTGAGACATCGCCAGCGCGACTATTTCCGGACGAAGCCGCTGATTTCCGAGAATAGTCGCGCTGAGACTGCGTCAGCGTGACTATTCTCGGCGCGATAAGACTGCAAGGGATGCCGCCGTCGACGAAAAAAGAAAAAAGGCCGATCCCGGTGGAATGGAATCGGCCTTCGTGGAGCTGATGGTAATCGAAACCACGACCTCTTCGATGCGAACGAAGCGCTCTACCAACTGAGCTACAGCCCCGTGGATGTTGTCTTGCTCCGCAGGACAACTCGCAACACTATAATAGGGTTTTCACTCAGATGCAAATCGATATGTGAAAGTTTTGTGATCATCGCTATCGTCCGTGGATGCGCTGCCTGCGGTGTCGCTGCTGCTATCCGCCGGCTCCTTGGTCAGTCGTACTCGATCGGGCAGATCATCGTACGATAACGGGAACGACCGCGTAAACGTCACCGTCGTGCCAGCCGCCATGCCGGCGTCCCCGATCTCGTCGATCGGCGCGTAGATACCCGCGATCATGCCGGCTACATAATACGATTCCGGCAACTCGGTGACCGGCTCCGTGAGATACACCTGCGACGGATAATCGGCCAGATCCTCGTCGCTCAACTCGAACGTATGCAGGAACAGCAGTCGCGTGTCCGCGCGGCACAGGATCGTATCGGGGATGGGGTATCCGTCGACGGCGTTATCGGTCTGCGTGCTGCCGTTCTGCCGGACGATGATCGTATCGCCGGCGGAAACGTCGCCTTTGACGACATCCAGCACCCGCACGTCGTGACTGGTGGCGCCGAGCAGCTTGTCGTCGGGCCGGTCGGTGCTCGACCCGCGGACGGTGCCGACGATGATGGTGTCGCTGTTGTCGATCAACGCGTCGAGCGAGTCGTATGATTGCGCGCGATCGAATGTTCCGTTCGTGCCGACCGACGATCTGCGGCGCAGACAGGTGTTTCGCGTGCGTGGCGCGGTCATGGCCGCGAGGGAGCTGGACTGCGTGCCGTTGCCGGTCTGGGTGGCCGAGGGGGACCCGCAACCGGAAAGTCCGGCGGACAGTGCCAGCGTTATGGTGCAGAGCATCGCCGAGGTTCGTGCTGCAAGGGCATGGAGCCGTGCGATGTGATGGGAGAGCGGTGTGCGGCGCATGATTGTCTCCTTCGTCGGTGAAGTCGATGGTTCCATGATATCCGTGCGATGGTGCCGCCATGCGATGTGATCGCTCACAAAACCTTATTTATAGACTTATAGATAAGTCGTTGAGCGCGGTTATGCTGATCGTGATGTGCGATCGCATGTGACGGTCGAGGCTGATGACGGCCGGACCGGCACGTGTCTTCGACGCAAGGAAGTATTCGCAAGACCGCAACAAGGAAGTCGCCATGTCCGATCATGAACCGCTTCAGTCCGCCGTCGAACCAGAGACGCAGCCGGAAGAGACGCCGGCGCAGTCCGTATCGTCAGCACAGTCTGCTCAATCCGCACCGACGACGCGAACCCCGTACGATACCCCGCTATGGGACGCGTCACTGCCCGTCAAGACCCGCGTGGACTGGCTGTTGCACGCCATGACCATCGAGGAGAAGCTCGGTTTCCTCGCCACCACTACGCCGGATCTGCCGCGACTGGGCATTAAGCGGTTCAGCATCGGCAGCGAGGCCGCGCACGGCATCGAAGCGCGGCACGATCAGGGCGACCATCCCACCGCGCCCGACATCACGACGTCACTGCCGCAGCCAATCGGCATGGCCGCCACATGGGACGCCGATCTGCTCGAACAGGCCGGCGAGGCGGTCGGCACGGAAGCGCGTGCGCTGTATCATCGCCGACCGGAGATCGGCCTGTTCCGCTGGGCGCCGACTGTCGATCTCGAACGCGATCCGCGTTGGGGCCGCAACGAGGAAGGCTACGGCGAGGACCCGGTGCTCACCGGCGACATGGCCGGTGCATACGTTCGCGGCATGCAGGGCGGCGGTCCCGAGGAGACGCGCGATCATCTGCGCATTTCCGCCGCGCTCAAGCACTTCTTCGCCAACAACGTGGAGGACGGCCGCTGCGTCACGAACTCCACCATCGACGCCCGTAACCGGCGCGAGTACTACTATGAGCCGTTCCGCCGCTGCATCGAGCAGTCCGGCGTGACCTCGGTGATGACCGCATACAACGCGGTGAACGGCACCGTGCAGATGCACGACCCGCGCGTCGAGGAGTTGCTGCACGGCGAATACGGCCTTAATGGGCACGTTGTCAGTGACGGCGGTGCGGTCTCGCTCGTGCACGACGCCAGGCACGACACCGATTCGCACGCCGAGACGATTGCATGCTCGCTCAAGGCCGGCGTGGACTGCATGACCGACGATATGAATATGGTGCATACGGCCGTATGCAATGCGTGGGAACGCGGGCTGATCGACGAGGCGGACGTTGATCGCGCGCTGCGCCGCTCGTTCACGACCAAGGTGCGGCTCGGCCTGTTCGACCGGCCTGTTGCGGGTTGCGGTTGCGGCGACGTTGGTACGGATACTGATGATGGTGGTGCCAACGTGAGCAGTGGTGTCGGCCGTTGCGATGGCAATGTCGTGCCGGGCAATCCGTTCGACGCGGTGAGCGATGCGGATATCGATTCGCCCGAACATCGTGATATCGCGTTGCGCGTGGCGGAAGAGTCCGTGGTGCTGCTCAAGAACGACGGGTTGCTGCCGTTTATGACAGGGGGTGAGTCGGATGCTGATTGGGATGGGGGAAAGATTTCTCCGCTCGCTTCGCTCGGTCGAAATGACGCGGTGAAGGGCTCGCTCGGTCGAACAGGCAGTGGAACTGCAGTCGGTCGCAATGACAGTGAGTGTGTGCTTGGTCGGAGTGATGATGAGACGCCGGATGCCGGGCGCGGCGATGACGCGTGTGATGTCGCGGTGATCGGGCCGCTGGGCGACCAGTGGTTCCAAGACTGGTACGGTGGCGAACCGCCGTTCCATTCGACCGTGCTTGACGGTGTGAAGCATACGTTGGCTGAAAAGACTTCGGTAGTGGCCGATGACGCGCTTGACGTGGTGCTGCTGCGGTTCGATGGCCGATATGCGGCGCTCGGTGCGGACGGCGTGCTGTGCGCGAGGGATGACCGCGAGGCTGCGGAACGGTTCCGCTTCCAGGATTGGGGTGACGGTTCGTTGACGTTCCGGGCCGAATCCAATGGACTGTATCTGACCGCCGAGGACGATGGCACGATCCGCGCCGGCAAACGTATTCCGTTCGGCTGGTTCGTCAAGGAAGTGTTCCATCTGGCCGATGACGGTCGTCTGACCACGTGGAGCGACGTGTCATTGCAGATCGATGACAACGGCCGTATTCATGCGGTGCAAGAGACCGATCTGAGCGCACAGCGCATCGGTGTGCCGCAAACGGTTGCCATCGGCGGGCAGGAGACGGAAGATTCCTCGGCTGTGCTGCGCTCCGCTCGGAATGACAACGGGGCGGATGCTGGTGCTGCGCAGAACGGCAATGGTATGAAGGCTGATTCCGCGTGCAATGACGGCATCAAGCCGTTCGCGATGGATATCGTGGAGCGTGGTCTCGAACGTGCCTCGGCGCTCGCCGGCAAGAGCGGCGTGGTGATCGCCGCGGTCGGCTGCTGCTCGGTCATCAACGGCAAGGAGGACGCCGACCGGCCGTCCACTGCGTTCCCGCCGGCTCAGCGTGCGCTGATGCACACGCTGGTGCAAGCCAATCCGCGCACGGCGATGGTGCTGATCAGCAACTATCCGTACGACATCGATTGGGAACAGGAACATGTGCCGGCCATTGTGCTGTCCGCCGCGGGCGGTCAGTCGATGGGCGAGGCGATCGCCCACGTGCTGTTCGGCGTGGTCTCGCCGGCCGGCCGTCTGCCGCAGACGTGGTACGGCGAGCGGGTTGCGCTGCCGGACAAGAACGACTACGACATCATCGTCACCAAGCGCACGTATCAGTGGCATGACGGCGACGTGCTCTATCCGTTCGGTCATGGCCTGACCTTTGCGCCGTTCGAGTACGGTGATCTGCGGGTGACGGCGGTTCCGGGCGAGGCGGATGAGGACGGAGAGACTGCTGCCGTGCATGCCAGCGTATGCATCACCAACGTTGGCAATACGCCGTCCGACGAGGTCGTACAGCTGTATGTGCGGCATCCGAATGAGGGTACGTTGAGCCGTGAGGGCGTATCGGGTGTGGACTCTCCCTCAGTCACGCTTCGCGTGCCAGCGTCCTGCAATTACGGACAGCCTCGCGGCTGGCTGTTTACTGGCGCGCCTGTCGGCTCGCACATTGCCTACAAACAGCGCCGCTGTTTGCTTAACGGCAATGTCCTAACCGAGGGAGCCGAGAAGGCGGCGGCGTTACGTGGAACGACTGCCGCATCTTCGGCCGATGCCCAATCCACGGAGGCGGTGCCGATGCCGAATCGCAGACTGGTGGCGTTCCGGCGCGAACACGGCGTACAGCCGGGGGAGTGCCGCATGATCGAGTTCGATATTCCGCGTGAGGAGCTGCGCATCTTCGATGTGCGCAAGGGCGATTTCCGTGTGCCAGATGGTGAATACGCGCTCGAGGTCGGTGCGTCGAGTGCGGACATCCGCGTGACCGCGCCCGTGCGTGTCTGTGGAGAACAACCGGTCTCCCGTCCGCGTAACCGGTGGATTCCCATCGACCATTGGGATGAATCCAGCAACGCGGACCTGATCGCCGCCGAGCCGCTGCCCGGCCAGCGCACGAGCGAAGCCTGCGCGATGGTAGCGCACGATGCTCCCCAAGCCAAGCGTGCCCGAGGCGAGATCACGCCCGATGAACTGGCGGATATCCTCGCGAAGACCGCAGCGAATGTGGGCAGACAGCCGTTGTCGGCGGCTGATCGGGAGAGCGACGTGAATCCCGTCGTTCCCGTTGCGGCCGTTGGCGCAGATCGTGCCGATACCGTCGGTGCGTTGTCGTTCGCGACCGCACTGGCCGAGGTGGATTCGGAACGGCCCGCCGCATGGGCGCGATTCGCCGGCTTCGAGCCGTTCGCGCCCAACACCAGACTGCGTCTGGCCGGCACGGGGCTTACCCGAGTTCGGGTCCAAGTCAACGGGTCCGTCATCGTCCCGGACGCCGACGGCTCATTCGCATTGCCTACCGACGCCAGCGCCTTGACCCTCATCGTCCCCGTCGGCTCCATCGTCTCCGGCCTATTGGTCGAGTGAAGGAACATGACGGGTCGAATGTATGGATGATAAGAGAAAAAGTGGGCGTTCACCTACCAGATGTCCCGACGGTAAGTGGGTGTCTGCGGACGTCTGATTCGTAAGTGGGCGAATACCTACCATGAGCCAAGCCAGTAAGTGGGCAATCCCGGACAGACTCACGGCAAGTGGGTGTTCGCCTACCATAAAGAGGCTCCATAAGTGGGCGAATGCATACCACGAAACAGAAAGTGGGTGTTCACCTACCACGAAAAAGCCCGAATCAGGGTTTTCATGGTAGGCAAACGCCCACTTACGGATTTTTGTGTCCGGGACTGCACACTTATCCGCAGAAAGTGGGCGATCCCAGATGGGCCTACTGTAGGTGGGTGTTTGCCTACCACGGGAACCCGGTTTGTGGCTTCCTCGTGGTAGGCAAACACCCACTTACGGATGTACTCGCCTCTACTGCAGCGAGCCGGTGGGCAGCGAGTAGTCGGGCGCCTCACGCGGCTTGTCCGGGTCGCCGCTGACGTGGTTGAACGCCCGCAGGAAGATCATCGACTTCGCATACGCCAGCCACGAGAACCCCAGCAGAATCACCGCCACGCGCATCCAGCTGGTGAACGCGAGCAGCGCCGCGGCCGCCGTGTCGATGCACACGAGTCCGAGCGTGTACTTGAACGCCGCCCACGGCATCTTGAACGCATTCGACAGCGTGCCCATGAACGTGTTCTTGTACCGCGCCTGCAGCGGGTAGTAGTACTCGAACGTGAGCAGCACCACCACCGACACGATGATGAGCACGGGCAGCACCACGTTCGCCAGTCCCGTGTCGAGGCTGTTCCAGAACACGATCGAATACAGGGCCGCCGCAAGAATGGCCACGAAGATCAACGACGATCCGATGCCGCGCACGAACTCGCGCTTGAACCGCTTCAGATATTCGCGCCCCAAGTTGATGTCCTCGTGGTCGGTGTACGCGAACACCGTGCTGTACAGCGCGGCGCGGGCCGGTCCGATCGTGACGACCGGGATGATCGTGATGACGAACAGTATATTGAGGATGAAGTAGCGCGTGGCCAGCGTCATGAACTGCCAGAACGGGGCGTTGAGATTGAATTTCACGATTCCTCCCGTGGATCGGATACCGGGACCGGCCGGCTGGCCGTGTGCTCATGCCACTATATCGCGCGCTCGTGAAGGTCCGCTGTACGCAGCAGCTGACTGGCTCGTTGATAGGTCGATCAATACACGGACGCAAGATGTCGGGCGTCTGGTCGTCGTGCCGGATGAGAGATGAATAGGAATAGGACCGGAACGGAAGAAGATAAGGTGCATGTCGCGGCCGGACGATTGACGATGGGCCGGGACGGCGGCAACACGCCGCAGGGCTGGCGCCGACAGTTCGAGATGGGACCGTCCGGCGACTCGCGGATTGCCGATAGATGGTTCGCGGCTGGCCGCCGGGCAGGCGATGGGCGCGACCGGTACCGAAGACCGATGGCGGCGGAAAGGTGACGACCGAGGATGCCGGCACGGCTGATTGACTGCTGTCAATCGTTGGAATGACACCGTTTATGACGGATAGCCGACGATCAAGAAACGCCGGCCGACACGAAACAACACAAACGTCGTGTGCTGATTTGACATTGTTCGATGACTGTATATACTGTTATTTATCAACTTATAAATAAGCGATAGAGCTTACGAGGGTGATGGACTCGCCGAAGATGACGTCACCTGACAAGTTGGAAGGAAACAAAGGAGAACCGATGGAAGCAACGAGCGAGGCGGCGCGGAAGCTGCCCAAGGCGGGCGCCGACAAGAAGTCGGCCCGCAAAGCGAAGAAGAACAGCAATGCCCAGCACGGCTTCAAGCTGTTCCTCATGATTGTGCCGTTCCTGATCTTTTCCGTCCTGTTCAGCTACCTGCCGCTGTTCGGATGGGCCTACGCATTCTTCGACTACCAGCCGCCGATCCCGCTGTCCGAAAGCGAGTTCGTGGGCTTCCAGTGGTTCAAGATGCTGTGGCAGAACCCGACGCAGCTCAAGGCCATCACCCAGGTGCTCATCAACACCTTCGCGATGTCCGGCCTGAACATCCTGACCTCGTTCCTGCCGCTGTTCTTCGCCATCGCCCTGAACGAGATCCGCGCGAAGTGGTTCAAGAACCTCATCCAGACGCTCACCACCCTGCCGAACTTCATCTCCTGGGTCCTGGTCTACGCCGTGGCCTTCGCTATGTTCTCCTCCACCGGCATGGTCAACGAGCTGCTGCAGAACCTGCACATCACCACCGAGCCGATCAAGTTCCTCGACTCCGATTCCCACACCTGGCTCAAGATGCTGCTGTGGGGCATCTGGAAGGGCCTCGGCTGGGGCTCCATCCTGTACTTGGCCGGCATCGCCGGTATCGATCAGGAGCTGTACGAAGCCGCTCAGGTCGACGGTGCGAACCGTCTCCAGCAGATCATCCACGTGACGATCCCGCAGCTGATGCCGACCTTCTTCGTCCTGCTGATGCTGAGCGTCTCCAACTTCCTCAACAACGGCATGGATCAGTACTACGTCTTCCAGAACGCCTTCAACACCGCTCACATCCAGGTCCTTGATCTGTACGTGTACAACGTCGGTATGACCGGTTCCAGCCTCTCGCTGGGTACTGCGATCTCGATGCTGAAGTCGCTCGTCTCCGTGGCGCTGCTCATCGGCGTCAACGCGCTCTCCAAGAAGACCCGTGGCGAGTCGATCATCTGACGACAGAGAAACGGAAAGGTAAGGAATCATCATTATGAGCAGCACCGCAACCGCCGCTGTCGCGACGAACCCGAAAATCGACCGCCGTACGCGTGGCGAGAAGATCTACAACGTGTTCAACATCGCGTTCTTCGTGATCTTCGCGTTCATCTGCGTGTACCCGTTCTACTACCTGATCATCAACTCCATCTCCAACAACGCGGCCTCCGCCGCCGGCGACGTGAACTGGCTGCCGCAGGGCTTCCACCTCGCGAACTACAAGGCCGTGTTCAGCCTTGACGGCCTGAGCCTCGCGGCGTTCATCTCCGTGGCCCGTACCGTGATCGGCACCGCCTGCACCGTGTTCGCCAGCGCCTACCTCGGCTTCATGTTCACGCAGAAGAAGATGTGGCACCGCTCCTTCTGGTACCGCTTCGTGGTCATCACCATGTACTTCAACGCCGGCCTGATCCCGATGTTCCTCACCATGAAGAACCTCGGCCTGACCAACAACTTCTGGGTGTACGTCCTGCCGGCCGTCGTCCAGCCGTTCAACATCATCCTGGTCAAGACCTACATCGAGTCCATCCCGGCCTCCCTGCAGGAAGCCGCCGAGATGGACGGCGCGGGCACCTTCACCGTGTTCGGCAAGATCGTCCTTCCGATGTGCACGCCGATCCTCGCCACCGTCGCCATCTTCTCCGCGGTCGGCCAGTGGAACTCCTTCCAGGACACGCTGATCTACATGACCAACATGAAGCTGCAGTCCCTGCAGTACCTGCTGTACACCTACATCAACCAGGCGTCCGCGCTGGCCAACTCGGTCAAGCAGAGCGGCGGCGCGATCACCAACGCGGCCGCGATGGCCACGGCCCAGACCCCGACCTCGATCCGTATGACCGTCGCCGTGATCGTCGTGCTCCCGATCCTGTTCGTTTACCCGTTCTTCCAGCGCTTCTTCGTCAAGGGCATGATGCTGGGTGCCGTTAAGGGCTGAGCCGTAACGGACAGTCCAGTGGACTGTCCGTAGGCTCAGCCTGAGCGAGCCGATAGGCGAGCGAAGGCAGCATTGAGTCTCGCCGTAGGCGAGTCCGTAATTGCAGCGCCGCAGGCGACGCATGCAATACCCCAAAACTTAACCCCACAACGTAATCCCCGGTTGGATTCCAACGCTGGAAGCCAACCACCAACCAACAACACAAACACAAGTTTTCCCCTAGGAAATCAAAGGAAAAGGAACAAGGAGGTTTCCGTCATGGAAATCAAGAAGAAGCTACAAGCGGTCCTGGCCACCGGCCTCGCCGCCGCGATGATGGTGTCGCTGGCCGCCTGCGGTGGCGACGATACCGCGTCCGACAAGGACGACGGCTCGCTGATGACCGTCGATGTCTTCTCCTCGACTGCAAACGCGCAGGGCGAGCAGAAGGGCTGGTTCGCCAAGATCATCAAGGACAAGTTCAACATCAAACTGAACCTGATCTCCCCGAACGTCGCGGGCGGTGGCGACACCCTGTTCAACACCCGTTCCGCCAACGGCAACCTCGGTGACATCGTCATCGTCGGCACCGGCAACGGCCGTCTGCAGAAGCTGGTCAAGGCCGGCCTGATCTCCGACATGACCCCGTACATGAAGGACGCCAAGAACCTCAAGAAGTTCCAGGGCGCGCTCGACCGCGTCACCAAGATCGCCGGCAAGGACGGCGTCTGGGGCGCCCCGTCCGCCGTGTCCACCCAGTCTCCGACCGATCCGTCCGAAGGCGACGAGCCGGGTGCCGCGCCGTACATCCGCTGGGATTACTACCGCGAGATCGGCTACCCGGAGATCAAGGATCTCGACAGCTTCGTCGATGTGATGAAGCAGATGCAGGACAAGGCCCGCGCCGACACCGGCCAGGACGACATCTACGCCCTCTCCCTGTTCAAGGACTGGGATGGCGCGATGATGCAGAACGCCCAGGCCATCGCCGGCTGGCTCGGCTACGGCACCATGAACTCCGTGCTCACCAAGGCCGACGGCTCCAACGATGAGTCCGTCATCAAGGAAGGCGGCGTCTACGAAGAGGTCCTGCGCTTCCTGAACAAGGCCGAGCGCGCCGGCCTCGTCGATCCGGAATCCACCACCCAGACCTGGGACAACCTGTCCACCAAGGTGACGCAGGGCAAGGTCCTCGTCTCCCTGTGGAGCTGGCTGGGCCAGCCGCGTCAGAACACCGCGGCCAACAAGGAGAAGGGCGTCGGCTTCATGCTCGCCCCGCTGCAGAGCATGCAGGTCTACTCCGACGGCTTCACCCCGAACGGCATCGACCCGATCATCGCTCTCGGCTCCAAGGCCAAGAACAAGCAGCGCCTCGTGAACTTCATCGACTGGCTGTACTCCCCGGAGGGCGTCTACGCCCAGGCTTCCAACGCCGGTGGCGCGATCTGCCCGGAGAAGATGTGCTGGGACAAGACCGATGACGGCAACGTGGTCAACGACTTCGGCGAGAAGGCCATGAACGAGGCCGACGGCCTCGAGGTCCCGGCCGAGTACGGCGGTGGCGAGTACAACAACGGCACCTCCACCCTGAACATGAAGAACGTCGCCCAGAACGACATCGACCCGAACACCAACGAGACCTACAACTCCGCCCTGTGGAAGTCCGAGCTCGCCAAGTCCAACAAGCTGCGCGACGACTGGTCCAGCCACATGGACGGCGCCAAGAACTCCATCGAGTACCTGCAGAAGACCAACAAGCTGCTCGTCGCGGCCGGCGCCTCCTACACCGCTCCGGAAGAGAGCTCGCAGATCTCCACGGTTCGTTCCCAGATCCAGACCGAGATCGTCAACGCCTCCTGGCAGGCCGTCTTCGCCGACAGCGACTCGAAGTTCGATCAGATCCTCAAGGACATGCGCACCACCGTCAACGGCCTCGGCTACGACGAAGTGCTCAAGATCGACTCCGACAACGCCAAGGCCCAGAACAAGGCCCGCGAGGAAGTCATCGCCCAGTACGAGAAGAAGTGATCCGGCCGCACGCAACGTGCGCACCGAACCGATCGGCTGTCCGATAACCGAGTCGAATAACTGAACCACAGAGGGCGTCGTGAACGCGAAAACGCAGTTCCGACGCCCTTTGTCATACGTAACACCCTGGCTGTTGCATGGTTCTTGGCTCCCCTTGCTAGGGGAGCTGTCACGCAGTGACTGAGGGGTAGTCACACCCGCCACGTGCAACCCAACACAGCAATATCCAGCTGTATCAATCCAACCGCTTCACCAAACCGCTTCACCAAACCGCACGAATCAGCAGGAGCATCATCGATGACCGACCTGACCACCATCGACGCCGTGATCGCCGCCGGACCGTACGCCGACACTTGGGAATCGCTGTCGCAGGCACCCGTGCCGAGCTGGTTCCCGGACGCGAAATTCGGCATCTTCACCCACTGGGGCCTGTACACCGTGCCCGAATACCGCAACGAATGGTATTCGCGCAACATGTACATCGAAGGCTACCCCGAATTCGACCACCACCGCGCAACGTACGGCCCGCAAAGCGAATTCGGCTACAAGGACTTCATCCCGCTGTTCACCGCCGAGAAGTTCGACGCCGACGAATGGCTCGATCTGTTCGCCAAATCCGGCGCGAAATACTACTTCCCGGTGTCCGAGCACCACGATGGATTCCAGATGTACAAAAGCGAGCTGTCGCACTGGAACACGGTCGACATGGGCCCGCACCGCGACATCATCGGCGAGCTGCGCGACGCGACGCTGCGCCACGGACTGCACTTCGCCACGAGCAACCACCGCGCCGAACACTGGTGGTTCATGAGCCACGGCCGCGACTTCGACTCCGACGTGCGCGGGCCCGAGGCGGACTCCAAGGGCGGCTTCTACTGGCCGGCCATGCCCGAGCGGCACGAGGCCGACATCCACTCCGTGCCGCGCCCGACCGACGAATACCTCGAGGACTGGCTGCTGCGCGTGTGCGAGATCATCGACAGCTACCAGCCGGAACTGCTGTACTTCGACTGGTGGGTGCAGCATGAAGCGTTTAAGCCGTACCTGCGCAAGCTGGCCGCGTACTACTACAACCGCGGCGCCGAGTGGGGGCGCCCGACGTCGATCTGCTACAAGTACGACGGCATGGCGTGGGGTGCGGGCATCGTCGACGTGGAACGCGGCGGCTATGCGGACGCGACGCCGTTCGTCTGGCAGACCGACACCGCGATCGCCCGCAACTCGTGGTGCTACACGAACTCGCTCGACTACAAGGGCGCGGACGAACTCGTGATCGCGCTGCTCGACGCGGTCAGCAAGAACGGCAACCTGCTGCTCAACGTCGGGCCGCGCGCGGACGGTTCGATCGCGGACCACGACCGCGAGCTGCTCGAGACGATCGGCGCGTGGATGGCCGCCAACGGCGAGGGCATCTACGGCACGAAGCCGTGGCGCATCACGCAGGAAGGGCCGACCACGGCCGGCTCCGGCATGTTCGCCGATCAGCAGGCGGTCGAATACACGGCCGCGGACTGGCGGTTCACGACCAAGAACGGCGCGATCTACGCGTTCTGCCTCAACCCGGCCGGCGCGGCGACCGTGACCTGCACGACGTTCGCCGACTACCATGACGAGATCCGTCCGCCATTCAACGGCGTGATTGACACGGTCGAGCAGCTCGGCGTGGGCTCAGCACCGTACGAACGCACCAACGACGGCCTTGTCATCACGCCGGTATCGCGGCCGGGCATCGCCGCGAACCTGCCGGTCGGCTTCAAGATCACCGTCAAGTAAGCCGCGCTTTCAGACCGGCAGAAGCATCACAGAAGAAGGAAACCATCATGACCACCATCACCGAAACCAACAAGGCCAAGGCCCGCGAACTGCTCGCACAGCTCACGCTCGACGAGAAGGTCGACATCATCCACGCCGCCGGACTGTTCAAAAGCGGCGCCGCACCGCGCCTCGGCATCCCGTACTTCCACATGGACGACGGCCCGATGGGCCCGCGCGAAGAGCTGCACAACGACAACTGGGCGCCGCTGTGGAACACGCGCGACCGCGTGACCTACCTGCCGTCCGGCTCCGCCGTAGCCTCCACCTGGAACCGCGCGCTCGCCCGCACCGTCGGCGAAGTGCTCGGCGAGGAGGCCCGTGGCCGCGGCAAGGACGTGATCCTGGGGCCGTCGCTCAACATCAAGCGCAGCCCGCTGTGCGGCCGCAACTTCGAATACATGAGCGAGGACCCGTACCTCGCCGGCGAACAGGGCGAACAGTACATCCGCGGCGTGCAGGAGTCCGACGTGGCCGCCTGCGCCAAGCACTACGCGGCCAACAGCCAGGAGACCGACCGTCTCGAGGTGGACGAGACGATCAGCGAACGCGCGCTGCGCGAGATCTACCTGCCCGCGTTCGAGAAGGCCGTGAAGAAGGCCGGCGTGCTGTCGATCATGGGCGCGTACAACCTCGTCAACGGCACGCAGTGCTGCGAATCGGCCGAGCTGCTCGACCAGATCCTGCGCGACGAGTGGGGCTTCGACGGGTTCGTCGTGTCCGACTGGAGCGCGGTCAAGCGCACGGTCGAAAGCGCGAAGGTCGGCCTGGATGTCGAGATGTCGGTCACGCCGAACTTCGACGAGTACTACTTCGCGAACCCGCTGCGCCGCGCGATCGCCGACGGCAAGGTGAGCGAGGCGGACGTGGACAAGAAGGTGCTGCGCGTGCTCGCCGTGATGGACGCGCTGCACATGCTGCCCGCCGCCGACGGCACGAAGCCCGCCCGCAAGGCCGGCTCCTACGCGACGCTCGCGCACGCCGCCAAGGCGCTCGACGTGGCGCGCGAGTCGATTGTGCTGCTTAAGAACGAGAACGGCGAGTCCGGTCGCCCGGTGCTGCCGCTGGACGAAGGCTCGCTGCGCCGCGTGCTGGTCGTGGGCGCGAACGCGGACCGCATCCACTCGAACGGCGGCGGCAGCGCGGTCATCAAAGCGCTGCACGAGGTCACGCCGCTGCTCGGCCTCAACGGCCAGCTCGGCGGCAATGTCGAGATCGAATACGTGCTCGGC
Organism: Bifidobacterium sp. LH_230; assembly: GCF_056357555.1. Classification (NCBI taxonomy): domain Bacteria; kingdom Bacillati; phylum Actinomycetota; class Actinomycetes; order Bifidobacteriales; family Bifidobacteriaceae; genus Bifidobacterium; species Bifidobacterium sp. LH_230. Next base: position 48,878 of record NZ_JBKEWJ010000014.1, read on the forward strand.
TACGACGCCAAGCAGGTTGTGCAGGACGATTCGTGGCAGGAGGAGAGCCTCGAGAACTCGGTCGGTTCGGCCGAATCCGACGCCGAACGTGCGGCCGCGCTGCGCGACGAGGCCGTGGCGAAGGCCCGCGAATACGCGGCGGCCGGCGATCCGGTGATCTTCGTCGGCGGGCTCGACCACGAGCACGACCTCGAGGGTCGCGACCGCGAGGACATCGAACTGCCGTACGGTCAGGACGAACTGATCTCCGCGCTGCTCGACGCCGCACCGGACACCGTGCTCGTGTTCGTCGCCGGCTCGCCGGTCGCGATGCCGTGGGCCGACCGCGCCCGCGCGATCGTGTGGAACTGGTACAACGGCTGCGAATCCGGCACCGCGCTCGCCGAGACGCTGCTCGGCCGCGTCAACCCGAGCGGCCACCTGCCGGAGACGTTCCCGATCGCGCTGGCCGATTCGCCGGCGCACTCGGTCGGCACGTTCGGCCCCGGCCTGCACGTGCGCTACGACGAGGACATCTACGTCGGCTACCGCTACTTCGAGACGCGTCACGTGCCGGTGCGCTTCTGCTTCGGCCACGGCCTGAGCTACACGACGTTCGCGTACTCGGATCTCGACGTGCGCCGTGTGGACGACGAGGTGCGCATCGCATTCACCGTGACGAACACGGGGGAGCGCGCGGGCAAGGCCGTGCCGCAGGTGTACTTCGGCCTTGAGGGCACCGGCGAGGACCGTCCGGTCAAGGAGCTGCGCGGATTCGAGAAGGTGGCGTTGGCCGCGGGCGAGAGCCGTCAGGTCGAGATCGCGCTGCCGGCTGCCGAGGCGCTGCGCTACTGGGCCGTCGAGGCCGAGGGCAAGGGCGCGTACGGCCCCGGCGCGTTCGCCGTGGCCCCGGCCGCCGCGGTCTACGTCGGCGAATCCGTCGAGGACATCCGCCTGACTGGCCACCTCGACTAAGAACGGGCCCAGAGCGGTGTGCCGCCCGGCTGGACGAGCTTCGTCCGGCTCGGGCGGCTTCCTTCTCGGTCGCCGATTCCGGTCGGTCTTACTTTGCGGGGCGATCCGCCGGCAGCGTCGCCGTTTTGCTCCGCCAGCCGGCCTCTTCGCGGGGCCGGTTCATGTCGCCTTCCCGATTCTGCCCCGCAATCAGGCCCTTCTGTGGGGCTAGTTCGGCATGTTTCCCGGTTTCGCCCCGCTAATGACTGCCTTTGCGGGGCGTGCCGTGGTACTTTCTGGGTTTTGCCCCGGAACGGGCATCTTTAGCGGGGTGGGACCATGACATCTCCCGGATTTGCCCCGCGGAGATCCCTGTTCGCGGGGCGGAACCGTGATGTCTCCTAGGAATTGCCCCACGCGGGTATAGGGAGTGGGGTAGTTCCGGAAATCATCGCTGCTTCTTCCCGCTCGCGTGCAGATATCTCCACGGGGCCGATCCATGCCGTTTTCCCGGTTTCGCCCCGCTAATGACTGCCTTTGCGGGGCGGAACCGAGATGTTTTCTGGGTTTTGCCCCGCAAAGGGTGTCACTAGCGGGCGGAACCGGGAAATCATCGTCGTGTTGCCCCGGAACGGGTATCTCTAGCGGGGCGAACCCGGGAAACAGCCGCCGGTTCGCCCCGCCCCGTTCCGCGAGGATTCCGCAATGGAATCCGCGATTTCGGCGTGTCGAATCTTGTTATTTATAAACTTATAAATAAGATAAAAACAAGTAAGGTCGGCTTCCCATGGAAGGGTTGTCGGCAATCTCGCAACGAAGGAGAAGCAACAATGAAGTTCCTCAACGGCGGCTGGCTCGTCAAAGACGGCTTCGACGTCAAGTACGCGGCCAACGTGTACACCGCGAACGTCGAGCCGAAGAAGCTCACCCTGTTCTGCCCGTTCGGCGTGCCGATCCACCACCCGGGCCAGACGCTCGACGGCGGCATCCTGACCATCGAGGTCACCTCCCCGCGCGAGGACATCATCACCACGCGCCTGATCAACTTCAAGAAGGACCGCAGCCACTGCCCGAAGTTCGCGCTCAACGAGTCCGACCCGGCCGTCACCATCGCCGAGACGGACGAGAAGTGGTCCTTCACCTCCGGCAAGCTCACGCTGGAGATCTCCAAGGGCGAGACCATCGACTTCAAGTACGTCTACGATGGCAAGACCATCGCCCACTCCGGCTGGCGCGCCAAGGGCCTCGTCACCGATCCGGAAGGCCGTCTGCACGTCTCCGAGCAGCTCGACCTCGGCGTGAGCGAGAAGATCTACGGCCTCGGCGAGCGCTTCACCAACTTCGTCAAGAACGGCCAGACTGTCGACATCTGGAACGAGGACGGCGGCACCGGCACCGAGCAGGCGTACAAGAACATCCCGTTCTACCTGTCCAACAAGGGCTACGGCCTGTACGTCGACAACCCGGGTAAGGTCAGCTTCGAGGTCGGCTCCGAGAAGGTCTCCCGCGTGCAGTTCTCCGTGCCGGGCGAGGAGATGAGCTACTCGGTCATCGGCGGCAAGGACTTGAAGGGCATCCTCAACACCTACACCGACCTGACCGGCAAGCCGCCGCTGGTTCCGGACTGGAGCTACGGCCTGTGGCTGTCCACCTCGTTCACCACCGACTATGACGAGAAGACCGTGATGGAGTTCGTCGACGGCATGGCCGAGCGCAACATCCCGCTGTCCGTGTTCCACTTCGACTGCCGTTGGATGAAGGAACTCGAGTGGTGCAACTTCGAGTGGGACGAGACCAAGTTCCCCGATCCGGAAGGCCTGCTCAAGAAGCTGCACGACCGCGGCCTGAAGGTGTGCGTGTGGATCAACAGCTACATCGGCCAGAAGTCCCCGCTGTTCGAGGAGGGCGCCAAGAAGGGCTACTTCATCAAGACCACCGACGGCGAGGTCTGGCAGTGGGACAAGTGGCAGGCCGGCATGGCGATCGTCGACTTCACCAACCCGGAGGCCACCAAGTGGTACCAGGACAAGCTCAAGCACCTCGTCGCGCAGGGCGTCGACTGCTTCAAGACCGACTTCGGCGAGCGCATCCCGACCGAGGGCGTCCAGTACTACGACGGTTCCGATCCGGAGCTGATGCACAACTACTACACCTACCTGTACAACAAGGCCGTCTACGACGTGCTCGTCGAGACCAAGGGCGCCGACCAGGCGATCCTGTTCGCCCGTTCCGCGACCGTCGGCGGCCAGCAGTTCCCGGTGCACTGGGGCGGCGACTGCTCGTCCAACTACCCGTCGATGGCCGAGTCGCTGCGCGCGGGCCTGAGCTTCGGCATGTCCGGCTTCGGCTACTGGAGCCACGACATCGCCGGCTTCGAGGACAAGCCGACCCCGGATCTGTTCAAGCGCTGGACCCAGTTCGGCCTGCTGTCCTCCCACTCCCGCTACCACGGCTCCACCGAGTACAAGGTGCCGTGGCTGTACGGCGATGAGGCGGTCGAGGTGTCGCGCGAGTTCACCGAGCTCAAGCTGCAGCTCAAGCCGTACCTCGAGGCGATGGCCAAGGAGACTCACGAGACCGGCGTGCCGATGATGCGCGCGATGGTGCTCGAGTTCCCGACCGACCCGGCCTGCGAGGACATCGACACCCAGTACATGCTGGGCGACGACCTGCTGGTCGCTCCGGTGTTCTCCGAGGACGGCACCGCGCGCTTCTACGTGCCGGACGCCGGCGGCGACCACGCGGGCGAGGCGTGGGCTAACCTGCTGACCGGCAAGACCTACGAGCCGGGCAAGTGGTACACCGAGCAGTACGACTACCACACCCTGCCGGTGCTCGTGCGCCCGGGCTCCGACCCGCTGCACGTGTGAGGTGTGAGACGCGGATGATGTGAGATCAGCTTCAAGCGGCTTGTCAGTAGGCTGCTTGAAGCTGTTTCACGATCAAGAGGCTATTTGAGGCCGTTGCCGAGGTCGGTTTGCCGATCGAGAGGCAGCCGATAGTTGTCATTACCCAATTTTTCGCGCTACAACAGCTGTTAACGGTGGTGTCATATGGGATATATAGCCTCTCGATCGACGAACCGATCCCGACACGATGATGGATCAGCCTCTCGATCGACAAACCGTCTATTCCTGACCGTGCATCCAGCGTCTCCGACCTATCGTTCGCTGGACGTGACGCGATCCATATCGATTCTTTGACAAACAAGGACGTTTCCTCATGACCCTGTTCAACTGCAAGCCGGCGCGGCGCATCGCCTCCGGCTTCCACCCCGACCCGACCATCTGCGAGACCCCGCAGGGCACGTACCTGATGGTCAACAGCTCGTTCGAATTCTTCCCCGGCCTGCCCGTGTTCGAATCCGAGGACGGCATGCACTGGCGCAAGATCGGCGACGCGATGAACCGCCCCGGCCAGTTCCCGTACGAGACGATGGGCAACAGCCAGGGCATCTACGCGCCCACCCTGCGCTACCACGACGGCGAGTACTACCTCATCGTCACCAACGTGAACAAGGGCAACATGATCCTCACCTCGGCCGACCCGCACGCCGGCTGGTCCGAGCCGATCTGGGTCGAAGGCTGGCCGGGCATCGACCCGAGCCTGTTCTTCGACGACGACGGCACCGCGTACATCTGCGGCAACGAGGGCGGCGGCGAGGACGAGCCGGCCGGCATCTACCTGTCGAAGATCGACGTCGCCACCGGCACCGTGCTCACCAAGCGCCAGCGCATCTGCGGCGGCATCACCGGCTCGAATCCGGAAGGCCCGCACATGTACAAGCGCGGCGGCTTCTACTACCTCATGTGGGCCGAGGGCGGCACCGAATCCGGCCACATGGAGAACATCGCGCGTTCGACCAGTCCGACCGGTCCGTACGAGATGTACCCGGGCAACCCGCTGATCACCAACCGTTCCACGCACCTGACGCTGCAGGCCATCGGCCACTGCGACTGCGCGCATTTCGGCGACGACCGCACGCTCATGGTGTTCCACGGCACACGCAACAACGACGAATACCCGGCGCAGGGCTGGATCGGCCGCGAACCGTACGCCGTGTGGTTCGAGTGGAAGAACGATTGGCCGAAGCTCGCGGACCAGTCGTACGACTGCGAGCTCAACGGCTGCGGCGAGTCGCTCGAGCAGGATGTCGAGTGGATCACGCCGGCGATCGACAAGACCGGACGGTTCACGGTCGGCGGCGGCGACAAGCGCATGGTCGCAGGCCCGGTGCCGCGCGAGGACGGTTCGCTGTGCGATTCGAACGGCGTGACGGTCGACATCCACGCGGCCGAGCAGGACTTCTCGCTGGACGACGGCCCGACGATGGTCGGCACGCGGCAGACCGATTTCCGGTTCGAGTTCGGCGCGACGTTGGACGATGCACGCGAGCTGACCGACGGCGAGACCGGCGTGGCCGTGTACGCGAACGCGAACCACTATCTGACGATCGCCGTGCACGCGGCCGACGACGAGGATCTGCTGCGCGTCGAAGCGGTTGCGCACAATGCGGGACTGGTGTCGGTCGTCGGCTCGGTCAACGAATCCGCCGACGCGACGCTGCGTCTGATCGTGCGCGGCGACGACCGCGGCTACGAGTTCGCCGTGAAGAACACGTTCACCGGCGAGGAGCAGCCGCTCGGCCGCATCCCCGGCAAGGTGCTCAGCTTCGTGAACGCGGGCGGCTTCACCGGCATCCTGCTCGGCGTCTATGCGCACGGCCGCGGCGAGATCACGTTCAGCGACGTGCGTTACACGGTGTGATTCTCAACTGTCATTTCGACCGGAGGCGAAGCCGGGGTGGAGAAATCTTTGATGCGGCGGTGTTCAGAAAGATTTCTCCGCTCGCTGCGCTCGGTCGGAATGACAATGAGGATTGCGTGCGGTCGGAATGACAATGGATGGTTGCGCTCGGTCGAAAAGTCAATGGATGGCCGCAAACGACTGAGATGACGATCAATGTTGACGGTGTGAGAAAGGAACGATCATGACGAAGCCCTTATTCGACAGCTTCCTGTTCGGCGGCGACTGGAACCCCGAACAGTGGCCGGAAGACACGTGGGAGCACGACATCGAGATGCTCGAGCACGCGCACATCAACGAGGCCACGATCAACGTGTTCTCGTGGGCGCTGCTCCAGTCCGACGAGGAAACGTACGATTTCGGCAAGCTCGACAAAATCGTCGGCCTGCTCGTCAAGCACGATTTTCGCATCGTGTTCGCCACCGCCACCGCGGCCCTGCCCGCATGGCTCGTGCGCAAGCATCCCGAGACGATCCGCACCACGTTCAACAGCCAGCGCCGCGTGTTCGGCGGCCGCCATAACTTCTGCCCGAACTCGGCCGTCTACCGCGAACTGTCGGCCGCGCTCGCCGGCAAGCTCGCCGAACGCTACGCCGGCACGCCGGGCCTGGTCGCCTGGCACATCTGCAACGAGTACGGCGGTGGCGGCGGCCTGTGCTACTGCGAGGCGTGCGCGGCGGCGTTCCGCGAATGGCTCAAGGCCAAGTACGGCACGATTGACGCGCTCAACCACGCGTGGTGCGCGAATTTCTGGAGCCATACGATCCTCGACTGGGACGACATCGTGCCGCCGGTCGAATTGGGCGACGGCATCGGCTCCGACTGGGATCTCAAGAAGTGCGTGATATCCGGACTCATGATGGACTACCGCCGCTTCCAGAACGAGTCACAGCTCGGCTGCTACGTGAACGAACGCGACGCGGTGCGCAAGTACGACCAGACCACGCCGATCACCACGAATCTCATGGGACCGTTCAAAGACCTCGACTACTTCGCGTGGGGTCGCGAGATGGACGTGGTGAGCTGGGACAACTACCCGGGAATGGGCATGCCGGCCAGCCGCGTGGCCATGAACCACGACCTGATGCGCGCCGTGGGCGGCGGCAAGCCGTTCATGCTCATGGAGCAGACGCCGAACCAGCAGAACTGGTTCCCGTTCTGCAAGGTCAAGAAGCCGGGCGAGGTCGCCGCGCTCAGCTGGCAGGCCGTGGCGCACGGCGCCGACACCGTACAGTTCTTCCAGATGCGCCAGTCGCTCGGCGGATGCGAACGGTTCCACGGCGCCGTGATCGCGCACGACGGCACCGAGGAGTCGCGCGTGTTCCGCTCGGTCAAGGCGCTCGGCGCCGACTTGGCCAAGGTCGCGCCGCAGATCATGGGTGCGGACGTGCGCGCCCGCGTGGCCGTCATGTTCGACTGGGAGAGCTACTGGTCGCTCGAAGGCTGCGTCGGCCCGACCGCCGGATTCGCATACCCGGAGGAGGTGCACCGCTTCTACCGCGCGTTCAACAAGCGCGGCATCGCCGTCGACATCATCGAAAGCACGACGCCGGCCGACAAGCTCGCGCAGTACGCGATCGTCGTCGCGCCCGCGCTCATCATGGTCAAGCCGGGCGTCGCTGAAGCGGTTGATGCGTACGTGCGCGGCGGCGGACGGTTCATCACCGGCTACATGAGCGGCATCCACGACGAGCATGATCTCGTGATCCCCGGCGGCTATCCGGGGCCGTTCCGCAAGCTCGCCGGCGTGTGGGCCGAGGAGATCGACGCGATCGAACCCGGCAAGACGATTCCGGTCGAATTCTGCGGCGGTGCCGATTGCGCCGGACGCGCCGACGCGTGCGCCCACTGCGCGGGTCGCACCGCGTCCGCCGAGGCGAACGGCGAGATCGTGGCTTCCATCATGCATCTCGAGGGCGCGCGTGCGCTCGCGGTCTACGGCGGCGACGGATTCTACGCCGGAACCCCGGCGGTTACTGCGAACGATTGCGGTGACGGCGTGACCTACTACGTCGGCACCCCGCTCGACGAGGCCGGCATGGACGCGTTCGCCGAACCGATCATCGCTGCGGCCGGACTGGCCGCGCGCGAACTGCCCAACGGCGTCGAATTCGCACAGCGCATCGCTGATGATGGCCGCACGTTCACGTTCGTCATGAACATGACCGACAAGCCGCAGCAAGTCAACGTTCCGGCGGAGGTGATCGGTCAGACTGATCTGCTGACCGGGACCACGCTGCCGGACCGGTCCGGCGAGAAACTGGACATGGCACCGTACCGCATCGTCATCACGGCGCGGTAGCGATCGCAACACGGCCGGCCGCCGCGGCATCCCAAGCGAACCGTGGCGGCCGGCATATCAGAAAAGGTCACCGTAGCGTATGTCACGCACGATGGTGTGCGATATACGCAAACGTTCGCTTCCGTACCGCGCCGATGCGGTAGGCTAGGGGGAAACGTTTTCCACAACGGTGCTGTTTGTGACGGGAACAGGAGGATGGTCCATGAGCGGCGTCACACGCATACTGTCGTTTGAAATCGGATTCAACTTCATCCGGTACGTGCGATTTACGAACGGTGTCATCGAAGTGCCGTCGTCGATCGCGACCCCGGCGAACGACTACGACGACTTCCTGCAGGCCATCGCCAAGGTCGTGCGGCAGCAGCGCGAGCCGATCGACGGCATCACGTTCAGCGTTCCCGGCTTCGTCGACATCGAACAGCAGTGCGTCACCACATCCGGTCAATTGGCAACGTTGTCCAACCGGCATATCGGCGACGATCTCAACGCGCTGCTCGGCACGTCGATCCCGACATGGATCGAAAACGACGCGAACTGCGCGGCGCTCGCGGAGAAGAACCACGGCAACGCCCGCAAATACGATGATTTCGTGGTCATGACGATCACCGATACCGGCATGGGCGGCGCGATCTTCATCGACGGCAAGCTGCACCGCGGCAAGTCGTACCGCGCCGGCGAATTCGGCATGCTCACCACGAACTACGAGGCGGGCGGCCTGAAGACGCTGCACGAATACACGAGCATGATATCGCTGGCCGACCGGTATGCGGAACGGTTCGACGTGCCGCGCGACAGCGTCGTGCCGTCCAGCCTGCTGCGCCGGTTCGACGAGCCGGACATCCGGCCGCTGGTCGAGGATTGGGCCACGTATATTTCGCTCGCGATCTTCAACGTGATCGCGGTGATCGACCCGGAATGCGTGCTGCTGGGCGGTACGATCAGCCAGGAGACGCGGCTGATGGCGCTCGTGCGCGAGGCGCTGGAACGGCATCACGCGTGGAAGGATTTCCGCACGCCGATCAAGCGGTGCCGGTACGCGAACACCGCGTCGTTCTACGGCGCGTACGACGTGTTCATGGCCGAGCGCATGGCCGCCGGCGACGTGCTTGCCGCGTAGTTATTGTGCGGACGGCCTACGGCCGCGCTGTTGTTTGACGGCGCGATCGCGCCGCGGTACCCCACCCGGCGCTGCGCGCCACCCTCCCCTGAAAGGGGAGGGAAGTATAGGCGCAGTTGGAAGCGTTGCTCGCAGACGCCACCCTTCCCCTGAAAGGGGAGGGAAAGGCCTTTTTGCTATCCACAGCAGCTTTGCATGTGATCCATGATCCATAAGAACCGCATCAATATTTCCCTCCCCTCTCAGGGGAGGGTGGCAGCGAAGCTGACGGGTGGGGTACCGCGGCCATCAGGCCGCCGACAAACAGCATCGGCCGCACGCAGCGCGGGCGATACGATATACGGGATGCTAATCGCGCCGGCGTCGCCGTATCAACCGGTGATGCGGACGGACGATACCGTTCCTCACGAACGGTCGCTTCTCTCGGCCTACGCGGCCGCGCCTACTGCCGCCAGGCCAGCGTGAGCGGCATCAGGCAGTCGTCGTTGATCTCGCGTTCGACCGGGTCGCGGAATCCGGTCCACACGTCCTCGGGGAAGATCTCGTCGGAGAACGCCATCCATTCCTCCAGCAGGTTCACGGAATGGTCGGCGAGCCAGCGGTACTGCAGGCCGTCCATCGCGGACATCGACAGCGTGTAGACGTGGTAGAACCGTTCCTCGTCGTACGTTTCCGGCATGATCCAGTTCATCGAGCCGATCTGCTCCCAGTTGCGCAGGTGACGGCCGATGAAGAAGCTGTGCGCGGGGTGGTCGGGGTTGAGCGCCTCGCCGTTGAGCATCGAGAACAGCTGCACCATTTCCGGACGCTGCAGATTGTACAGCACGATGTTGAGGCAGTAGCGCGGGAAGTAGAACACGCGGTGGCCGTCCGCGTCGGTGATGGAGGCGGTGGCGGCGTTGTATTCGTCGGCGTCTTGCGTGTCGTAGTCTTCGGACAGGATCGCGTACAGCAGGTCGTTCTTCGAATCGATGTAGTGGTAGAGCGCGGCCTCGGTGATGCCGATCTCGTCGGCGATGTCCTGCAGCGACATGCCCCAGAAGCCTTTGGATGCGATGATCTTCGTGGCGGCCTGCATGATCTGCAGATGTCGTTCCTCGGGGCTCATGCGCTTGCGCTTGGTGAATGTGGTGCCCGCGGTGGTGTCGCGCACCGTGGCGTGTTCCGTGGTGCGCGAGGCGGCCGGCCAGCTTGCCTCGTCGTTCAGGAACCGTTCCCATGCTGCTACGGTCATGGTCGCCTCCTCCTCGTGTTCGTGTTTGCGTGCCGTACCGTGTGTGGGTGCGGGTATTACGGAGTGTGCGATTGGTGTCGTACTTCGTTGTGTTATGTGACTTTTGTAAATTATAACTCTATAAATAAGCCCATGATTCCGGGCGTGTTGTTTTGATTGACGGCGAGGATGCGGACTGTCGGGAGCCGTTGAGAGCTGTCTGAATCGTAAGTGGGCGTTGACCTACCACGTAGCGATGCGGTAAGTGGGTGTCTGCGGACGTTCGATCCATAAGTGGGTGTTCGCCTACCACAAGCGGACCGGATAAGTGTGCTCTTACCTACCACGAAATCATTAGTGGGTGTTCACCTACCACGAAAACCCGGCTTTGTGCCGTTTCGTGGTAGGCAAACACCCACTAACAGATTGTTGCGTCCGGTTTCGCCCACTTTCGAGTGAATAGTGGGCGAAACCGGACAGATAGGGTGGATATATCAATCAGCCGAAGAGGCGGCCGAGCCAGTCGATGGCAAGCCGGGGCCAGATCTGGATGCAGGGGAAGATGTTGCCCTTGCCGCCCCACGCGGTCTCCTCGGTGCCGAGCGCGAGGCCGTGGCCGCCCTCGGGGAACAGGTGCGCCTCGACCGGCACGCCGGCCGCCTTGCATGCGGAGACCATCATGAGCGTGTTCTCCATCGGCACGCAGTCGTCCGGCACGGTGTGCCACGCGAACACCGGCGGGGTCTTCGCGTCGATGTGCTGCTCGATCGACAGCTTGTCGAGCCACGCCTGATCGTCCTTGCGATCCGGGCCGAGCAGCGCGTTGAAGCTGCCGCGGTGGGCGAGCGGGCCGGACGTGATGACCGGATAGCCGAGCATGAGCGCGTTCGGACGCACCGCATCCGGGTCATAGCCGTTCGCGGCCAGATCGTCGTCGCCGGCGGTGGTGGCGAGGTTCGCGGCCAGATGACCGCCCGCGGAGAAGCCGATCACGGCCACGCGCTTGGGATCGGTATGCCATTCGTCGGCGTGCGAGCGGATCAGCTGCATCGCCTCGGCGGCCTCGCACAGCGCGGTCGGGTACACGCTCGGCTTGCACGAGTAGCGCAGCACGAACGCGTTGTATCCGGCGCCCACGAACTTGAGCGCTATCGGCTCGGCCTCGCGGTCGGAGGTCATCTCATAGCCGCCGCCCGGAATCACGAGCACGGCCGGACGCTGGCGCTTCGGATCGACCTCGTCGCTGTTGTCGATCACGTAGCCGACGAACCGCGCTTCGGTACCGTCGATGCCGGTGATGGTCTGATCGATGTATTGCATAAGTCCTCTTTCCCCAAAGATGTATCGCAGCCCTTCGTGCGACGCGGGAGCCGCGTGAGTGTTGGAATCGTGCCGCGCACGATGCTGGTTGTTGGCGGCCTGACGGCCGCGTACCCCCACCCGGCGCTACGCGCCACCCTCCCCTGAAAGGGGAGGGAAAGGTTGTAGCACTTCCCTCCCCTCTCAGGGGAGGGTGGCCGGCTCAAGCCGGGCGGGTGGGGTACGCGGCGAAGCCGCCAACAACAGCGCGGACGCAGTCCGTCCGCAATTGCAAGACGGACTGCATCCGCAAAGTCCCCAGCGGCGTGTGCAGGCGAAGCGCGTCCTGGCGGTCGAGCCAACAACAGCGCGGGTCAGCACTTCCCTCCCCTCTTCAGGGGAGGGTGTCAGCAAAGCTGACAGGTGGGGTACCGCGGCGAAGCCGTCGACAACCAGCATCGGTCACAAGCCGATACCGTTCTATCAGAACGTGGCCACGACGTCCACGGTGGTCGAGCCGTCGGTCGGCACCGGCACCACGGTGCCTTCGACCGCGGCGCCGTTCACGGTGAGCGTGCGCTCGCCGGTGCGCTGCAGCTTGATGCGGTAGGTCACGCCGCGGTACACGCGGGTCACGGTCAGGTCGGTGTACTCGGCCGGCAGGTGCGGCTCGATCGCCAGGCCGTCGAGCGTCGGGCGCACGCCGAGCAGGTACTGCGACACGTCGACGAACGTCCACGCGGCGGTGCCGGTCAGCCACGAGTTCTTGCCCTCGCCCGGAATCGCGGCCTCGGGGCCGGCGACCATCTGGCAGTAGACGTACGGCTCCACCTTGCGGATGTCGGACTTGTCCTCCAGCCAGGCCGGGCAGTTGCGGCGGTAGACGGCGAACGCCTCCTCGTCGTTGCCGGCGAGCGCGTTGGCGATCGAGACCCACGGGTTGTTGTGGCAGAAGATGCCGCCGTTCTCCTTGTAGCCGCGCGGATACGTCGAGATCTCGCCGAGTTCGATGCGGTAGGTCGAGTACGCGGGCGCGAGGATCGCGGTGCCCCACTCGCAGGTCAGACGGTCCTTGACGGACTTGAGCGCGGCCTGGGCCTTGCCGTCGTCCAGGCCGATGCCAGCCATCACGCACATGCCCTGCGGCTCGATGTAGATCTGGCCCTCGGTGTCGGTGTGCGAGCCGACCGGACGCGAGTACGCGTCGTACGCGCGCACGAACCACTCGCCGTCCCAACCGGCGGTCTTCACGGCCTCGGTCATCGCGTCGATCGCGCCGCGAACGTTCGCGACCTCGGCGGCGACCTCGTCCGCGCTCATACCGCTCGCCTCGCCGTAGTGCGCGAGGATGTCCGCGTACTGGCCGCCGTAGAGCACGAACATGCCGCCGATGAACACGGATTCGGCGACGCCCGTGTCGTTGTTCTCCACGGTCTGGAAGCTCTCGCCCGGGGTGGCGGAGAAGCAGTTGAGGTTCAGGCAGTCGTTCCAGTCGGCGCGGCCGATGAGCGGCAGCTTGTGAGGGCCGAGGTGGCTCATCGTGAAGTTCGCGGAGCGGCGCAGGTGCTCGAGCAGCGGGACCTCGGAGCCCTCGACGTTGTTGAACGGCACCGGCTCGGTCAGGATCGACGCGTCGCCGGTCTCGGCCAGGTACGCGTTCACGCCGGCGATGAGCCACAGCGGATCGTCGTTGAAGCCGCCGCCGATGTCGGCGTTGCCCTTCTTGGTGAGCGGCTGGTACTGGTGCCACGCGGAACCGTCCTCCATCTGCGTGGAGGCGATGTCGATGATGCGCTCGCGGGCGCGTTCCGGCACGAGGTGCACGAAACCGAGCAGATCCTGGTTGGAGTCGCGGAAGCCCATGCCGCGGCCCATGCCGGACTCGTAGTAGGACGCGGAGCGCGACATGTTGAACGTGACCATGCACTGGTACTGGTGCCAGATGTTGACCATGCGGTCGAGCTTCTCGTCGCCGGACTCGACGCTGTAGATGTTCAGCAGGCCGTTCCAGTAGTCCTTGAGCTCGGCGAGCGCCTTGTCGACCTCGGCCACGCTGTTGAAGCGCGAGAACAGCTCGTGGGCCGGCTTCTTGTTGATGATGCCGACCTTGGCCGGATCGTTCGGGTCCTCCCACTTTTGGTCGTTCGGCACTTCGATGTAGCCGAGCATGAAGACGAGGGACTTGGTCTCGCCCGGGTCGACGGTGACGCGCACGCGGTTCGCGGCGATCGGGTACCAGCCGTGGGCCACGGAGTCGTGGGCCTTGCCTTCGGCGATGACCTGCGGGGTGTCCCAGCCGTTGAACTGGCCGAGGAATTCGTCGCGGCTCGTGTCGAAGCCGACGACCGGCGCGTTCACGCCGAAGAACGCGTAGTGGTTGCGGCGCTCCTTGAACTCGGTCTTGTGGTAGAGCAGCGTGGCGTCCTCGAGGCGCTCGACCTCGACCTCGCCGGTGGACAGGTTGCGCTGGAAGTTGCTGGAGTCGTCGACGGCGTTCCACAGGCACCATTCGACCAGGCCGGTCACGTCGACGGTCTTCGGGGCGCCGTTGATGTTGGTGATGTCGAGGCGGTTGATCTCGGCGTTGGTGTGCAGCGGGACGAACGCGGTCAGTTCGGTGCGGATGCCGGACTTGGTGGCCTCGAAGACGGTGTAGCCGATGCCGTGACGGCACTTGTAGCTGTCAAGCGGGGTCTTGACGGGCAGGAAGGTGGGGGAGAAGGTCTCGATCGGCTTGGCGTTCTCGCCCTCGCCCTGCATGATGCTCACGTAGTAGTTACGCGCGCCGTTGTCGAACGGGACGTTGTTGTAGCGGTAGCGGGTGATGCGGCGCAGCTTGGCGTCCTTGTAGAAGGAGTAGCCGCCGCCGGTGTTGGAGATCAGCGAGAAGAAGTCCTCGTTGCCGAGGTAGTTGATCCACGGCAGGGGGGTGGCCGGGGTTTCGATCACGTATTCGCGGGCGGCGTCGTCAAAGTGACCGTATCGCATGGGTGGTGTCCTTTCGACTGCTTCGTTGCTGGCCTTCGGCCGTGCCGGGATGGGGACGTGCGATGTCTTCTCTCGGTTGGCCTTCGGCGGTGTGCTTATGGGCGATGATTGATAGTATAGCACGTTATTTATAAGGTTATAAATAAGAATGGTTCGGGTGTGTTGCGCCGATACGACAAGTGGCGGTTTCCTCCCGCCGAGCAGATGCTCGGAAAGAGAAAACCGCCACCGATAAGGAATGGACGGAGGCCGGCCGATCAGCCGGTCATCGGAGAATCGTCAGCGCGCGTGCTTGGCGGGCGCGTCCGCAGCGTGGCCCGCCGCATCATCGGCATCGTCGGCCGACTTCTTCTTGCCGAACTTGGCCTTGAGCAGACCAACGATCGTCGGAATCAGCGAGACGGCCAGAATCAGCACGATCACCAGCTCGAAGTGCTTTTGCACGGCCGGAATGTTGCCGAAAAAATAGCCGAGCAGCGTGAACAGCGACGACCAGATGAAGCCGCCGAGCACTGAGAACGGCGTGAACCGGCGCCAGCGCATGCCCGAAATGCCGGAGATGAACGGCATGAACGTGCGAATGAACGGGAAGAAACGACCGAGAAACACGGCGAGCGGACCCCACTTCTCGATCATCTGCTCGGTCTTTTCGATGCGCTCCGGGGTCATGGCCTTGACCTTGCCGGATTCGATGATGCGACGGCCGAAGAAATGGCCGATGAAGTAGTTGCACTGGTCGCCGATGATCGGCGCGCACCACACGACCGGCAGCAGGTAGTGCAGCGGCAGCGCGACCTGGCCGGTGGCGGCGTCGGGGGCCGCGAACACGCCCGCCGCGAACAGCAGCGAGTCGCCGGGCAGGAACGGGAAGAAGACCACGCCCGTCTCGATGAAGACGATCAGGAAGATGAAGCCGAGCGTCGGAGCCACGCCCATCGCGATCCAGCTGGCGATCGCCGCGCGCGGGTCCTTCAGCAGCTCGATGATGAAATTGATGAAACCCATGAACATCCTGTCAGTATCAATGCAAACGTCAAATCAACAGTCTGACAGCACGATACCAGCCGCCGTGTAAGAATCGGCTAAGCGTGCAGGATGCGTGCCGGTCGTGTGTCACGTTCACGCGGCGTTCAGCGATTCATAAGGAAGTGGGATAGTCTTAAGGGCATGACGGAACTCAATCAAGTTGACAATCATGCGCAGGGTGGCGAAGGTCGGCGGCCGCTGTCCGTATCGGCGTGGCTCGGTCGATTGCAGTTCCATAATTCGGGCAAATTCCGCGTACTGCAGCTCGCCGATATCCAGGACGGTCCGAAAGTCTCCAAGGACACGATCGCGCTGATCGAAGCCGCGCTCGACGCGGCCCGACCGGACATCGTGATCTTCTCCGGCAATCAGATCGCCGGATACGACACCGCGTTCGCCGGCACGTTCCGCAAACGTCACTGGACTGCCGTAAAACCGGGGCACAACGATCGGCTCGACAATACGATGACGGCCGTGCGCGGCGAGATCGCGGCGTTCGTCAAGCCGCTCGTCGACCGCGGCATCCCGTTCGCCGTGACGTACGGCAACCACGATTTCCAGTGCGGACTGAGCAACGCCGAACTTGACGCGATCTATCGCGAGTTCCCGGGATGCCTGAACATTGTGCCGCACGACGATGCCGCGCTCGGCGACGGCAACGCCGGGGCTGACGGTGCATACGATGGCACGTCCGGCAGCATCGCAGATAACGTTCGCAGCGGCGCTCGCGGATCGCATCACGGCACGTACGACATGCCGGAGCCGTGGACCGCGCCGATCTCCGGACTGCCGGACCAGCAGGTGTATCCGTGCGCTCCCGGCACGTTCGCGCTGCCGGTGATGGACGCCGACCGCACGCATGCGGTGCTCGCGCTCGTTGTGGCCGACTCGGGCGACTATTCGCCGGAAGGCGGCTACGGCAAGCCGTCCGAACGCACGCTGGACTTCCTGTATTCGGTGCCGGAGGCGTTGGGCGCGAAGTCGATGGTGTTCCAGCACATGCCGATTCCGCAGTACTACGATCTGCTCAAGCCGGTCGAACAGAACGCGCCGGGCGCGATTCAGGGCTATCGCGCGTACGAATCGCAGTATTACGTATTGGATGAGTCGAAAACGCAGCCCGGCAGCTATCTGGGCGAGGGCGTCAGCTGCCCGGATTACGACAGCGGCGAGTTCCGTCTGCTGCGCGACGGCGGATATTTCGCGATCGCGGCCGGGCACGACCACCGCAACGGATTCGTCGGCGAATCGGGCGGTCTGATGATGGTCGCGACGCCGACCTGCGGGTTCGGATCGTACGGCCCGGCGCCCGAGCAGCGCGCGGCGCGGCTGTTCGAATTCGACATCCGGCATCCGCACCATCCGCGCACGCAGCTGCTCGAATTCGGCGATCTGGTCGGCAAGCCCAGCTCGCGCAAGGCGTATTCGTACGACATCGCGTCGGTGAAGGCCGACAGCGAGGGTATGAATCTGCTCCACAAGAAGACCTTGTGGAGCAGGATTCGCGAGTGGTTCCGGCGGTAGGCCGTCGGGCAGTCGATGGTGCAACACCTTGGCCCCCTCGGCTGAGGGGGCTCCCGGCGAAGCCGGGTGGGGGAGCGTCACAGCGCCATGTGCGCTAATGAACATGGCACCGTTCAATAGCGTCCGGACAATTAGGAACAGCCATCGACTGTCTGTGTTGTTGCCGGCACTAGCATGCCGCAGACGCTCCCTCAGTCACGCTGCGCGTGACGGCGTTCTGCAATTATGGACAGCCTGTCGACTGACTGTTTGCCGGCTCGCCTGTCGGCTCGCACATTGCCTACAAACAGCGCTGCTGTTTGCTTCACGGCAATGTCCCTCAGCCGAGGGAGCCGAGGCTCCGCCAGCTTTATGACGCGTTGAACAGAAGCCAGACGTGGCTGTAGATCAGCGGCCGGCGGACGCCTTGATGAGCGCGTCGGTCAGGTACTTGCCGGCGGCCATCACGAGCGGCGCGTAGCGGCGGCCCGGAGCGTTGCCCATACGGCCGGACGGGCCGGAAATCGAGATCGCGGCGATCACCTGGCCGGACGCGTTGCGGATCGGCGCGGAGATCGAGCACACGCCCTCCTCGCGTTCGTTCACCGACTCGCTCCAGCCGCGCTTGCGCACGGCGGCCAGCTTCGCGGCGCTGAACTTCGCGTGGCGCAGTCCCTGATGCATGCGTTCGGAGTCCTCCCACGCGAGCAGGATCTGCGCGGCCGAGCCGGCCTCCATCGACAGCATCGCGCCCACCGGAATCGAATCGCGCAGACCGGAGGCGCGCTCCACGGCCGCGATGCACACGCGCTGGTCGCCCTGACGGCGGTAGATCTGCGCGGATTCGCCGGTGCGGTCGAGCAGCGTCTGCAGAATCGGGCCGGCCGCGGTCAGCAGTCGGTCTTCGCCGGCGGCTGCCGCAAGCTCGGCGAAACGCGAGCCGAGCGCGAACCGGCTGTGCTGGTCGCGCAGTACGAAACGGTGACGTTCGAGCGCGATCGCCAGGCGGTGCGCGGTCGGGCGCGCCAAGCCGGTCGCGGCGACGAGCTGGCCGAGCGTGGCCGGGCCGGACTCGAGCGCGTCGAGGATCTTCACGGTCTTGTCAAGCACGCCGACGCCGGAGTGAATCTCGCCGTCGTTCGTGCGCTCGTCGGCGTCTGCGGCCTCGTTTTCGGTGTTTTCGGTATCGTCCGCGGTCTGGTCGTTCTCTTCGATCTGGTCGGTCATCGTCTCGCCTTCGTCAAGCCGCTCTTCGGGCATGGTCGGTTCGTCTGCTCTGGAGGAAGTCATAGACGACGATTATGCCATCTCACATAGTGAAACGCAAAATGCGGCCGGGCGGGTTGCGAGGTAATGCGCGAGCGAACCCGTTTGAGGTGGTCCATTCCTTATCTCATATACCGGCCGCGCCCGGTGACGGCCAGGCGGCAAATCATAGGCTATATACCACGAAGACCGCGAGAGTACAAGACCCCGCGGAAAAAAATTAGGAGGAATTCCGAATGGGAACGACACTGGCCGAGAAGGTCTGGGCCGATCATTTGGTGCGCAAGGGCAGCGATGGGGCACCCGACCTGCTGTACATCGACCTGATGCTCATGCACGAGGTCACCAGCCCGCAGGCGTTCGAGGGCCTGCGCCTTGCAGGACGCAAGCCGCGCCACGTCGATCAGCTCATCGCCACCGAGGACCACAACACGCCGACCGTCGACATCGACCGGCCGAACCCCGACAAGACGAGCGCGCTGCAGCTGAGCACGCTGGAGAAGAACTGCAAGGAGTTCGGCGTGCGCCTGCACCCGCTGGGCGACACCGATCAGGGCATCGTGCATGCGTTCGCGCCGATCCTGGGACTGACGCAGCCGGGCATGACGATCGTGTGCGGCGACTCTCACACCTCGACGCACGGCGCGTTCGGCGCGCTCGCGTTCGGCATCGGCACGAGCGAAGTCGAACATGTGATGGCGACGCAAACGTTGTCGCTCAAGCCGTTCAAGACGATGGCGATCAACGTCAACGGCGAGCTGCCGGCTGACGCGACCGCAAAGGATGTCATCCTCGCGATCATCGCGAAGATCGGCACCGGCGGCGGTCAGGGCCACGTGATCGAATACCGTGGCGAGGCGATCCGCAAGATGAGCATGGACGAGCGCATGACCGTGTGCAACATGTCGATCGAGGCCGGTGCGCGCGCCGGCATGATCGCGCCAGACGAGACGACGTTCGAATACCTCAAGGGCCGTCCGCACGCGCCGGAAGGCGAGATGTGGGATCGCGCGGTCGAATACTGGAAGACGCTGAAGACCGACGACGACGCGGTGTTCGACAAGGTCGTGGATATCGACGCGACCAAGCTGGGCCCGTACGTGACGTGGGGCACCAACCCGGGTCAGGGCCTGCCGATCACGGCGAACGTGCCGGTGCCGAGCGAGATCGCGGACGCGACCAAGCGCGCCGCCGCCGAACGCGCGCTCAAGTACATGGACCTCGAGCCGGGCACCCCGATCAAGAGCATCCCGGTCGACACCGTGTTCATCGGATCGTGCACGAACGGCCGCATCGACGACCTGCGCGCTGCCGCGGCGATCATGAAGGGCCACCACAAGGCCAAGTCGATCCACCGCGTGCTCGTCGTGCCGGCCTCGTCGCGTGTGCGCCTGCAGGCCGAACGCGAGGGACTCGACAAGATCTTCAAGGACTTCGGCGCGGAATGGCGCAACGCCGGCTGCTCGATGTGCCTCGGCATGAACCCGGACAAGCTCGTGCCCGACGAGCGTTCGATCTCGACGTCGAACCGCAACTTCGAAGGCCGTCAGGGCAAGGGCTCGCGCACGCACCTCGCCTCGCCGCAGGTCGCCGCCGCCACCGCCATCCGCGGCACGATCTCCTCTCCGGCCGACCTGTAGCGCAATCCGCCACATGACGGTGTCATTTCGACTGAGCGAAGCGAACGGAGAAATCTATTGGCGGACTACTCCGTGACGGATTTCTCGACTCCGCTTCGCGTCGCTCGAAATGACGCATGATATGCGAGACCGTCGCTGTTTGTCTTAACGCAAGCTTGTCTGCCCTCGTGACAGAGGGCATCAGAAAGAGAAAACGTATGGAAAAACTCACCACTTTGACCGGCGTGGGCGTGCCGCTGCGCCGCTCCAACGTCGACACCGACCAGATCATTCCGGCCGTGTTTTTGAAGCGCGTCACCAAGACCGGCTTCGACGACGCGCTGTTCTACGCGTGGCGTCGCAACCCGGATTTCGTGCTCAACAAGCCCGAATACGCGAAGGGCCAGATCCTCGTCGCCGGACCGGACTTCGGCATCGGCTCCTCGCGTGAGCACGCCGTGTGGGCGCTGCACGACTACGGTTTCCGCGTGGTCATCGCGCCGCGCTTCGCCGACATCTTCTACGGCAACACCGCGAAGAACGGCGTGCTCGCGGCGATCATGCCGCAGGAGTCCGTCGAGCTGCTGTGGAAGCTGCTCGAAGAGGAGCCGGGCCGCACGAT
Source organism: Bifidobacterium sp. LH_230 (assembly GCF_056357555.1). Taxonomy (NCBI): domain Bacteria; kingdom Bacillati; phylum Actinomycetota; class Actinomycetes; order Bifidobacteriales; family Bifidobacteriaceae; genus Bifidobacterium; species Bifidobacterium sp. LH_230. The sequence goes on from NZ_JBKEWJ010000014.1 coordinate 69,572, forward strand.
GACCGTCTCGCTCGAGGACCGTACCGTGACCTGCGGCGACGTGACGTTGCCGTTCGAGGTGAACGACTACGTGCGCTGGCGTCTGATGAACGGCTACGACGATATCGACCTCACGCTCCAGCACGAGGACGACATCGCCGCGTACGAGAAGATGCGCGCCGAGCGGTTCCCGTTCAAGCCCAAGACCATTCCCGCCAAGCACCTGCCCGAGGAGCCCATCGCCTCCGCCCGCGAACCGCAGGACGAACCTGCGTGGCCGGGGCCGATCGCTGATCGCGACTAGCGTCGCGATCAGCGGTGGACAGTCCTGTGGACTGTCCACCGGTCCGGCCTGAGTGAGGACGGTAGTCCGAGCGAAGGCAACAACGAGTCTCGCCTATGCTGAGCCAGGATGGGCCAATCTTTGAAGCTGTTGCCGTATGGTCTGGCGTGATGTTTTTGATAGCAGAAGTCCGATCCTATCCAAAACAGCACGCCAACACCCCCTTCTGCGTGATATTCCTGCTAGCAGTCTGTCGTTGCTATCCCAAACATCACGGAAATGAAGTGGCTTGCGTGGCGTTTTGGATAGCATCTGGCTTCTCCTCTCTCCAACATCACGCGGGCAACCCCTTCTGCGTGGTGTTTTTGCTGGTAGGGGGCTGCTCCTATCCCGAATATCACGCAGGTATGGTGGTTTGCGTGATGTTTCTGATAGCAGAAGTCCGATCCTATCCAAAACATCACGCCAGCAACCCCTTCTGCGTGATGTTCGGGATAGCATCTGGCTTCTCCTCTCTCCAACATCACGCAAGCACCCTCTTTTGCGTGGTGTTTTTGCTGGTAGGGGGCTGCTCCTATCCCGAATATCACGCAAACGGGAGGGCTTGTGCCCGTTGCGATATCAGGTTGTGCACTACGATGGAAAGAATGATGATCCGTCGGAAGGGGCGCTGATATGGACTGGCATGCGTCGGTGTACGGTTCCCGTTCGGGGTCGGCCGGCTACCGCAGCTATGACGATGACGAGGACGACTACGGCCCCGCGTACGGCGCATATGACGGTTCCGATGATGAGTATGGCGAGTACGGCGATCCGATCATGCGCCGGCGTTCGGGCACTGCCGGCACCGCATCCCGCACCGCGCCGGTCGTCAGCGACGCCGTCCTGCGCAAACGCGGCGGCAAATCGTATCCCCGCGCCCGCGAAGTCCTCACCTCGAACCGCATGCACCGGTTCACCTGCGAACCGATGGCCACGGGCATCCATCTATCCGCGTTCGTCACCGCAGCCGACCGGTATGCCGACGACTATCAGGTGTTCGCCGACATCGACGCCGGCGACATCACCGCATCGCACTGCACCTGCCCCGCATACGGCCGGTTCTACAGCATCTGCAAGCACGTCGTCGCGCTCGTCATGGCCTACAACGAATACCGCGACTGGTTCCAGCATGTCGGAGGCCTTGCGCAGGGCGGCATCCATCCGTCGCGCCCTTCCCGCAGCACCTCGCGTGAGCTCGCCACGTTCATGCGCCAGCGCGACGCAGCCATGCAGGACAAGGCGAAAAGCCGCCAGCTCGACCTGCTCAAGGAGATCGGCAACATCGCCGACGCGGGCGGCACCAGCGACGGCGGCCAGACCGGAGCCGTACGTCACATGCCCATCGGCAGCGTGTCCCTGCTGCTCACCTTGGAAACACACGACTCAACTGGTTGCGTGATCAAACTGCGCATCCAGGTTCCCTCGCGCGGCATCTCATACGTTGTCAAGGACATCGCCGGTCTGATCAGCGCGGTCAACAACCAGGAATTCATCTCATACGGCAAGAAACTCGCGTTCATCCACACACGCGACGCGTTCGACCGGCGCTCGCAGGCCATGCTCGGCATCATCGAACGTGCGCAGACCATCCGCAGTTCGATCGACCGCAGCCCGTATGAATACTTTCGCAGGACCGATGCGGCCGGCATGCAGTTGTCGGATGGCGAGATCGCCGATCTGCTCGATGTATACGTTGGCACCGGCGAGACGATCGATTATGCGCCGTCCGCGCGATACTACATGCCGTCGATGCCCGCGCGTGTGGTGGATGGCACGCCTGATCTCGGCCTGTCGGTGAAGCGGTTCAGCGGTGCGAGCGCTGATGCGGGGGCTGAGATCGATGACGACAGCTCCGAGATGGCAAGCGACGACTCCGACTCGGCAACCGCTGCTTCCGTGCGACGGGCTGGCGTGGATGATGACGGCATCGATCCGGGCGGGTATCTGCTGTGGCATACGCAGTGTGTGGAGCGGTTCATTGTTGGACAGCGGTCGACGTATCTGATCGTGCGCCCGTTGTCTCAGGCCGTGCTGGACGCGGATGCGCAGACCAACGGCGGTGCGGCCCGCGCAGGTTCGAGCGGGACGGATGACGGCTCCGGCATGACCGGACGTGCGGCCGGTTCCGCTGGCCGTGGCGGGCGCGTATCCGGCATCGGCGGCCCGTTCGTGAACGGATTCCCGGATGGCATCAGCAACGGCGGCGACGTGGTGGATTGGCTGCGGATCAACGCGGCGGCCGCTTCGCGGGCGCGGACTGCCGCGAAACCGGCGACGATCTACCGTTGCGACGCTTCGTTCGCCCGCAACCGTGATCTGCTGCAATTGTTGTGCGGTGACGATGATCGGGCTTCGCTGTACCTCGGCGCGGCGGACGTGACGATGTTCGCGCGCACGATGCTGCCGCTGCTGACCGATGCCGCTGACAACGCTGGCAGTCCGGCCGGTGACAACGTTGGTGATGATAACGTTGACGGCAATCATGTCGATGACGATCCGGCCGTGCCGTCCCCTGATTTTGACGATGACGCCGACCGGCCGTCGCGCGCCGGACTGCGCATCGATCTGCCGCCGGAACTGCTCAGACTCGTACGCGTGCCTTGCCGCATCGCCATCTACCTCGACCGCGACCATACGGGCATCACCTGCGACGTACAGGCCCGTTACGGCGGCAAGCGATACCACGTCTTCGACGGCATCGGCAACACGCCCGACGACTTGTTGCGCGACAAGGACGCGGAGCGTCTGGCCGTGGAGGCAGTGCTGCATTACTTCCCGAGGCCGGCCGGCGCGGTCGCGTTCATCCCCGAAGACCATGACGAGGCGATCTACAAGCTTCTGACCGAAGGTCTGCCGGTTCTTCGCGGCCTCGGCGACGTGTACGCCACACCCGCGTTCGACGGGCTGACGGCCATGCCCCGGCCGACCATCAAAGTCGGGCTGTCGGTCAAATCCGGGCTGGTCGAGATCTCGCCCATCGCCGATGAGATCGACCCGGACGATGTGCCCGCGCTGCTTGCCAGCTATCGCAAACGTAAGCGGTTCCATCGTTTGCGCAACGGAGCATTCGTCGACATGCGCACCGTCGACACCAGCGCCGTGGACGAAATCGCATCCGATCTGGGACTGCGGTCGGCCGACATCGAAGCGGGATCGCTCGCCGTTCCCGCGTTCGAGGCGTACTATCTCGACCATCAGGTCGACGATGCCGGCAAGGACGCGAGTTTCCGCGCGTATCTGGACGATCTACGCGTCATCGACCCGAACATGTACCACGTGCCCGATTCGCTGGCCGACGTGCTGCGTTCATACCAAGCCGAAGGATTCCGCTGGCTCAACGCGGTGTGCGACAAGGGATTCGGCGGCATCCTCGCCGACGAGATGGGCTTGGGTAAAACCGTGCAGCTGCTCTCGTTCCTGCTGGCGCGGCGCGACGAGGCGCGTGCGGCCGGACGGCCCGGTCTGATCGTGTGCCCGGCGTCGCTCGTGTACAACTGGGCGGCCGAAGCGGTTAAGTTCACGCCCGAGTTGCGTGTCGAGACGGTCGCCGGTTCCAAAGCGGCGCGTCGAGCGGTGCTGGATGAGATACGTGCGGCGCAGACGACCGCGCGGGATACCGGGGGAAACGTTCCCGACCTGATCATCACGTCATACGACCTATTGCGCCGCGACATCGACGATTACGCGGGACTCGAGTTCTTCTGCATGACGCTCGACGAGGCGCAGTACATCAAGAACTCATCCACCAAAGCCGCGAAAGCGGTGCGATCGATCGCAGCGCAGCATAGGTTCGCATTGACCGGCACGCCGATCGAAAACCGCCTGAGCGAACTGTGGAGCATCTTCGACTTCCTCATGCCTGGCATGCTCGGCAGCTACGCGCACTTCCGCGATCGGTTCGAGATGCCGATCCTCAGCGGCGACGAGACGGCCCAGGTCAAATTGCAATCGTTCGTCGGCCCGTTCATCCTGCGTCGACTCAAATCGCAGGTGCTCAAGGACCTGCCCGACAAGATCGAGAACGTCATCACCGTGCAGCTCGCCGGTGAACAGCGCAAACTGTACGCGGCGCTCGAACAGCAGCTGCGCTCGGCGATCCTCAAGCAGAAGCCGGCCGATTTCAATACCGGCAAGATCCAGATCCTCGCGCAGCTGACCAAACTGCGGCAGGTGTGCTGCGATCCGCGGCTGCTGTACGTCAATGCGGGGCATGATAGTGCGGATTCGACCGTAACGGGTGCAAACAACGCGTCGGGTGATCCTTCGGCTGTCAAACCGGCCGCCGTCAGGCCGGCATCCAAATCATCCGTCAAATCAGGCAAGATCAGCTCCGCCAAGCTCGACGCGATCGCCGAACTGGTCGACTCGTGCCGCGACGCCGGCCGTAAGATGCTCATCTTCTCGCAGTTCACCAGCTATCTCGACCTGATCGCGGAACGCTTGCGCGCGAACGGCGTCGCATACGATGTCATCACCGGCGCCACGCCGAAAAAGCGCCGTCTTGAACTGGTCGACCAATTCAACCGCGACGAAACGCCCGTGTTCCTCATCTCGCTCAAGGCCGGCAACACCGGCCTGAACCTGACCGGCGCGTGCGTGGTCGTGCACGCCGACCCGTGGTGGAACGCGGCCGCGCAGAACCAGGCCACCGATCGCGCGCACCGCATCGGGCAGACGCAGGACGTGAACGTGTACCAGATCGTCGCCAAGGACACGATCGAGGAGCGCATCCTCAATCTGCAGCGGTCGAAAACCGATCTCGCTCAGCGGTTCGTGGACGCGGCCTCGTCGTCCACCGGTCATTCCGTCGCAGCGCTCACCAAGGACGACCTGCTTGCGCTGCTTGGGTGAACAGCTGTGTGCGGCGTGTGCGTCCTCCTGCGCGTGGTGATGTGCGGGAGGGCGCAGAGTGCAATTCGCAAACCGTGAGGCAGTTTTCGCGGGCTGCAGGAGTCAATTCGCAAACCGTGAGGCAGCCTCTCCGCTTGGACCTGCGATTCTTCACGCGAAAACGACGGTTTTCGGTGAAGATGCGCGATCACGTTGCCTCACGGTTTGCGAATCGACCTCTACGCGATCTGGATTCTGCCTCATGGTTTGCGAATCGGCGCTGCCTGTGTGTCTATGGAGCCTGAAATCGCGTCCTGCCACGTTGCCGTGAGCCTCACCGCTTCATCCGGGTCCGCGGTCTAGACTGGTGTCATGAGTGATAACAACGCAACGCCGCAGACCCCGTTCGGCAATGATCCGCAGTCCGGCGACGCCCAGTCCCAATCCCCGTTCTCCTCGCCCCAACAGTCGGGCGCGCCATCAGGCTACGATCAGTCGGCCTATCAGCAGACGCCTTCGACGCCGCAATCGCAGCCAGCGCAGCCATCCGTAGTATCCAACCCGTTCCAGTCGCAGCCGGACGCGTCCGGTTACGCGCAGCAACCGTATGCGTCCGCCGGCCAGGCGTACGCGCAGACGCCGCAACCGGCCGACGCGGGTCAGTCGTACTCGCAACAGCCTCAGCCCAACCCGTACGAGCAGGATCACCCGAACGCGCAGACCGCCCAGAGCGGTCCTGAATCCGGAGCTCCCAACCAGTACGCGCAGACCGGGTATGGACCCGCGGGCGCGCCGCCGTCCGGTCAGCCGTACCCGCCGCAGGGGTACGCCTACCCGTATCCGATGCCGGCGAATCAGCGGTGGAACACGTTGTGCATCGTCGGATTCGTTCTGGCGTTCGTGTTCGCGCCGGTCGGCGTGGTGCTGTCGATCATCGCGATGATCCAGATCAACAAAAGCGGTGAGAAAAGCAAGGGCATGGCGCTTGCGGGCATTATCGTCGGCGCGGTCAATACGGTGTTGATGGTGGTGGCGATCGTGGCGATCGTGGCGTTCATGGGTGCGGCTATGGATGCGGTCGAGCACGGGTATTCGTTTGACTACGGTGACGGCGGGTCGTATTCCACGGATTGTGTGGTCAAGATCAATGGCGAGTGCGTGAGTTACAACGATTTGCGCAAGTACGGCATCGATCCGGACGATCTGGATGATTTGCGTGATCTGTCGCGGCTCGGGTTGGATTTCGGCTCGGGCAGCGGTCAGACGACCAGTTGGGATGGTGATGCTGTTGCTGTGCGGTGATGATGCTTGCAGTGCTTGACGGTACCGGATCGGTGAGCGTGCACTGACGTGTCGCGTGCGCTGACGATTCGTCGGGATGATGTTGCCGGCTTGCGGAGGATTCTGCGAGCCGGCATTGTCGTATTCTGTGGCTGATTTGGGGGATTTGGGCGGTTGAAGGCGATTTCTCGGTGAGTGTGGATCGTATTTTGGCTGATGCGATGGGTGGCGAGTGGTTTGCGGGTGGATTTTGACGGGGCGGGGGATGCTGTATGGTGTGCGACACGCCGATAGGGGATGAATTTTGGTGGTTCGGGCATGAATTTCGAGGTCAAATCGGTGTCAAACGGGGTTTGTGTGCGACTGTCGGATCGATTGGTTGTTGATGCTTGAAAAGCCAATGATTGCAACGGTTTTAAGAGATTTTTGGCGCTGATTTCAGCGTGCGACACGCCGAGACTTGCACTCCTGCTGGATATCTGTAATATATCTACTCGTTGCTTCGAACAACGAACAACACGGCCCCGTAGCTCAGTTGGTTAGAGCGCCGCCCTGTCACGGCGGAGGTCACCGGTTCAAGTCCGGCCGGGGTCGCTTGAATAGCTAGGAAACCCGGTTCGCCGGGTTTTTTCAACTGTTCACTGGCTCTGTAGCTCAGTTGGTAGAGCGAACGACTGAAAATCGTTAGGTCAGCGGATCGATGCCGCTCGGAGCCACCACCAAAACCCCGCAAGCCTTGAAATTCTTGGCTTGCGGGGTTTCTTCGTTCTTGGCGCAACCCATCATAAACCATGCAACCCATCATAAACCCATCACATTTAATTGCAAAAGCATTTTAGGACACGTGCGACTACCCCGGTGATAAACTTGCTTTGGACAATGCGAGGTCTTCGCCTGCGGGTGGAGGTTCTCCGGCCCCGTCTTCGGACGGGGCTTTTTTGTTGCGTCGGCTGCGGTTTGTGATGATGTGGTGAATTTCGACGCTTTGAGAGTCGCCATATTGGCTTGATTCCAATGGTTTTCGTTGTTTTGGCGTGTGGTTTTCCCTGTGGAAAAAAGTCCGGGGGAAAACTGGCCCTTTGCCCGTGGTGGCCGTGGCGGGGCCGGGTGGGGGCTACTCCCCACCCCCGAACCAGTTAGAGCATCGGATCGGCTGGGTTAGAGCCGTGGTGTCGTGTTGTGGTGCTTGACCGTGGGCGATGAGGTAGGCGACGCGCTCGCGTGCCCATACCAGACTGTGCGTGCCTTTGACGGCGTTGCACCATCGGTGCGCCGGCCCGCTGTTGTCGTGTGTCAGTGTGCCGCCTCGCGCCAAGGGTATCGTCTCGTCGATCACGAAGCTGTACGGGTTGGGCGAGCGCAGCGTGTAGTCGATGGGGCGGAAGCAGATGTAGCACGCGGCTTGCATGTGCCGCCATCGCTGCTGCTCCAAGCGTCGGCGGTGGCCGTTGCGTTTGCGGGGGTTGCCGCTCACGGTTCCTCCTTTGGATATGGGAAGGCCGGCCGGGGTGATCCGGCCGGCCTGTCGTGTGTCATTCGTTGTCGTTGCGTGCGGTCAGCGCGTCGGCGATGACGGCGAGCGCGTCGGCCGTTCTGCATTTGGCTTCGAGGTCGATGAGCGCGGCTTCCTCGGCGAGCGCGTGGGTTGCTTTGGCGAATGAGAGTTTGGCTTGCATGGTGTCGTTGACGTGCATGGTGGTGGTTCCGTCCGGGTTGCGGGTTTCGGTGAAGGTGTTCGTGCTCATGGTGTGGGTTTCCTTTCGTGTCGGGTTAGTAGTAGTTGAGGTTGCACAGGACGCGCAATATGTTCTTGTTCATTAGGTAGGGGCCGTCTTTGGGCTGTCGGTCGACGCCGTGGACGGCGGGGGCCTTGGGGCGGGGGTGGATGATCGGGGCGAGCGCGGCGGCGTGGGCTTGCAGTTCCTCGAGCGTGTCGCCTCGCAGTATCTCGGCGGGTATGTCGTTCTGCTCGCTTACCTGTCTGACCCATTCGGCGTGCTGCTGTTCGGCGGCGTGTTGCGCTTCCTCGGCCTCGTATTCGGCGATCTTCGCTTCGAGCTGCGCGATACGGTCGCCGTCCGGCGTCGTTTCGTCGCCCGCGTTGGCGTTGTCGTCCATCACGCCCCCTTGCCGGTGGTCGCGGCGGCGATGTCCACGACGGCGAGCCGTTCGGGGTTGGTGCTGCCGAAGCCGAAGCGGAACGTGGTGCGGAACGTTACGGCGTCGTTCCTGAACTTGTCGTGGTCGCTCATCGCGGCGCGTACTTGGCTGACGGCCGCGTATACGACGTTGCTGTCGTTGATGAGTATCTTGTCGTCCGGCGCTTGGCCGTTGATGACCACGGGAACGCCGTAGATGACCGGGGTGGGGCTGTTCGCCACGTCCGGCGCGATGATCGGCCGTCCGTCCGCGTACTTGAGGTTGAGCAGCTTGGCCCATGTGGCGAAGTTCATCACCAAGTGCGTGGGGCGTGCTCCCTTCGCGGCCACGGCGGCGAGCGCGTCCACGAGGGGGCCGAGCGTGTTGGGGATCGTGTTGCCGGTGGTGATGGTGTATCCGGTGGTGATGCCGGGCGCGTTGAACAGTCCGGTCGGCCCCTTCCTGTTGCCTTCGCCGTCCGTGGTCGGGGTGTTTTGCAGGAGGATCGCGTCGGCCTTGTCCACGATCGCCTTGAGCATGGCGGCTCCCAGCATGGTCTGTATCTCGTCGGAGGTGCTGCCGTATATGGCGATCTCGTTGGATGCGGCGGACAGGATGCTGACCTTGTACGTGCGGATGTCGATGGATTGCATGAGCGCGGCGGTCTCGGGGATTTCCTCGCCCTCGGCGATGATCTCGGCCGCTGTCATCGGCATGATGATCGGGATGCTTACCACCGGTTCGTCGCCTTCGATGGTGCCGCAGTCGGTGGCGAGCTGGTAGACCAGCGCCGTGGGAACGATGTCGCGGGCGGGATAGAACATCTCGCTACGAACTACTTTGGTTCCGGCCTGTGCGCCGTTTGACGTGGCGATTGGCATGATGTGGTTTCCTTTCGTGGGTGTGCGCCGCGTCCGGAAAACCAGTGAAGGCAGTCGGGCGGGGCTGTTGTTGGTGCGCCGTCCGGCTGCCTTCTGCATCAAGCCACGGGGGCTTGTGCTGCATGTCATTCTACAGCATGTCCGTTTTCCCGTTCCAGTCGTTGCGCGTAGGTCTTCCACGAGCGTTTGCCGCGCCGGTGCTTGGCCGATTCGATGGTGAGCGATTGTATGCAGCGTATGAGCTGCGCCCGGCTCATGTGCGCGTACGGTTCCGGTTCCGCGTCGTCGTTGTCGGCTGTTGTCATCGTGTGCTTCCTTTCCGTGGTGCGGGCGTGTATCGTTGTGTGCGGGACGGGTGGTGTCGCGTCGTTGCCGTGTTCGCGGCGGCGGCGCATCCCAACGGCCGGGCGGTGTCCGTGGAAGGCGTCGCCCGGCCGCTTTTCTTTTCCCCGATCGTGGCCGCGTCCACGAGTCCGCGAAGCGATTCGTCGGCGAGCGCCACGTAGATTTGCGTGGTCTCGGTGCTCGCGTGGCCTAGCGCGGTGCTGACGGCGAGCATGTCGTGCGAGTGCAGGTAGGCGACGGTGGCGAACCGGTGGCGCAGCTTGTGCGGGCCGTATCCTTCCGGCAGCAGGCGTGATATGTGCTTGCCTATGTGCGATTCCTCGCAGTGGCCCTTCCAGCGTCCGGGGAACATCCAGCCGCCGCAGTGCGTGATCGTCTCGGCGAGGTCGTCGGGCAGGGGCACTATGCGCTGTTTGCCGCCCTTGCCGTGCACGACGAGCGAGTACGCGCCCTGCGTGCCGATCACGTCGTCTCGGTGCACTTGGGCGATCTCGGCGCGGCGCAACCCGCATTCGGCGGCTAGGAGGATCATGACGCGCTCGGCGCTCGTGGCCTTCTCCAACGCGGCGGTGATATACCGGTCGGGGCACGGCTTGGGGTGGGGTCGCGGCTTCCTGACGTTCGGCAGCGTCGCGGCCGGGTCGTGGTCGGTGAGTCCCGCCGCCTTCATCCAGCGGAAGAACGTGGCGAAGCAGTTGCGCAGCCCCTTGCGCGAGTCCTGCGAGCGCCCGTCCGCGAGCGCTTCCACGAGCTGTGTGGTCGTGACCAGTTCGGGCGGCGTGCCGGACGTGTCCGCGAAGTGGCGTAGCTGGTAGTAGCGGGTGAGCAGTGTCTTCTCGCTGCAACCGCCCGCGCGCTTGTACTCGATGAAGCCCGCGACGGGATCACGCCACGAGTCGGGTAGCTTGCTCATATCCATATTCATCGTTTCTTCTTTCTGACCGGTTTTTGCCGTCTACCCGTCTACCCCTTGGAATCATTGGGGTTTGACCGTCTACCGTGACCGTCTACCGTCTACCGGTTTCTCGTGTCCGGTAGACGCTGGTAGACGGTTTGGTAGACGGTCAAAACCCTTACGGCAGTAGGGGTAGACGGGTAGACGACGGTAGACGCCTGTTGTGGGAATGCGTGAATGTCACGCGGGGTACCAGACGGTGTGCTCGTCGTCGCCGTTGCTGCTGATCTCGCCCGTGGAATACAGGTGTTCGATGGCCGCGTCGGCGCTTTTGCGGTATCCGCCTGAACATGCGTTGACGAGCTGTTTGCGGGTCATGCCGCTGGGGTTGTCCTGAAGCAGCTTGAGTATCCTCGCCTTCGCCTTGCCGATGTTGCGCGTCTCGACCTGATCCATCGCGTCGTTCTTCGTGGCGATGCGTTCGGCCTCCCAGTTCACGGCGGACTGCCGTTTCTGTGACAGGCACACGGCGCGCGTCTCGTCCGACTTGTCCATGAGCGTGAGCGCGAGCCGCCAGTCTTCCGTATCCACTTCCGTGCGTCGCTCCATGATGGCGAGCAGCGCGGCTATACGCGCCACGATCTCGATGCGGTGCGCGTCCAACGGGTCGGCCTCGCCCCTGCATGACAGCAGTTGCATGGTATCCGCGTAGCCGCTCGCCTCGGCCGGGAACGTGATCTCGGTCAACGGGTACCCTTGCTCGCCGCCGCCCGGCATGGCCTCGCGAGAACCGAACTCGTACAACGCCTCACGCTGTCTCTTGTCCACGGACATGGGCAGGTCGTAGGGGTCGAACGGAAACGGGTCGCCCGGCCTGTCCGGCTTCTCGCGCAACGGCGGCGCGTCCGGGTCGGTGCTTGGCATGTACAGGAAACGGCCCGCAAGCCCGGTGTCGGCCTCATCGAACAGCACGCCCGAATTGGACGGTTGCACGCCGACCACGCCCGCCAGACGATACGCATACGGCGGTATCTTGATCTGGTACTGCTTGCCCTTCGTGTCGTCGCCAAGAGGCTCGTTGCTGAACCCCTCCAGCAGCGTCGGCAGCATAGTCGAACCCTGACGGTTCATCGACGCGCGAAGCGACACGATCTCGGGTATCAGCACAAGGCACTTGCTCGCCACGATATCGTCCTCGTACTCGCCCTTGACCGGCTTTCCGTCCGCGTCGAGCTTGGGAATCTTGGCCACGAACTTCGCCGGGATGCTCTCGCCCGTCTTCGGCTTGATCTCCACGAGTTCCGTCGTGTCCGGCGTCGGGATCAGATGCCGTGCATGACCCATGATCTTCCCCTTGCCGCTGCCACTGGGGCCGACAAGCGCCATATCGAGATTCAACGTCATGGGAAGATCGGCGTCGGTCAGACGAGCCACCACGTTCGGCGGCGTCAACGCGCACACGCGAACCAGCAGCATCCCCGCCAAGCCCCAAGGACTGACGCGAACCGCCCGCGCGTACCCATACGCATACCGCAGCCACTCCCGACAAGCAAAGAACCGTTCATAATCGCCCATAGCATCCAACCCCTAACGTCCAGTCAGCGCCTTCGCAAGCGCCATGTTGTATCCCGCCGTATACCCGTTCGCGTACGTCTGCCGCGTGCCCTGCGGCCACACGCCATGAAGGTATTCCAGCTCCCTCAATTCCGCCGCCCGGTTCAGATACCGGTAATACGCGGCCACATCCTCCATGTAACGGCGCTCGCCGGTGTAGTTCCGTGGGGGTAGACTGGACGACACGAGGGCTTCGGGTTTTACCAAGGTTCGGAACCTCTCTCTCACTGCCCGGCGTCGGCTCCCCATAGTTTCCGACACCGGGCGTTTCCATAAGCCACAGGCACAGTCCCGTGACGGCGAGCGCCGCGAGCGCCCGCCCGTAGTCCTCTGCTTGGTTGAAGCCGATAGCGGCGATCCAGCACACGATGAACCCCATGCGGGTAATCACGAGCGAGCATTTGTAAGCGAAAACGATTACCCGGCTCATAACCCTGCCCCCTTCGTGAGGAACGCCACGAGGTCGCCGACCTGCGACGGCGACAGGCTCACGGGGTGCGCCGTCAACTCTTCCGCGCCGATACGGAACACGTAGAAGCCGGCCGGGTAACGGTCAACGATCAACGGACGATCCGGGTCGTACTCGTTCTCAAAACGAATCGTGCCGCTCATGCCGTCGCCTCCTTGGAGTGCTGTACCTTCTCCCACGCCTCGACGTCTTCGAGACGCCATCGAAGCGCCTTGCCGATTCGGACGTTTGGCGGCAGTTTCTCGGGTGTGTAGCAGTTCATGTGATAGATGCCGCTAACCGATTTGCCGTATCGCTTGGCAAGATCGGCGGCGGTCAATAACGGGCTATTGTGCTGTTGCATGTGTTTACACCTTTCTGTATGTAATTGCAAAACCATACGAAGAATATAGCCGGCAGTGTAAGTAAATGCAATCACATACGCTTCTTTGGCGTGTCGTACACTTGAATGTCATGAGATGTATTGAGTTGCCGGAACCTTGGGAAGAGACGGAAGTGTTGCCTCCTGCGAAGCAGGATGCGTTAGAAGCTCTTGTGGGTTGCAGATTGACGTATGAAGACATGACAGACGATGATGTGAACCGTACGGATGAGGGCGGCGTCACTCCCAAGTCCAAACGGTCGTTTTGGGTCATGGGTCACAAATGGGTCAAACTGTGCAACCGCGACACCGGGGACGAGATGGTGGTTCGTCTCCAGTTCAAGGGGGATAGCTCACACGAGGTGTACGTGTCCGCCGTGATATCTCCGTTCAGTGAGGGGCGGGGAACCACCGGCTCACAGTTGCGAGCGCTGCCGGTAAGCGCCATATCGGCCGCATATACGGCGCGTGAGCTTGGCGGCACGGTGAGTTTGAACCGTGCGGTTGTTCTGGGTGATTCGATCAATGACGATCCGCTGAAGCCGCTGCCACAAGGCCGCGTGACCGATCAGAGGTTTTTAGCCCGTGTCGGGCAGCAATACGATGCCCTTGAAGAACGCTATGAAGGCGAAGAGGTGAGACGTATGGCTGAATTGAATGGCGTTGCACAATCTACCGTCTACAAGTGGCTTACGGCGGCGCGTAAGGCTCTGTTCCTAATGCCTGTCGCTTCCGGGCGAAAGAGGGGGTGAGATGGCAAGACCACGCCTACCATTGGGCACTCTAGGCAACATCTCCGTAAAGGAAACTCCCGAAGGATCGGGCAAATACCGGGCGCAAGCGCGCTACCGTCGAGCCAACGGAACGCTTGGACAGATCGAACGCACAAGCTCCAGCAAGATAAAAGCCCGACTCGAGGTGCAAAGAGCATTCGAGCGCATGGGAGACGCGAGCAGCGCCAAAATATCGCCGGAAATGCGCATGAGCCGCTTGGCAGACCTGTTCATCGAGGACAAAACGGCGAGACGATCCCCCGGAACCGTCCAGACGTACCAAGTGGCCGTAGACGCGCACGTAAAGCCTGGACTTGGCGAGCTGTCGATACGTGAGGCCGGCACCGCGCAATGCCTGAACGACTTCATAACCCGCATAGCCAAGAACAACGGTCACGGCGCAGCGAAGAACTGCCGTAGCGTACTGTCCGGGATGATGGCGCTCGCGGTTCGTAATGGTGTGTTAGATCGCAACCCGGTGCGCGAGGTTGAGCGGATCGAGAAGCCCGGCAAACCGGGAAGTCCGCCGATTCCTCCAGAGCGTCTAGAAGAGTTCGTCAACGCAGTCAAGAACGACGATCGCATGGTGAAGAGCGGATATGTCGATGTATTCCGCATGATGGCCGGCACTGGTATGCGTATCGGCGAGCAGCTTGGCATAACGTGGGACGTTATCGACTTCGACAAAAACGTGGTGCATGTCATACAGCAAGCCAAGTACCTCAAGGGAGGTGCCTTGTTGCAGCCGTTTACAAAAACGACGGCTTCGCGGCGGGTTATCACGGTGCCGGAATCGGTCATGGGCGTGCTGCGGGAACGTCGGGCGCTTGGATTGTCGAACGATCTTAACCTCGTGTTCGCCACTGATAAAGGCGGCGTGATCGATCCCAACACGGTCGAAAAGGCATTGAGAGAGCGGCGGGACTCATATGGCTTTCCGGGGGTTACAACGCACTCGCTGCGCAAGTGCGTGGCGACGATGCTGGACGATGCGGGCATGAGCGCGAGGCAGATAGCCGACTACTTGGGGCACAGCAAGCCAAGCATGACGCAGGACGTGTACATGCAGCGTAGTCGGAGCACGGTGGAGTCCGCGAGGCTGTTGCAGCAACGTCTTTCCGGTATCGTGTAGTGCCGACTGTTTGGCAACCCATCATAAACCCATCACATTTAATTGCAACATGCCGTAACGTGGTGCATAGCTTGGCAACTTGATTGTCCTGTTTTATGCCGTTTGTATAACTATTTGCAATTAACTACATCTGTTAATAAATACATCTGATAAATCGTTAGGTCAGCGGATCGATGCCGCTCGGAGCCACCACCAAAACCCCGCAGCTTCGGCTTGCGGGGTTTTCTGCATTCTGTGCCGACTCACCATAAACCCGGTGCCTCACCGCATACTCACCGTATTGGGGAATGAGGGTGGGGCAGGATGGAGTTATAGGGGTTATGGGCCAAATTGTGTGTCTGGTGGCTTGGCCGTATGGTGGTCATTCGATGTGGGCTTGGAAGCCGTTCCAGTCTATGACGGTGCTGGACGTTCAACGTCTCGTATTGGCCATGCGGACTGGCTTCTACGCGCGCTTGTGTGTGACATGGTAAAAAGGCCTGTGTCCTGCCTTATGCGGCTTTCCGCGCGCCGAGAAAGCGGTTTGGCGCCGGCGTCATGCTGGACTTTGTCACACATGGTGTTTGACGAGGATATTGTGTCTGGTGTGGCACGGTTTGTTGTCATACATCACAGTGATGGGTGATTTCGGGGATTGTATGACAACAAATCCGTCACACAATCCGTAAAAACTGGATCTCAAACAGAGCGTGACAATCAGACGGCACCAAGATCCCCGCAATATCAACAATCCTTGGTCAGCGTCCCAATGCGAGGCGTAGGTGGCCTGTCACACCTGCACGGAATCACACGTTTCTGCCACGGTGTGACGCGATATTCGGCCACACCTCATCATGTAATCGTGCGCAACGGCAAAGTGTGACAGATCCGAGGCCGCAACATCGCACAATGACCCTAATCCTATAATCCTCTGCGTCGTTCTACGCTCATCGACGTGCCTCACGTTTTTTGAGCGCGTAGGGTGTGGTGGTGCCTCATCGGGAATGAGCGCGAACGGTATCGGTCCTGTTTGGCTTGTCTTATGGAAGACAGGATCAGCATGGCGACGAAGCG
>NZ_JBKEWJ010000015.1:0-83596 GCF_056357555.1 Bifidobacterium sp. LH_230
CGCTTTTTGGTTGTTTGTTTATCTTGGTCGAAAACATCCTACCCAGGAAGCGCTCTTCTCTTACTCCCTCAACGGCTCAACGACGAACCCACACCCACGAAAACAACACAAGCGCCATTTTTTCACGCATTGAAGTCATGCCCCCGTATTCGGTTTGCACTGAATCATACCTAGTTGTCGGCTCTTTTGATTCTGAAGATGAAGCTCTAAATTGTGCGGAATATCTCAAGACTGCGTTCGTTAGATTCTTGGTCTCGACTGTTCTTCTTACCCAGAACATTACGAAGGGCAAATTTGAGTTTGTTCCACTAGTAGATTTCCGCAGGCGCTGGACTGATCCCGAACTTTTCGAAAAGTATGGCTTGTCATCAGATGAGCGCAGCTTCATCGAAAGTCGTATCCGTCCGATGAACGGAGCAGACAATGCCTGACAACTTCTTCCCGCAGCGTCCTGACATCACTCCAACCATCTATGCCTACGCGATTGACGCTCCGACTCATAAAGGTCTATTGAAGGTCGGATATACGGGACGTGATGTACCCACTCGTGTCAAGGAGCAGGTGAGTACGGCCCATGTCAGTTACAGGATCGTGCTGGAGGAAAGCGCGATGCGTGACGACGGATCTGCCTTCGACGATAACGCCGTACACAAGATGCTGGCCCAGCAATTCCCCTGTGAATTTGGTGAGTGGTACCGCTGCTCGGTCAAGGATGTGCGGAACGCTGTCGCGGCGGTGCGTGAGCGTCGTGATTCGATGACGCAGCGCACGCAGAGTTTCGGTATGAGGCCGGAGCAGCGTGCGGCAGTGGAGAAGACACAGGCGTTTTTCGCCCGGTTCGAGAAGGACAATCCGGGGGTTCCGCCGCGTTTCCTGTGGAATGCGAAGATGCGTTTCGGCAAGACGTTCACCAGCTATGAGTTCGCCAAGGCGCAAGGATATAAGCGCGTGCTTGTCCTGACGTTCAAGCCGGCCGTGGAGAACTCGTGGCGTGAAGATCTGGAGTCGCACAAGGACTTCGCCGGGTGGCAGTTCATCTCCCGCGAGACCGAGCTCGACTACGATCACGCGGACAAGAACCGTCCAATCGTGTGCTTCGGCTCGTTCCAGGATTACTTAGGCAAGAACGAGGCCGGCGGCATCAAGGCCCGTAATGAGTGGGTGCATGAGGTCAACTGGGATCTGGTCATCTTCGACGAATACCACTTCGGCGCTTGGCGTGACAGCGCACGCGAGCTCTTCGAGGAAGAGGACAAGCGCGAGCAGAACGACAACATGAACTCGGTCGCGCAGATCATCGACGAGAGCTTCGAGCAGGGCGACACCGACTTCCTGCCCATCACCACGGGCGCGTACCTGTTCCTGTCGGGCACGCCGTTTCGTGCTATCGCCAACGGCGAGTTCATCGAGGAGCAGATCTTCAACTGGACGTACTCCGACGAGCAGCGGGCCAAGGAACGCTGGAAGCCTGCGGACGGCAGGAACCCGTACGAGTCGCTGCCGCGTATGGTGCTGATGACCTATCAGATGCCCGACCAGATCCGCGAGATCGCATCTGGCGGTGAGTTCGACGAGTTCGATCTGAACGAGTTCTTCGCCGCGAAGGGCGACGGGCAGGATGCCGAGTTCAAGCATCCCAGCGAGGTGCAGAAGTGGCTCGACCTGCTGCGCGGCGGGTTCGCCGAAACCACGGTGGACATGCTCAAGATGGGAGCAAAGAAACCGCCCATGCCGTACTCGGACTCCCGCCTGAAGAACATCCTGACTCATACGTTCTGGTTCATGCCCTCGGTCGCCTCGTGCTATGCGATGGCGAACATGCTGGCGCAGCGGCAGAACGTGTTCTACCACGACTACACGGTGAACGTGTGCGCCGGCGCCGCCGCGGGCATCGGTCTTGAGGCGTTGGGCCCCGTGCGCAAGTCGATGGCGGATCCGCTGGAGTCGAAGACCATCACCCTGTCGTGCGGCAAGCTGACCACGGGCGTGACCGTCAAGCCGTGGACCGGCATCCTCATGCTGCGCAACCTCAAGAGCCCGGAGACGTATTTCCAGGCGGCGTTCCGCGTGCAGTCGCCGTGGACCATCGACAACCCCGACGGGCTTCACCCCAACGAGACCGCGATCCTCAAACGCGAGTGCTACGTGTTCGACTTCGCACCGACACGAGCGCTGCGGCAGATCGCGGATTACAGCTGCTCGCTGCACCCCGACCAGACCATTTCTCCGGAGCAGAGCGTGGGCGAGTTCATCCACTTCCTGCCGGTGCTGGCCTATGACGGCAGCAGCATGAAGCAGGTCAACGCCACCGACGTGCTCGACATCGCGTCCTCCGGCACCTCGGCCACCCTGTTGGCGAAACGTTGGGAGAGCGCTCTGCTGGTGAACGTGGACGACCTGACCCTGCGCAAACTGATGAACAACCAGCGCGCCATGGAAGCGCTCATGAGCATCGAGGGCTTCCGCAAGCTCAACGACGACTTGGAGAAGATCATCAACAAGTCCGAGCAGATCAAGGAGATGAAGAGCAAGGACGAGAAGCCCTCCAAGGAGGAAAGGAAGGAGCTGCGCGACGCGGAGAAGGAGACCAAGAGCCTTCGCAAGCAGGTGCAGGAAAAGCTCATCAAGTTCGCCACGCGCATCCCGATCTTCATGTACCTGACCGACTACCGCGAGCAGACGCTCAAGGACGTCATCACGAAGCTGGAGCCTGAACTGTTCAAGAAGGTCACTGGCCTGACCAAGGACGATTTCGAGCTGCTGTTGAGCCTGAACGTGTTCAACCCGGCGCGCATGAACGACGCCGTGTACAAGTTCAAGCGCTACGAGGATGACAGTCTCTCGTACGCCGGCATCGACAAGCACCAGCAGGATACGCAGGTCGGCCTGTTCGACACCGCCATCCCGGCGCAAGAGTTCGAGGAGATGTAAGGAGCAGTGCAAATCGGCGATTACAGTCTGCTATCTGTCGGTGTTGACACATCCGACAGTGTGGAGTGCGCTGTATTGGACACGAATGTCGTTATCGATATGGAGCATTTTTACTTCACTCAGACAAGCGAAGAGAGGCGTCAATCTCTAAAAGATTTACTGCTGTATCTTGTGAAGGACAGAGTGGAGCCCAGCATAGGTTTTGCTTTATTGGAATCGTGCCATCAGTGGCGTTCTGGCTTCGACGAGAATAATTTCCAGAGGAAGCGTTATGTCGCAGAGACCTTGTTCCAGTGGGATGAGGATGTGATTGAAAGACAATTCGCCAATCGGCATCCTCCGGCCAATCGTGATAAGAAATGGCGCGACCGTCCATACCAGACTCGAATAGACCCATTGATCTATGGTTTTGATGGGATAATCAGCGACCATATCCAATTTGCAATTCATTATGCTTCGTTGTTAAAAATAATGCTGTTGGCTCAAAAGATGAAGGCGGATAATCGTCTGGATTTGCTTGCCGATTATGTCTCGTGGGTCAACACTCGGTTGGGCTCACTTTCAGCGTATGAGCTTCAGGTCGCCGTTGATATGCTGGTTGGGAACAGCAGTCGATCGGAACAAGCACGTAAATTGATTAAGTATTCCGGCAATGAATCCATCGACGACTTATCACATAAGGCATGGAATGCCGCATGGGACTGTTATTTCATAAGCGTCACTGATGCTTATGAAGCAGGACTGGAATACGAAACGGGAATGCCTAAACGAAAAACGGTACTGGTCACAAGGAATATCGATCCAGTATGGCTGCGAGAAAAGGCCACCTTGTCCGATGTCGAAAGTGAGGGATATTCACTTCCGCTTCCTAAGATTGAGTGCACACTAGATCTCAGAAAGGGGATTACAGATTCAGAGGTTCTTTCCATACTGAACACCGTTCATGAAACGAAAAATGCACGTCAAATGGTGAACCCTGATAACAAATCAATGATGAAGTATATCCAGAGTTTTGAAGGCGAAGCCGGATTAAATCAGTCTGCCTTTGTGGATACACCTCTCAGATAGAGAACTTCCACTCTCAGGAAAGGCTCAGACATTGAAGAGGCGACGAAAACAGAGGTTACACGACGATCGCAGGTGACGTGAGTTGGGAGCAGCTGTCGCACTTCTCAGATCATCCGTTCGGCACAGGCCGGAGCGGGACAGGGGAAGCGCGGTAACAAACTTTTGAGACCGTGTTTCGACACGCCGAGTGATTCCGCCATTACGGGGCCTAATCACAGTAACAATCCAGTAACAATGACCGTCACGATTCGCCAATCCGAGTGGTCTGAGCAAAGAAACCGAAAACCCGAAAATGGCTTGATTCCAACGATTCTGAGACGCACCAAGATGGCTGTTCTGAGCCAAGAACCCCCGAATCCTAACAGAATGTCGCAGGTTCAAATCCTGTCAGCCCGACCCAAAAGCCCTGCTTCCGGTACGGAATGCAGGTTTTTTGCATGATAGGAGCGCTTATGCGGTGCGGGCCGCGCTAGGGTTTACAGTGCGGGCTCGCCGCATCATGTGCGTGTCGTGATTTGACGGAATCGCGATTGACCGATACAGTACCTATCTGTTGTCTGAATGACGCACTCGTCCGGGTGGCGGAATGGTAGACGCGCTAGCTTGAGGTGCTAGTGCCTATTTTATACAGGCGTGTGGGTTCAAGTCCCATCTCGGACACGAGCGAAACCCCGTGGAAACACGGGGTTTTCTTGTATCTGTCGCTGATCGCGGCGGCATATGTCATCATATGCTTGCCTGATAAGGAAGGACCTCACATGCTCGTGGCGTCATGCGTGTTCGCGATACTTGCCGGACTGCTTCACGTCCTGATCTTCGTACTGGAATCGTTTCGATGGACCGACCCGAAGACGATGACGACCTTCTCCATCCCCTCGGTCGAGGAGGCCGAAGCGACGAAGGAGATGGCCTACAACCAGGGATTCTACAATCTGTTCCTCGGTGTCATGGCTTTTGCGGGTGCCGTGACCGTTCTGGCCGGTCACCATACCGTCGGCGTCACGCTGATGGTCGCCGGCACGCTGTCCATGTCGCTCGCCGCCGTAGTACTGTTCGCGGGCAGTCCCGACAAGCGTGGGGCGGCCGTCAAGCAGTTCGCATTCCCCGCGCTTGCTCTGGCGTTCCTGCTGATCTCCGTCGTCCTGTAAGAGGCTTGTGTCGCGTCGCGCTGGCGACTGTTCGCGATCGACCGGCGTATGCAATCGCAAGGTGAATCATATGGAGCATTCGATCTCGTTACGTATCCGTGCATACCGATCGGATGATGCCGCCGCGACGATGGATGTGTTCCGCCGCGCCGTCACCGAGACCGCGTCGCGGGATTACGACGACGTGCAGGTTCGCACGTGGACCGGCAATACGGGAACATCGACGCAATGGGATGCGCGGCGGTCGGCCGTACACACGTGGGTCGCGGAGACGGCGGATCGCCGGCCATCGATCGTCGGTTTCATCGATATCGACGACGACGGCTATATCGACATGCTGTTCGTCGACCCGTCGATCGCACGTCGCGGCGTCGCCTCGCAACTGCTCGACCAAGCGGAACGGTATGCGGAGGCCAACGATATCGCTCGGCTCTCCGTCCACGCCAGCATCACCGCGCAACCGTTCTTCCTGCGTCACGGGTTCCGCGCGGTCGAAACACGCCATCCGCGCATCGGCAATGTGACATTCGTCAACTATCTCATGCTCAAACCGATGCCGGTATGATCGATGTCATGCGCATTGCGATCATCGGATACAGCGGCAGCGGCAAATCGACGTTGGCGAGGAAGCTCGGCGAACGGTTGGCCATCCCGGTCATGTACCTTGACCAAGTGCACTGGCTGCCCGGATGGAAAGAACGCGATGACGATGACGCTCGTGCCGTCGTCGCCACGTTCATGAACGATCACGAATCGTGGGTCATCGAAGGCAACTATACGAATCTGCTGTATGACGAACGCATGACGCAAGCCGATGTCATCATCGTCATGCTGTTCGGCCGATTCCGATGCTTCGCGCGGGCCGTTCGCCGCTGGCTGCGCTACCGCGGCGCCAGTCGACCGGACATGACGCCGGGCTGTCCGGAGAAGATCGATGCCGAATTCGCATGGTGGCTGCTCATCAAGGGACGCAATGCCGCCCGCCGGCAACGATTCGTCGACACGACGCATGCACATCCCGACACGGCGATCATCGTGCACAATCCCGCGCAACTTGCCCACGTATACGCCGATATCGGATGATCCGCGGGAACAACCGGCAGACGGATGCAGTGACGGCTGCGCTACCGTATCGGAATCATCATTGATGCCGGTGTCCGTCATGTAATGGACGTATTGCCGGTATGCGGCAAACGTAACATCATGGTCGTCGGTCATATGTGAGACGCATGGTTGAAACGGTCAGAAAATAAGGAAGGGACGGCATATGGTCACGTCACATCGCAGTCGTGTGGTGATCGTCGGCACGGGCAGCGTCGGCGCGGCGACCGCCGGAGCCATCGTCCTGCAGGGATTGTGCGACGAACTGGTACTCATCAACCACAATCCCGACAAGGCGTCCGGACTGGCCATGGACCTCATGGACGGCTCCGATTACACGGGCCGTTTCGTGTCCATCCGCCGCGGTGACTGGGCCGACTGCCGCGATGCCGACATCGTGATCGTCACGGCCGGACCGAAACCCAAGCCCGGCGAGACGCGGTTCCAGGAGCTCGGTGCGGCCATCGACATCGTCGACCCGATCCTGTGTGCCATCCGCGACTCCGGATTCGACGGCATCCTCATCATGGTCTCCAATCCGGTCGACGTGCTCAGCTGGTTCGCATGGAAGCGCACCGGACTGCCTCGCTCGCAGGTCATCGGCTCCGGCACGGCGCTCGACACGTCCCGCATGAAGGCGATCATCGGCGACATCACCAGACTCGACCCGCGCATGGTGTCCGGCTATGTGATCGGCGAACACGGCGATTCCCAGTTCGTGCCGTGGTCGACGGTCTCGTTCGTCGGCAAAAGCTTTACCCGATATCTGCAGGACAACCGGTCCCGCTATGTGGATATCACGCTGGACGGCATCGAGGAGCGGACGCGGCGGCGCGGTCTGCTCATCAAGTCGCTGCGCGGCGGCACCAGTCAGGGCATCGCCGCCACCGTTGCCGGACTGGCGCGCACGATCCTGTGGGACGAGCGGCGCGTGGTCCCCGTTTCCACGCTGATCGACGGCGAATACGAATACGACGAGCATGACGTGTTCCTGAGTCTGCCGGTCGCGTTGAACGCCGACGGCGTGGGTGATTTCGTCGACCTGCATCTCGACGAGAGCGAACTGGCCAAGTTTCATCGGTCCGCGCGCATCGTGCGGGAGCATTGCGCGATGATCGCGGATCGCCTGTAGAGGAGCGCTTGACTGTGATGGTGCCGGTACGCATCCGCGCATACCGATCGGAGGACGCCGTCGCGACGATGGATGTGTTTCGCCGCGTCGTCACCGGCATCGCGTCGTGCGACCACGATGCCGAACAGGTTCGTGCGTGGGCCGGCAATACCGGCACGGTGGCGCAGTGGGATGCGCGGCGGTCGGCCGTCCGTACGTGGGTCGCGGAGACGATGGGTGACGGTCCATCGGTCGTCGGTTTCGTCGACGTCGAAGACACCGGCTGCATCGATATGCTGTTCGTCGATTCGGCGGCCGCGCGCCGCGGCGTCGCCTCGCGGCTGCTCAATCATGCGCAACGATATGCGGCGGCCAACGACATCACACGGCTCACCGTCCATGCCAGCATCACCGCACGGCCGTTCTTCCACCGTCACGGATTCCGTACGGTCGAAACACGGCATCCGCGCATCGGCGAGGTGACGTTCGTCAACTACCTCATGGCGCGGGAGATGCGGTTCCCGGGATTACGCTCGGAAAATCCCGGGAACTGAAGCATGTTCACATGAACAAGCCATGCACGTCATATCGCGGTTGGCTGCTGACGTGATGTTCATTATTGTGCGTTTACCGGTTCCCGGGATGGAATGCGGTAATCCCGGGAACCGGACCCATACAGAAATCCTGTATCGCGCGTTGCCATGCCGCGGTGGTTGCCGAATAATCAGGGCATCGACATCCGCGACATCGAGAAACGAGCACATCATGGAACATCCATCGCACGTCCACATCGCCGGCCGGCCGCCCCGCATAGTCGCCGCGATCATTGCGGCCGTCATCATGGCGGCGCTGCTGATCCCGCTGGGACGGTCATTGGCCGTGCGCGCGGCATACGCGCATGTTGCCGTCACCACATCCGACCAATGGGCCGATCATTGCAGCGACATCGCAACCGACGATGCATTCGCGATCGACCGCACGCGTGCCGTCATGATCAACGGCGAAGCCAATCCGCTGCTGTGCACGTTCCGCGACCCATCCGCGGCATTGCGAGCGTTGCGCGGCGTCACTGACCTGTCTGCCATCCAGCGGCACTGCGTCCTGCCGCTGAACACGCTGACGTGGCGCTGCTACGCCGGCTGGGTCGCTGGTCATGCGCCGTACGACGACCCGCAGGTCGCCGCGTTCTTCGACATCTACGAGAACACGGCAGACAACGATCGCATCGTCACGACGCTCGCCGCCATGCAGCGACATGCCAAGGATGACATGCTTACCAATGCGCAGTTGGGTGAGCTGGCCATGCTGTTCCCCGACTACGCACCGATCAGTCGGTACGTGCGTACGTATGTGGATGATGCGGCGACGGCCGACGAGTGACATTGATATATGACCGGTCGATCAAGGGAAACTGATATGACGGACGTTATGGATCAGATGACGAACGATCACGACGGACGAGGACGGATGTCGCCGGTGATCATGACGATACTCGCCGTCGCGGTGCCGATACTGGTCATCGTCGGCGGACTGGGATTGAGCTACTGGTACACGCACCGCACGGCCGACACGTCACACATCATCTATGAATATTCGCGGTCCGCGAAATTCACCAAGGCGCAGCTCGACGCAGCCGGGCACAAAACCGCCGAAGTATTCTCCGGCTTTTCTGGCTGTACGATGAACGCATCTCCTACGACGAGACATGGGCCGACAGGCTGCTTGACCTCGAGGACGAATCCAAGGCCGAGTCGCCGTCCTACTGGTCGGCGATCTACGATGCCTACCACCGGTACGGCCGCAACCGTATCTTCATCGCGACCGTCGACCTCACCTGCGACGGCAGTGACGCGACGCTCAGCTCCGGCGAACAGTCGATGACTGATTACCTGTATCTCAACGATGACGGCAGAACCTGGACCGAAATCGATCACGGCAACGGCTGACGATTGGTCGGCGGCCGTTGCGTGACAGACGTTCGCCTGTCGATGAACGGACGATCGGTCTGCGGCGCGGCATAATGGATGACGAAACCATCTATGCCGTCAAGGAGGAATCATGGCCATCGAGAACGCCAAAGCGCTGATCATCGTGAACAACTGGGGCATCGAGGAGACGGAGCTGACCCGTCCGCTGCGCGACCTCAAGGCCGCGGGCGCCAAAGTCACGCTCGCCGCGACCGAACTGGAACCGTGCGAAACCGTACAGCACGACCGTTATGAAGGCGAGACGCTCACGCCGGACGTGAAGCTGTCCGACGTGCAGGCCTCCGACTACGACCTGCTCGTCGTGCCCGGCGGCACCTGCAACGTCGACCGTCTGCGCGTGAACGAGGACGCGATCACGCTCGCGCAGGAGTTCGCGCACGAAGGCAAGCCGATCGCCGCGATCTGCCACGGCGCATGGCTGCTCGTCAACGCCGGGCTGATGGAGGGCAAGACCGCATCGCCGTGCCGTTACATCGCCGCCGACATCGAAAACGCGGGCGGCCATTACGTCAACGAGGAAGTGACCGTCGACGACGCGAACGGCTGGCGGTTCATCACCTCGCGTACGCCCGCCGACCTCGACGCGTTCGTCGGCGCGATCAAGAACACGCTCGCCTGATCCACCAGTGCCGCAACGAGATCAACGTTGGTTCCAACGTTCGCCGTATGACGGCAGTTCATTGCGCGGATTGGCATCCTGCGCGGCCTGCCAGTTGGCTCGGTCGGCGAACAGCAGACTTTCGTTGATACCGTTGCGCACCGCGATTTTGATGACGTAGTAGAGCATCAGCAGTACGACCGCGATGATCGCGATGCCGGCGGCCAGCCAGAGGATGGCATACAACGGTTCCAACATGACAAGCTCCTTTGCCTGTGTGGATGACTGCTACCATCAAGAATATCGCTGGGGGGGTACGTCAGGCGACGAAGCGCAGGTAGGTGCGGTCGTCGAAGGATGCCTGACCGGGCGTGAAACCTTTGGTGGTGCGGTAGTCGCGGATGAGCTGCGGGTCATCGCGGCGCAGACGGTCCAGTTCCCGCTCCGATTCGGCCAGCGTCGGACGCAGCAGGGGATAGCCGTCCGAGGCGAGCACCACCTCGTCGCCTGGATTGATCGGGACCGTACGAATCGGATACATCGGGTCGGTGAACCCGTCGAACACGAAATAACCGTATTCGCCGCGCCGGTTCGCGAACCGCGACTGCAGACGCAGGAACGGCAGGATCATGTCACGGGCCGGATCAACCGTTTCGGGCGTCGCCGTCCGGCAGTTGGAAGCCGGTGACGACGTCATATCATCCTGCGTGCGGTCCGACGCATCGTCATCCAACGCCAACGCCTGCGCGGCGAACGATCGCAGTTCGCCCAGCAACTCGTCCACGCGCTTCACCGTCGGCGTCTGCACGCCATTCACCATGATCTGACAGTCGCCGAACAGCCACGCCTCATGCCGGGCCGCACTGTAGACCACCGCGTTCGCCTGCAACCGTTCCCACGGTTCACGTTCGAACAGGCGCGCGTCGGCGGTCGTGTCATATTGCGCTCGCAAGCGGCCATCCAGCGATGACTGCACCTGCCGCATCGTCGCATCCGCCGGTAATCCGGCGATCGCGTCCAGCAGCAGATCCTTCGCGACGACCCCGCCGCTCGGTCGCCACAACCGCCGCACGCTCTTGCTCGTCACGCCATCCACCACGGCCGCGAACCCGTCCGTGACGACGAGACCATCCTCATTCAACGACCGGTCGGCCCTCTTGCCCCGGCAGCACCGTTCGATCACACGCATGCCTTCCACCATAGTCCCATAACCGCAGCATGCGAATACGGACGCGACCCCGCCGTTTTTTCGATGGAACCGATACGATAAGGCACATGAGCGAAACGAACAATCCCGAACTGTGGCCCGCACCAACGGCGAACGGGCCGATCAACGCCACCGTCACCATTCCCGGCAGCAAATCGCTGTCCAACCGCTACCTCATCCTCGCCGCACTCGGCTCCAAGCCGGTAAAGCTGGTCGGTCTGCTGCGTTCACGCGACACCGAACTCATGATGGGAGCGCTCACCGCGCTCGGCGTGCGCTGTGACGTCGATCCGAATGTTGAAACGACTGTCACCGTGACGCCGCCGGCCTCCGGACGATTCCACGGCAACGTCGACGTGTACTGCGGTCTCGCCGGCACGGTCATGCGCTTCGTGCCCGGACTCGCGCTGTTCGCCGACGGGCCGGTGCGGTTCGACGGCGACGAACAGGCGTATGCGCGTCCGATGAAGCCAGTGCTTGACGGACTCGAACAACTTGGCGCGACCGTCGACTACCACGGCGAGATTGGACGGCTGCCGTTCACGATCACGCCGCCAGCGCAGTTGCCGGGCGTTGACGGTGCCGCTGGTGCCGCGCATGTCGCGATCGACTCGTCCGGCTCGTCGCAGTTCATCTCCGGACTGCTGCTGATCGGCTCGCGACTGCCCGGGGGGCTGTCGCTCACGCATACCGGCGAGAAGACTCCGAGCCTGCCGCACATCCGCATGACCGTCGCCGACGTGAACGGGGCCGGCGGGCATGCGCTCGCCGACGAGGACGCACGCGTGTGGACGGTGCAGCCGGGCGCGTTGCAGCTGCCGGAACGTGTGGTCGTGGAACCGGACCTGTCGAACGCGGCACCGTTCCTCGGTGCCGCGCTGATCGCGGGAGGTACGGTGCGTGTGCCGCATTGGCCGGTTGAGACGACCCAGCCGGGCGGCCTGCTGCCGGGGTATCTGGAACGCATGGGCGCAACCGTTACGTTCCCGGAACATGACGGGATTCGCTACTGCGAGGTGGCGGCTGAAGCCGGTGCGATTCGAGGCCTTGGAGACTTCGATCTGACGGCGGCGGGGGAGATCGCGCCGTCGCTGGCGGCGATCCTTGTATTCGCGGACGCGCCGACGCGCATGATCGGCATCGGGCACCTGCGTGGGCATGAGACGAATCGGCTCGAGGCGCTGGTCATTGAGATCCGACGCGTCGGGGGAGAGGCACGCGAACTGCCGGACGGCGTCGAGATCACGCCGGTGCCGCGTGCCTCGCTGCATGGTGCGGTGATGGAATCGTACGCAGATCACCGCATGGCCACGTTCGCCGCGATGATCGGACTCGCGGTACCGGGAGTAGAGATCGTGAATGTGGCGACCACGCGCAAAACGCTGCCGGATTTCGTGGGCATGTGGACTGGCATGCTGGCGTAAAGTGCTTCCTGAGGCTGCATCTTGCAGTTGTAGGGCCGCGCCGCTGCGATAGCCATTGATCCCTGCAATAATAATGGCGGAAAATGGCGGGAAGCTTATGGCGGTGTGCGTGCTTTCCGCCATGTAAGGCCCTACAACTGCAAGATGCGTGATGTGGCGTCGCATATGAAACGGCCCGGCGGTTCAAGATTGAACCGCCGGGCCGTTTTTTGCCATATCTGGGGATCTGTCAGATCAGTATCAGACTCACTTGGCGAACTTGTTGCCGTAGGTGTCCTCGCCGGCTTCCGCGATGGCGGCGGACTTGCGGGCGATGGCCAGCTCCTCGTTGGTCGGGATCACGGCGATGACCACGGACGAATCCGGGGTGGAGATGACGCGCGGCTCCTTGGAGCGCTTCGCGTTCTTCTCCTCGTCGAGCTTGACGCCGAACGGGGCGAGCTTGTCGCACACCATCTTGCGCACGATGTCGTCGTTCTCGCCGACGCCGGCGGTGAAGGTGATCACGTCCACGCCACCCATCTGAGCGGTGTAGTTGCCGATGTAGCCGACGATGCGGTGCACGTACACGTCGAGCGCCAGCTTGGCGTCCTCATTGCCCTCGGCCACCAGACGGTGCACCTCGCGCAGATCGCCGAAGCCGGTCATGCCCATCATGCCGGAACGCTTGTTGAACAGGGCATCCAGCTCGTCCACGTTCATGTGGGCGTTGCGGATGAGGTGGAAGACGACGGCCGGGTCGATGTCGCCGGTGCGGCCGCCCATCATGAGGCCCTCGAGCGGGGTCAGACCCATGGAGGTCTCGACCGGCTTGCCGGAGATCTCGGCGGAGGCGGAGGCTCCGTTGCCGATGTGCAGGACGATCTGCTTCAATCCCTCGGCCGGCTTGCCGATGACTTCCGGCACCACGGAGGAGATGAACTCGTGGGAGGTGCCGTGGGCGCCGTAACGGCGGATGTGGTACTGGTCGGCGATCTCCTTGTTCAGCGCGTAGGTGCTGGATGCCTTCGGCAGCTGGAAGAAGAAGGAGGAGTCGAACACGAAGATCTGCGGCACGTCCGGCAGCAGGGAGCGCATGACCTCGGCGCCCTTGGCCTCCGGGCCGTTGTGCAGCGGGGCGAGCACGGCCAGATCCTTGACGGCGTTGATGGTCTTGTCGTTGACCAGGGCCGGCTTCGGGAAGAGGGAGCCACCCTGGACCACGCGGTGGCCGACGGCGACGATGTTCGCGTCGGCGAGCTTCGGGCCGTACTCCTCGAAGAAGCCGAGCACACGCTTCAAGCCCTGCTCGTGATCGTGGATCGGCTCCTCGAGCTCGTGCTTCTCGCCGTTGTACTCGTGCTTGTAGTGGCCATCGACCGGCTCGCCGATCTTCTCGACGAGGCCGGAGGCGATACCTTCGCCGGACTCGAGATCAACCAGCTGGTACTTGATCGAGCTGGAACCGGAATTGATGACAAGGACGGTTTTCGCCATTGTGGGCATCCTCCATATTGTTTGCCGTGCCGCGAAAACGCGGCTTTCCAAATCTTCAGACTACTCGTTGCTTGCTACAAATCGTTTCGTTGAGTCTGATGTTCGTGACCGACTGGCGGGTATGTCCGTGGTCTGCTGGTGATGTGCGACGCCGAACACGCTCCAGGGCGCTCGCCCAAGTCTTACGGTCCGGCATCGCACATCACCAGCAGACCACTCGCCTCGACGATAACGGAACGTTTCCTGTATACGAGTGTTGGGTTGGGATATTGCGCTGCAGACCGTAAGACTTGGCCGAGCGGCCCAGAGCGTGTCGGCAGCGCAACACCCTCATCCCAACACGGGCACCCGCGAAACCGGGGTGAGGGGAAGGGGCTATTGCTGGGCTTCGATGGCGGTGAGGGCGATCGTGTTGATGATGTCCTGCACGAGCGCGCCGCGCGACAGGTCGTTGACCGGCTTGTTGAGGCCCTGCAGCACCGGGCCGATGGCGAGGGCCCCGGAGGAGCGCTGCACGGCCTTGTATCCGATATTGCCGGCGCACAGGTCGGGGAACACGAACACGTTCACGTGGCCGGCGACGTCGTTGCCCTTGGCCTTGGTGGCGGCCACGGTCGGCGACCATGCGGCGTCGAACTGGATGGAGCCGACGACCGGCAGATCCGGGGCCTTCTCCTTGACGATGCGGGTGGCCTCCTCGACGACGTCCACGTCCGGTCCCTTGCCCGAGCCGAGCGTGGAGTAGGAGAGCATGCCGACCTTCGGTTCGATGCCGAACGCCTTCGCGGTCTCGGCGGACTGGATGGCGATGTCGGCCAGCTGTTCGGCGGTCGGGTTCAAGTTGATCGCACAGTCGGCGAACACGGCCACATGATCCTTGAAGCACATGAGGAACGAGCCGGAGACGAGCGACTGGCCGGGCTTGGTCTTGATGACCTGCAGGGCAGGGCGCACGGTGTTCGCCGTGGAGTTGACCGAACCGGAGACGAGGCCGTCGGCGTAGCCGAGCACGACGAGCATCGTGCCGAAGTAGCTCGCGTCCTTGAGCTGCTGGCGCGCCTGGTCCTCGGTCATGCCCTTCTTGGCGCGCAGCTCGCACAGCTTGGCGACCATCGGCTTGACGATGTTCTCGTCGTTCATCGACTGGAAGCGTGCCTTGTCGAGCGAATGCAGCCCGAGTTTGGCCCCGCGGGCGAGGATCGCGTCGCGTTCGCCCACGATGATGAGGTTCGCGACCTCGCGTTCGAGCAGGTAGTCGGCAGCCTTGAGGATGCGGTCTTCCTCGCCTTCGGGCAGCACGATCGTCTTCTTGTTGACTTTCGCGCGGCCGAGCAGGCTGTGCTGGAACGCGTACGAGGTGACGGGGAAGTCGATGTCGACGTCGAGCGCCTTGAGCACCTCTTCGGTCGGCACGTTGTCCTGGAACGCCTTGAGCGCGGCGTCTGCCTGCGACGCCTCGGTGAACGGGGTCTGCGGGATGGTCCACACCGGCAGACCGAACTCGGCGAGCGTGTTCTTGACGAACACCGAATGACGCGGGTCGCAGCCGGTCACGAAGATGCCGAGCACCTTGTTGCCGGCGGCCTCCATGCCTTCGATCGACAGCTGCACGGTCTCGCGCAGCTCGTCGGGCCAGCGGTCGATCGTGCACACGGCGAGGAAGACGCCGGCCTGCAGATCGGCGGCGATGTTCGCATTGAACTCGTAGGCGGTCGGATCGTTGACGTGCGATTTGTCGGTGCCGACGATCAGCGCCGCGTCGGCGCGCGAGACGCTCATCGCATCGTCGAACGCCGCGACGATGTCGCCGCGCGATGCCTCCTTGTCGCGGCGCACCTTGTGGATGTCGAGTCCGGAGGACAGCGCCACGCCGAGGCCGGCGTTCGATGCGTTCAGCAGGATCGGCGTGAAGTGGTCGTGGTTGGACACGGCAGGACGGAACACCGCGGTCTTGTACTTGGTGGTCAACGCCTTGAGCACGCCGTATGCGACGACGTTGCGGCCGTTGGCCCCTTCGGGAGAGGCGATGTAGATGTTGGTGACTGCCACAGTGAAACTCCTTGCTTGGGAATGATGCTGCCGTGTGACCACGCTGTTCACACTTACCGATCATTCTAGTACGTGGCAGTTGCGGATACGGTTTGCCCCGCAATGTGACCTGCGTCACACTTGCGGGGCAAAACTTCGTCGCCGGAGCACGCGATTACTTGTGGTAGAGGCTTACGCGCTCGTACTTCGGTTCGCAGCACACGTTGATGCCGAGCTTGCGGTACAGCGCCTCGTCGGTCGGGGAGAGGATGACCGAGAAGAACGCGTCGCAGCCGCGCAACTGTTCCAGTCCGGCGATCACCTTGGCGGCGAGCGGACTGACGGAGCTGGTGATCGACAGCGCGATCAGCGTCTCGTCAGAATGCAGACGGCGGTTCATGCTGTTGAGATGCTCGGTCTTGAGCCGGCAGATCGGTTCGATCGTGTTGTCGTCGATCACCGGCAGTTCCGCGTCCACGCCGGTCACGGCTTTGAGCGCGTTCATGAGCAGCGCGCTGGCCGTTCCCATGAGCACGCCGGTCTTGCCGGTGACCACGCGGCCGTCCGGCAGCACCATCGCGCCGGCCGGGGCGCCGGTCAGCTCCTCTTTGCGCAACGCGGCCGCACGCGCCGGCGACAGGTTCTCGTCCACGCCGGCGCGCTGCATGATCGAACGGAGACGCTCGACCTGTTCCTCGCCGGTGCCGGTGCGTTTGAGCTGTTCGGCGGCCGTGAAATAGCGCCGCACGATTTCCATCTTCGCGGCCTCGCGGCATGCATCGTCGTCCGAGATCGCGTAGCCGGCCATGTTCACGCCCATGTCGGTGGGGCTTTGGTAGGGGCTTTTGCCCATGATCCGTTCCATCATGGCCTTGAGTACGGGGAACGCCTCGACGTCGCGGTTGTAGTTGACCGTCGTCTTGCCGTATGCCTCGAGATGGAACGGGTCGATGATGTTCGCGTCGTCGAGGTCGACGGTGGCCGCCTCGTATGCGATGTTGACCGGATGGTTGAGCGGCAGGTTCCAGATCGGGAACGTCTCGTATTTCGCATAGCCGGCCGTGATGCCGCGCTGATGCTCGTGGTAGAGCTGCGACAGGCAGGTGGCGAGCTTGCCCGAGCCGGGGCCGGGCGCGGTGACGACGACGAGCGGCCGGCTGGTCTCGATGTAGTCGTTGCGGCCGTAGCCTTCCGGCGACACGATGCGTTCGATGTCGTGCGGATAGCCGGCGATGGGGTAGTGCAGATGGCAGGTGATGCCGAGCTGGGCGAGACGGCGGCGGTAGACGTCGGCGGCCGGCTGGTTCGCGTACTGCGTGAGCACGACCGAGCCGACGTGGAAGCCGCGTGAGCGGAACACATCGATCAGGCGCAGCACGTCCTCGTCGTAGGTGATGCCGAGATCGCCGCGCATCTTGGCCTTTTCGATGTGATTGGCGTTGATCGCGATGACGATCTCCACGTCCTGCTTCATGCTGTCGAGCATGCGGAACTTGGTGTCCGGCTCAAAGCCGGGCAGCACGCGCGACGCATGGTAGTCGTCGAACAGCTTGCCGCCGAATTCCAGATACAGCTTGCCGCCGAACTGCGCGATGCGCTTTTTGATGTTGTCGGCCTGCAGCGCGATGTACTTGTCGTTGTCGAATCCCTGTCGCATGGTCGCCCACCCTTTTCGATGTCGTCGTAAACGCAAGGATTATACCGGAAAACCGCTCCGGTCGCGACATGCAAAAGCGGGTCGGAACCACAACGATTCCGACCCGCTTCTTGCTACGTTCCTTCAACCGGCAAGGACCATCTTATGAAGGTTTCCGAAGGAATAATTGAACAACGTGTGCGGCCTCTAGGCGCACCGAGGGAAGACGTACTCAGTACGCCGACCGAGGAGCAACGACGAGGACACTTGTCTGAGAGGAATAATGTGATGACGTGTGCGGTAGCAAGGCGCGGGAGACGAAGGCGTGCGAAGGTACGTCGAGTCTCCCGCAACGCAGCTAACGCTCCGTCATCCGGTGAAATTCGGCGATGCGTGCGGAGACCGACGTCTGAGGCCGAAGGCGTGCTGAGCACGTCGAGCGCCGAAGAAAGTCGGTATACGCACGCATCGCCGAATTTCACTCCCATTCGATGGTTGCCGGGGGCTTGGAGGTGCAGTCCAGCACGACGCGGTTGATCTGGCGGCATTCGTTGGTGATGCGCGTGGAGATCGTGGCGAGGACGTCGTAGGGCAGGCGCGACCAGTCGGCGGTCATGGCGTCTTCGGAAGAGACGGGGCGCAGGACGATGGGGGAGCCATAGGTGCGCTCGTCGCCCTGGACGCCGACGGAGTGGACGTCGGCGAGGAGCACGACGGGGCACTGCCAGATGTCGCGGTCGAGGCCGGCCTTGGTGAGTTCCTCGCGGGCGATGGCGTCGGCTTCGCGCAGCAGGTCGAGGCGTTCCTTGGTGATTTCGCCGATGATGCGGATGCCGAGGCCCGGGCCCGGGAACGGCTGGCGCCAGACGATCTCGTCGGGCAGTCCGAGTTCGGTGCCGATGGCGCGCACCTCGTCCTTGAACAGGGTTCGCAGCGGTTCGACGAGCTGGAACTTGAGGTCCTTGGGCAGGCCGCCGACGTTGTGGTGGCTCTTGATGTTGGCCGCGCCGTCGCCGCCGCCGGATTCGACGACGTCCGGATACAGCGTGCCCTGCACGAGGAACTTGACTTCCTTGCCGCGTGCGCCGGCCTCTTCGAGGACCTGGCGCTGGGCCTTTTCGAAGGTGCGGATGAACTTCTCGCCGATGATCTTGCGCTTCTTCTCCGGTTCGGAGACGCCCTTCAAGGCGGTGAGGAAGTCGTCGGCCGCGTCGACGGTGATCAGACGGATGCCGGTGGCGGCGACGAAGTCGTGCTTGACCTGCTCGACTTCGCCCTTCCTGAGCAGGCCGTGGTCGACGAACACGCAGGTGAGCTGGTCGCCGACGGCCTTGTGCACGAGGGCGGCCGCGACGGCGGAGTCCACGCCGCCGGACAGGCCGCAGATCACTTCGGCGTCGCCGACCTGTTCGCGGATCTTCTTGACCTGGTCTTCGATGATGCTGGAGGCGTCCCAGTCGTTGGGCAGACCGGCGCACTGGTGGAGGAAGGTTTCGATGAGCTGCTGGCCCATCGGGGTGTGCTTGACTTCGGGGTGCCACTGCACGCCGTAGAGCTTGCGGGATTCGTCCTGCATGGCGGCGACGGGTGCGCCTTCGGTGTGGGCGAGGACCTCGAAGCCGGCGGGCGCGGTCTTGACGGCGACGCCGTGGCTCATCCACGTGTTCTGTTCGGCCGGGGAGCCGGCGAGGATGCCGTCCGCGTGGTCGATCGTGGTTTCGGTCTTGCCGTATTCGCCGAGCGCGGCCTTGTCGACGTCGGCGCCGAGCGCGTAGGCCATTGCCTGGAAACCGTAGCAGATGCCGAGCACGGGGACGCCGGCGTCGAACAGCTTCGTGTCGACGCGCGGGGCACCCGGCTCGAAGACGGAGGCCGGGCCGCCGGACAGGATGATGGCCTTGGGATCCTTGGCGAGGATCTCGTCCGCGGGCATGGAATGGGGCACGAGTTCGGAGTACACGCCGGCCTCGCGCACGCGGCGCGCGATGAGCTGGGCGTACTGGGCTCCGAAGTCGACGACGAGCACAGGACCTGTTGCCATAATTCTCCCTTATATAACGAGATGACTGACGGACGGATAACAGATCCATTGTGGCGGCGCAAGGCGACATTGGGCCGTATCGCCACGCTGGTCAAGTAGGTGACCGCAATGTGACATCGCGTTATGTTCAGTTGAACAACACGCGCGTGTCTATCGGCTGAAACGAACGCGGCGAAACGGTTCGAGATGCTGTTTTCGCGCGGAATGGAGCCGTTTCCGGGTTACGATAGGGTAAACCGCGTGTTCACAAAATGACCATGAAAAGCAAACAAAACCGGAATTTTTTCTAACAATTACGAACACACACGCAAAAAATCGGCCAAAAGTCGGGCTTCGATCGTATGATGCCAAGTGATTGGGATTGAGCACGGCTAAATCGCAAGGTTCGGCACGGCCCATGACCTACCGATAACAATCAATCGCACAACACAGTGCAGGAGTACAGGAGTACATATGACGAGTCCTGTTATTGGCACCCCTTGGAAGAAGCTCAACGCTCCAGTTTCCGAGGAAGCCCTCGAAGGCGTTGACAAGTACTGGCGCGCCGCCAACTACCTTTCCATCGGCCAGATCTATCTGCGTTCCAACCCGCTGATGAAGGCGCCGTTCACCCGTGAGGACGTCAAGCACCGTCTGGTTGGCCACTGGGGCACCACTCCGGGCCTGAACTTCCTCATCGGCCACATCAACCGCTTCATCGCCGACCACGGCCAGAACACCGTGATCATCATGGGCCCGGGCCACGGCGGCCCGGCCGGTACCTCCCAGTCCTACCTGGACGGCACCTACACCGAGACCTTCCCGAAGATCACCAAGGACGAGGCTGGTCTGCAGAAGTTCTTCCGTCAGTTCTCCTACCCGGGCGGCATTCCGTCCCACTTCGCTCCGGAGACCCCGGGCTCCATCCACGAGGGTGGCGAGCTGGGTTACGCCCTGTCCCACGCTTACGGCGCCATCATGGACAACCCGTCCCTGTTTGTGCCGGCCATCGTCGGCGACGGTGAGGCCGAGACCGGCCCGCTGGCCACCGGTTGGCAGTCCAACAAGCTCGTGAACCCGCGCACCGACGGTATCGTGCTGCCGATCCTGCACCTCAACGGCTACAAGATCGCCAACCCGACCATCCTGTCGCGCATCTCCGACGAAGAGCTCCACGAGTTCTTCCACGGCATGGGCTACGAGCCGTACGAGTTCGTCGCCGGCTTCGACGATGAGGACCACATGTCCATCCACCGCCGCTTCGCCGAGCTGTGGGAGACCATCTGGGACGAGATCTGCGACATCAAGGCGACCGCCCAGACCGACAACGTGCATCGTCCGTTCTACCCGATGCTCATCTTCCGCACCCCGAAGGGCTGGACCTGCCCGAAGTACATCGACGGCAAGAAGACCGAGGGCTCCTGGCGTTCGCACCAGGTGCCGCTGGCTTCCGCCCGCGATACCGAGGCCCACTTCGAGGTTCTCAAGAACTGGCTCGAGTCCTACAAGCCGGAGGAGCTGTTCGACGAGAACGGCGCCGTGAAGGAAGACGTCACCGCCTTCATGCCGAAGGGCGAGCTGCGTATCGGTGCCAACCCGAACGCCAACGGCGGCGTGATCCGCAAGGATCTGGACCTGCCGAACCTCGAGGACTACGAGGTCAAGGAAGTCAAGAAGTACGGCCACGGCTGGGGCCAGCTCGAGGCCACCCGTACCCTCGGCGCCTACACCCGCGACATCATCGCCCGCAACATGCACGACTTCCGCATCTTCGGACCGGATGAGACCGCCTCCAACCGTCTGCAGGCCTCTTACGAGGTCACCAACAAGCAGTGGGATGCCGGTTACATCTCCGACGAGGTCGACGAGCACATGCACGTCTCCGGCCAGGTCGTCGAGCAGCTGTCCGAGCACCAGATGGAAGGCTTCCTTGAGGCCTACCTGCTCACCGGCCGTCACGGCATCTGGAGCTCCTACGAGTCCTTCGTGCACGTGATCGACTCCATGCTCAACCAGCACGCCAAGTGGCTTGAGGCTACCGTTCGCGAGATCCCGTGGCGCAAGCCGATCGCCTCCATGAACCTGCTGGTCTCCTCGCACGTGTGGCGTCAGGATCACAACGGCTTCTCGCACCAGGACCCGGGTGTCACCTCCGTCCTGCTGAACAAGTGCTTCCACAACGACCACGTCATCGGCATCTACTTCGCGACCGACGCGAACATGCTGCTGGCCATCGCCGAGAAGTGCTACAAGTCCACCAACAAGATCAACGCCATCATCGCCGGCAAGCAGCCGGCCGCCACTTGGCTGACCCTCGACGAGGCTCGCGCCGAGCTCGAGAAGGGTGCCGCCGCTTGGGATTGGGCTTCCACCGCGAAGACCAACGATGAGGCCGAGGTCGTGCTTGCCGCCGCCGGCGATGTCCCGACTCAGGAGATCATGGCCGCCTCCGACAAGCTGAAGGAACTGGGCATCAAGTTCAAGGTCGTCAACGTGGCTGATCTGCTCTCCCTGCAGTCCGCCAAGGAGAACGACGAGGCCCTGACCGACGAGGAGTTCGCCGACATCTTCACCGCCGATAAGCCGGTGCTGTTCGCGTACCACTCCTACGCTCACGACGTGCGCGGCCTGATCTACGATCGCCCGAACCACGACAACTTCAACGTCCACGGCTACGAGGAGGAAGGCTCCACCACCACGCCGTACGACATGGTTCGCGTGAACCGCATCGATCGTTACGAGCTGACCGCCGAGGCCCTGCGCATGATCGACGCCGACAAGTACGCCGACAAGATCGCCGAGCTCGAGGCCTTCCGTCAGGAAGCCTTCCAGTTCGCGGTCGACAACGGCTACGATCACCCGGACTACACCGACTGGGTGTACTCCGGCCTGAACACCGAGGAGAAGGGCGCCATCACCGCCACCGCCGCCACCGCCGGCGACAACGAGTGACGATAGCCTGATCGCTAGGTCATAAGGAGCAACGCTCCCCGAGGGAAATCTCGGGGAGCGTTTTTTTATCGCAACACACCGTGACGCGGAGCGTGACCGGGATCGGGCGCAATACACCGTTGATGCCGCAAAACCCTTATTTTTCAATGGTTCGAAGGTTTGATGACATTGGATGGCCCGATCCCGGTCACGCTCCGCGTCACGAAAGGTGGATCGGCCGTAGGCGATGGCACAACGATCGCAACACGACACGGATGATGTGACTACGTAGCCACGTATCGTATACAATCGGACTGTTCGATTCCCGCCCCTCGAAGAAGAAGGACCGATTCCCCGTGGATGTGTCCCTGTCGTATTTCGTCCAACAGGTGCTTTCCAATCCCGCATTGGCCGTGACAACGTTGCTGACGCTTGGCGTCATCTTCGTCAACGGATGGACCGACGCGCCCAACGCCATCGCCACCTGCGTGACCACCCGGTGCATGCGCGTGCGTTCGGCCGTCATCATGGCCGCCGTGCTCAACTTCCTCGGCGTGTTCCTCATGACGCAGCTCAACGCGTCGGTCGCCTCCACCATCTCCACCATGGTCGACTTCGGCGGCGACACGCACGCCGCGCTCATCGCCCTGTGCGCGGCATTGTTCTCCATCGTCATCTACAGCGTCGGTGCATCCATGCTCGGCATCCCCACGTCGGAAAGCCACAGCCTTATCGCCGGCCTGTCCGGCGCGGCCATCGCCATCCAGGGCGGCATGGGCGGCATCAACATGGGCGAATGGGTCAAGGTGCTCTACGGCCTCGTGGCCAGTCTGCTCATCGGATTCGGCATGGGATGGATCGTGTGCAAGGCCGTCACGCTGATCTGCGCGAGTCTCGATCGCCGCCGCACCAACGGGTTCTTCACCTATGCGCAGATCGTCGGCGCGGCCGCGATGAGCTTCATGCACGGCGCGCAGGACGGCCAGAAGTTCATCGGCGTGCTGTTCCTCGGCATGGCGTTCTGCAACGGCCAGCCGAGCGTGGCGGGCGTGGTCATCCCCGTGTGGCTCATGATCCTGTGCAGCACGATCATGGGCGTCGGCACCTCCGTCGGCGGCGAGAAGATCATCAAATCCGTCGGTCAGGACATGGTCCGCCTCGAAAAATACCAAGGATTCTCCGCCGACCTGTCGAGCGCGCTGTGCCTGCTGCTCATGACCGTGCTCGGCATCCCCGTCTCCACCACGCACACCAAGACCAGCGCCATCATGGGCGTCGGCGCGGTCCGTCGCCTGTCGGCCATCAACTTCGGCGTGGTGCGCGACATGATGCTCACCTGGGTGTTCACGTTCCCCGGCTGCGGCATCATCAGCTTCGTCATGGCCAAACTGTTCATGTTCGTGTTCTAAACCGCCGTATCCGAGTAAGTTCAGGAGGAAACCCCAATGGCAAGGAAAAACGACTCGTTCTATTTCGACGGCTTCAAGCAAAGCGCCGACTACGCCTGCCAGGCCGCGCACCTGCTGAGCGACGTGATGCACGCGTTCGACCCGACGCGGCTGCGTGAGCGGATGGACGACATGCACCGCATCGAGCAGTCCGCCGACGAGGTGCGCCACCGGATGCTCGACGAACTGGTGACCGCGTTCATCACGCCGTTCGACCGCGAGGACATCGCCGAACTGAGCCACATCCTCGACAACGTCACCGACAGCATCGAAGGCGTGCTCGACCGCATGTACTACGACAACGTGACCGTGATGCGCGAGGACGCGCTCGAGATGGCCGACATGGTCGTGCGCGCCTGCGAGCGGATCGCGGAGCTTGTCGCTCAACTGCCGCAGTTCAAGCGCTCCAAGACGTTGCGCGAACTCGTGTTCGACATCAACACCATCGAAACCGACGCCGACCATGTGTTCATCGAGGCGATGCGCACCCTGCACACCACCTGCGACGATCCGATGCAGGTGTTCGCTTGGCATGACGTGTACCGTCACCTCGAACAGTGCGCCGACGACTGCGAGCATGTGGCCGACACCGTCGACAGCATCGTGATGAAGAACAGCTGACGATAGTCATTGGTGGACGGTCGTCAGCTCTGAACAGATTTCTCGACTCGGCTTTGCCTCGCTCGAAATGACATGGTGGCGTCGGACCGAGAAAGGACGGACAATCAGCGGTGGGCGTTGAGCCATAGGATCGCGAGCTGGGTGCGGTTCGTCAGTCCCAGCTTGTCGAGGATGCCGCTGATGCGGTTGCGCACCGTGCCCTCGCTCAGGAACAGTCTGGCGGCGATGTCGCGGTTGTCGAGTCCCTCGGCGACCAGCGCGACGATGTCGAGATCGCGGTCGGGCAGCATGGCGAACGCCTCACGGTCGGCCTTGGCAGGGGATTCCGATTCGGACAGTTTGCCGAGCACTTCGGCGCCGAGCACGATCTGCCCGGCCATCACCGCCTGCAACGCCGGTCCGACCGACGCGACATCCTGTTTGATGAGATAGCCACGCGCGCCCAACGCCACCGCCTGCGTGATATACGACTTGTCCGCGAACGTGGTCAGGAACAGGATCTTCGCGGCCGGGTCCTTCGCGAGAATCTCCCGGGCCGCCGTCAGCCCGTCCTTGCCGGGCATCTGCACGTCGATGAGCAGCACGTCCGGTCGGCTCGACGGCGAGCGGAAATACTCCGTCGTCGCCGCATTGCCGTCGTTCGCCGTCCACAGCACGTCCGACACATGCGTCGCCGTCAGAATCGTCGCCAACGACTGGCATACGATCGGATCGTCGTCCACAATCGCCGTTCTCATGTCAGCTCCTTACGCGCTCCGACCAACAGCTTCGTCATGCTTCCCCTCAGCTTCATGGTACGTCCAGCGCCGTTTGGGAATCGTGACGAACACACGCCAACCGTCGTGATACGGGCCGCACGACGCCATGCCGTCAAGCGCACGCACACGGGCGTCGATATCGGCCAGCCCCATGCCGCGCATCGCCTCGGGGTCGGATTCGGCATGGCGGGAGGACTCAGGCTTCGCCGGCCCCGGATCTTCGACGATCAGCTGCCAGATCGCCGGAAAATCACGCAGCGTGACCGTCGCGACATTCGCGTCGCTGTGCCGCGCCACATTCGACAACGACTCGCGGATCACCGCGGCGAAACAGCGCGTCACCGGCGCCGGCGCATCCGTGATCTCGTTCGACAGGGTCACCGTGAACCCGGCGGACGTCTCGCCGAACGAGTGCGCCGCGTCCGCGATCTGCGCGACGAAATCCGTGCCGTCATCCTCCAGATCATGCACGGAGCGACGCACCATCGTCATCGCCTCATCCAACGTGCCGTGCAATGCGCCGAATCCTTGCGCGGCGACCGTGTCGCCCGTCGCATCGGCCACCGCCTTGCCGGCCTGCGCCTGCATGATCGCGCGGGTGAGCAGATGACCGACGTTGTCATGGATCTCGCGGGCGATGCGCGTGCGTTCGCCCAAGGTCGCCATACGCACCGACTGGGCGCGTTCCTCGGCGACATCGGCCATGCGGCGGCGGTTGACGCGATTGCCGTCACGGGCAAGATCCTGCGTGCGCCGCAACGACAGGCGCAGACGCATCGCCGTCGCACGCGACACGCCCAGCATCAGACCGATCACGGTGACCACAGCGGCCACGAGCAGCATCAGACGGTCGGCGACGGCAGCCGTCCGAACCATCGCGACGGCCACCGGCGCCACCGGCAGCAGCCATCTGATCAGCCGGTCCGCACGCGCATCATGCAGCATCGACGGCAGACGCGCCAAGTCATAGGCGACGACCGGCATGAACACGCACCAGCCCGGCACGAGCAAGGAAGCCGTCATCAAGACGAGCGCCGGCACGGTCGCCATGGCGCCGCGTCGCGCCATCAGCCATTCGGTCAGGTACGACAGGGAGATCGCGGCCAACAGGCCGACCAGCGAGAGCACATCAACGCCGGAGACCGCCGCCATGGCCGTCGAACAGGCCAGGAGCAGCGCTTTGTCCAGCAAGATGAGCATGCCCCCATGGTAGCCGGT
This sequence comes from Bifidobacterium sp. LH_230, assembly GCF_056357555.1. NCBI lineage: Bacteria > Bacillati > Actinomycetota > Actinomycetes > Bifidobacteriales > Bifidobacteriaceae > Bifidobacterium > Bifidobacterium sp. LH_230. Next base: position 26,713 of record NZ_JBKEWJ010000015.1, read on the forward strand.
TCCCGGGATTCGACAGGAACATCCCGGGAACCGTCACACGCACATAATCGAACATTGCGCACATTGCGACCGGCAGCATTCCAACGATTGCGGGAAAAACCGAACAGGGGGGCTGGTTCCCGGGATCTTCCGCCGGAAATCCCGGGAACCGGCAAACCCGTGACAAATGTCACGGACAAGCGCCCAAGTCGTGACGGATAGCTGTGGTGTCACCGCCGCCGACGCGCGATGATGAAACCACCCCCAAGGAAAGGAACGGACATGACCGACAACACACCGGCCGTCCACGTCAGCCAATTGGTCAAACGATACGGCGACATGGTCGCGCTCGACTACTTCGACCTTGACGTGAGCCAAGGCGAGATCTTCGGTCTGCTCGGCCCCAACGGCTCCGGCAAGACCACCGCCATCAACTGCATCCTCGCGCTGCTCACCTACGATTCCGGCACCATCCGCGTGTTCGGTCAGCCGATGACGCCGACCAGCTATGCGCTCAAACGCCGCATCGGCATCGTCCCGCAGAACGTCGCCGTGTTCAACGAACTGACCGTCACCGAAAACATCGACTACTTCTGCTCGCTGTACGTGCCGAAGAAAGCCGACCGCGCACCGCTCGTCGAAGAGGCGATCGACTTCGCCGGACTCAACGAGTTCCGCAAGTTCCGCTCCGGCAAACTCTCCGGCGGCCTCCTGCGCCGACTCAACATCGCCTGCGGCATCGCGCACAAGCCGGACCTGATCTTCTTCGACGAGCCGACCGTGGCCGTCGACCCGCAGAGCCGCAACGCGATCCTCGAAGGCATCCAAAAGCTCAACCAGGCCGGCGCGACCGTGATCTACACCAGCCACTACATGGAAGAGGTCGAACAGATCTGCGACCGCATCCTCATCATGGACCACGGCCGTCACCTCGCGCTCGGCACCGCCGACGAACTCAAAGCCATGATCGACACGGGGGAGCGGATCACCATCGAAACGTTCGATCTGAGCGACGACGCGCTCGCGGCCGTACGCGCGCTCGCCTTCGTGATCGACGCGACGTACGACGGGCACGAACTGACCGTGCGATGCCGGCGCGGCGACCACAATCTCGTCGACCTGATCGGCGTGCTGCGCGGGACGAACGCGAACATCGGCCACCTGACCAGCCGGCCGCCGAGCCTCAACGACGTGTTCCTCGAACTGACCGGCAAGGCGCTGCGCGACTGAGCGCACGCTCCCGACCGCGTGCGGCAAGGAAAGGAGAACACCATGTGGAGCACCTTCATCGTCACCCTGAAATCGAACCTGCGCGACAAAAGCGCGCTGTTCTGGCTCATCGTGTTCCCGATCGCGCTGTCGACCATGTTCAACGGCGTGTTCGGCGGACTCGACAAGGCCATGAGCATCACCCCGGTGCCCGTCGCCGTCGTCCAGGACACGAACTGGACGAACGCGCTCGGCGCGGACACGCTGATCGCCGCGCTCGCCGGCCAATCCGACGGCGGCAAGACCGGTGACAACGCGGACACGGCGATCGGCGACATCGACATCGGCGTACGGCTGCTGGACGTCACCAAGGTCGATTCCGCATCGCAGGCCCGCGACCTGCTGAACCAAGGCAAGACGGACGGCATCATCGCCGCGGACGACGACGGGCGCATCGAACTCACGCTCGGTTCCGACACCGTCGCCACCGCCAACAATGGCACGCAGGACGTGGGACTTGACGTCTCCCTGGCTGCGCTCGACAACGTGATCGACCAATACAACCGCACCAGCGCGACCGTGAAGTCCGCGCTCAAGGACAACCCGACCGCCGCCCTCACGCGCACGTTCTGGAACGGCATCGGTTCGTCCGTGAACGGCACGAAGGAGATCTCGCTCACCAATTTCAAACCCGACGTGATGGCCAGATACTACTACGCGCTCATGGGCATGGCCTGTCTGCTCGCCATGTCGTACATGATCCATACGGTCACCACCTCGCAGGCGAACCTCTCCGCACTCGGCATCCGCCGCACCGTCGCGCCGCTCGGCCGCGCCAGACAGCTGCTCGCCGGATTCCTCGCCGGATGGCTGTGCGCATGCGCGTGCCTGCTCGTCGCGCTCGCCTACATCCGCTACGGGTGCGGCATCGAGGTCGGCGGACGCGAACCATTGGCCGTGCTCGCCGTGCTCGTCGCCTCGTTCATGACCTGCTCGTTCGGCACGATGATCGGCGCGATCCCCAAACTCACGGACGGTGTCAAACAGGGCATATCCACCGCGATCGCCTGCGGACTGTCGCTGTTCAGCGGCCTGTACGGCGGGTTCGCGATGGAATTGAGCGACCTGATCTCGCGCAAGACCCCGCTGCTCGCCGCCATCAACCCCACCCAACAGGTCACCAACCTGTTCTACTCGCTCATGTATTACGACAGCACCCAACCGTTCGTCCGCACCTGCGTCATCCTGCTCGCGATGAGCGCAGTGTTTCTCGCGGCCGGCGTGATCATGCTCAGGAGGCAACGTTATGAACACCTGTAAGGCCACCGTGCGCGTCCTGCTCGCGCACCGCACGTACATCATCATCTATCTCGTGCTCATGGGCGTCATGATGTTCACGCTCAGCTGGTCGCAGATCACCGCCGCCAACCGGCCCGTGGCCGACACGTACGAGCCGGCCAAGGTCAACGTCGCCGTCGTCGACCGGGATGCGAACCGCGGCGGCATCGCCGACTGTTTGCGCGACTATCTGTCCGAATCCGCCACGCTGGTCGATCTGGACGACGACTCCGAATCGTTGCAGCAGGCCGTCGCCTCGAACTGGACGGATCTCATCGTCATCATCCCCGACGGCTATGCCGACCGGTTCCTCAAGGCCGCACGTTCCGGCGGCGACATGCCGCAGGTCGAGACGGTCACCAGCTACACGTCGGGAGCCGGCACGATCGGCGGCATGAACGTGAGCGGGTTCCTCTCGCTCGTCCGCATCGCGTTGATCGGCGGGCACGCGCACGTCGATCAGACGGAACTCAAGGCATGGTATGAACGCATGGCGGGCACCGTGAACGGCGGGGGAGCGCAGGCCGGTTCGTCCGCAAGCCCGGATGCCGGAACGGCCGGCGACTGGTCGAATCTCACGATCGACCCGTCGACGTTCGACTTCGACTCGCTGCCGGAAGGCACGCTGACCGATCTGACGATGGACGATGTGCGCGACGCGGCCGGGAACGCTGCGAAGACCGCGCACGACACGGACGTCAACCGGCCGGTCTCCGTGGAGAAAACCGAATCGCAGGACGAACGGGACACCGGCGCGGTCAATCCGGTCGCCTCCGGATTCGGCGACACGATGAAGACCGCGCTCTACCCGCTGTTCCTCACGCTGAGCGTATGCGTGAGCCTCGTGGCCCGCGTGTTCGGCGCCGGCGAATTGCGGCGCAGGCTCACGGCATCCCCGGTCAGCGCGTCGATCGGATTGAAACGCATGGGCGTGCTGTGCGTGTTCGCGCTGCTGATCTGCGTGGCCTATCTGATCGCCGCGCTGGGACTGACGGCGGCGGCCGGGGCGAATCCGGCCGCATTGCCGGCGGGCGGCGTGGCGATGGCGTTCGGTTCGGTGTGCATGTTCAGCCTCATGTGCGTGGCCTGCGGGTTCATGCTCGGCGAATTCGGGGCCTCCGACACGGCCGCCAACGGGTTCGCCAACGTATTCGGGCTGCTCATCCTGTTCACGTCGGGCATCGCGTTCCCCGTGAGCATGATGCCCGACGCGATCATCCCGTTCGTCAGGCTGACGCCCGGCTGGTGGTACACGTCGTCGATCGACGCGGCGCTCGGCGTCGGCGCGGGCGGTGCGGATGCCGTCGGCTGGATGGGCGGGATCGGCATCGTCGCCCTGTATGCGGTGACGTTCGTGTGCATCGGGCTCGCCGTGGGACGGGTGCGCAGGATGCGGCCCACGGATGCGGCCGCCGCGACGACGCAGCTCGCGGAAGCGTAAGACGCATCCCCTGCGGCGTCGGCCGTTCGGTCAGGAGTTGTGACCGATATTCAACCGGTACCGCTGGTCCGGGTCGTCCTGGAATCGCACCGGGGTGACCCGGCCTTCGCGCAGCAGTTCGCGCAGGCCGGCGGTGGCGGCGAGCGGGGTCAGCTGCAGCTCGCGCATGATCTCCTTGACGCTCATCGCCGAATGCCGTTCCAGCACCGTGGTGATCGCCTTGGAAATGTCGCTGGGCGAGCCGAGCCGTGCGGTGCGCTGTTTGGTGATCGTCATGGTGAACGTGTTGATCGTGTTCACCGTGGTCGCCGGTTCGATGCCGGCCTCGCGCAGGGCGGCGGCGATGCGCTGGTAGCCGTCGCCGCCCTCGGGGTTCACGTATCCGCCGCCCGGATACGGGGTCGATTCGAGCAGCGTGAACAGGAACTGGTTTCGGGTCGACTGGAACGGCGTGCCCGACACCGGATGGGGATCGGTGAGCACGTTGTGCGTGACGGTGCCGTACAGTCCGCCCGGATTGGCGATTTCGATGCGGTCGGTGAACACGTTGACATGCACCTGCGTGCCGCGGGCGTCGGGGGAGTAGTCGCGGTGGGTGAGTGCGTTCGCGATCGCCTCGCGCAGCACGACGGGCGGATAGTCGGGCTTCTTGGCGCCGATCCAATGCATCAGCGATTCGACCGTGTCGTCGATCATCACCGGGATCGGGCCGACGATCGACTTTGAAGCGACCAGCCGTTCGTCGCCGCGGAACACGTCGTTGAGGCTGGTTCCGGGGAACACGGCGATCGTGACGCCCAGACGCGGATGATACTTCTGCGGATAGCGCCCCAACGCCAGCAATCCGGCGAGCGTCGGGCGCAAAACGCCGCCGACATGGGTCTCGTCCGAATCGTCGTGGCGCAGCACCTGCAGATCCAGCAGCGTGTCGGTGTCGCTCCGCCCGGCGAACACGTGCGGATGCTGGTCGCGTACCCGCTCCAGCAGACCGGTCACGAGCGTGGGATCAAGATCGTCGAGCGTGGCGTTCGGCACGATATCCAGATCGTAGGTCGGCTGCAGATGCTCCTCGATGAGCCGGTCGACCTCGTATGAATTCATGTGCCGGTCGCCGTCGCCGGTGCGGATGTACGAGCCGTTGTACGGTCCCTGTTCGGTCAGGAAGCACGGCTTGTCGCGCGGCAGCATCTCGTCCACGCGGGCGAACACGAGATTCGTGCCCTCGAACGGGCAGGTCACGATCGTCGGACGCACCACCGGCGTCATCTTCTCGCATGCCTGGCTGAGCGACTCCTGCATGGCGCGCGCGTTGAATCCCTCGACCGGCGTGAACCCGGCCTTTTCCGACAATCCCAGGATGATCCAGCCGCCCGACCCGTTCGAGAACGCGGACAGCGTGTCGGTGATGGTCGACGAGATGTGGCGTTTGCATTCCTTGACCTCGCACTGCTGCGTGTCGTTGCCGATCAGACGCATCAGGTCGATCAGCTCGGTCATTTTCGCGGTGTAGTCGTCGGTCATGGCGCGCCTCCTTGACACCATTGTGCCGCAGGTCAGGCCGTCGGGACGGCGGTTCATGGAGAATTCACATACAGGAAAGGCTTCCCGTCGCGATCGGCGGGAAGCCTTGGAATGGTGATTATGACTGGTGCCTTGTCGTTTTATTCCCCGCTCTTCGCTGCGAGGAAGTGCTCCTCGCTCGGCAGGACGGCGTTGAGGATGACGGCGACGACGAAGGCGACGGCGATGCAGTTCGAGGCGAAGATCTGCTGGAACAGGGCCGGGAACTGGCTGAAGATGTCGCTCACCTGCGTGAAGCCGATGCCGATCGTCAGGGACAGCGCCGCGATCGTGATGTTGCGCTGCGAGAAGCCGGCCTCGGCGATCATCTGGAAGCCGGAGAGGATGATGTTGCCGAACATCATGATCGTGCAGCCGCCGAGCACGGCCTGCGGCAGCGAGTTGAACACCTCGGCGATGGCCGGCACGAAGCTCGCCAGCACGAGGATCAGGCCGCCGGAGAGAATCACCTTGCGGTTGACGACCTTGGTCATGGCCACCAGTCCGATGTTCTGCGCGAACGAGGTCAGCGGCAGGCAGCCGAACAGGCCGGACACGGAGGAGATCAGTCCGTCGCCGGCGATCGCGCCCGCGGTCTCGCGCTCGGTGGGCTGACGGTTCAGACCGACCTTGGTCAGAGCGGCCGTGTCGCCGAGCACCTCGACCGAGGAGACGACGTAGAGCAGGCCGAGCGAGATGATCGAACCCCAGTCGAACGTCGGCTTGAACGGCATGAACTGCGGCAGGGACACGATGGCGAGGTTCTGGAAGCCGGAGAAGTCGACCTTGCCCATGGCGATCGCGACCACATAGCCCACGACGAGGCCGAACAGCACGGACAGCTGCTTGGCGGTGCCCTTCATGAGCAGCTGGAACGCAAGGCAGGCCACGAGCGAGATCAGGCCGAGCGTCAGGTTCTGCCACGAACCGAAGTCCTTCGCGCCCGAACCGCCGCCGAACGAGGTCGCGCCCACGTTGAGCAGCGAGAAGCCGATCGACGTGACGACGATCGCGGAGACGATCGGCGGCACGAAACGACGCCAGTACTTGGCCGTCAGACCCAGCACGAGTTCGAGCAGACCGCCGACCATCACCGCGCCGACGACCGCGCCGTAGCCCTTGTCGGCGCTGATCGCGACGGCCGCGGCGACGTACGTGAACGAAATGCCGGTGACCATCGGGAGCCTCGAGCCGATCAGCCACGCGCCGTACAGCTGCAGGCAGGTGCCGAGACCCGCGACCAGCAGGCCGGCCTGGATGATCGCCGCGGACTGGGCGGCGTCCATCTTCGCGGCGGACGCGACGATGAAGATCGGGGCGAGATTCGCCACGAACATGGCCATGACATGCTGAAGTCCGAACGGGATACCCTTCCAGAACGAGACGGGCGCGTCGAGGCTGCTCAGCGCCTCGAACGAGACGGCTTCGGATTGCTTCTTCTCAGACAATGGGTTCCTCTCTTCTTGTCTTCTTGTTCTTCTCTTAGGAATCAGTGACGGAATTCGATGTCGCCGGTCTTCGGGTCCATCGACTCGACGATCGCGAGCGAATCGACGTCGTAGCCCTCCTCGCGCAGCTGGTCGCCGCCGCCCTGGAATCCCTTCTCCACGGCGATGCCGATGCCCTCGACGGTCGCGCCCGCATGCTTGCAGATGTCGATCAGACCGTGCAACGCCTTGCCGTTCGCAAGGAAATCGTCGATGAGCAGCACGTGGTCCTCGGGGCCGAGGTACTTGCGCGAGACGATCACCGGGAACTCGCGCTGCTTGGTGAACGAGTACACGGTCGTCACGTACTGGTCGCCGTCGAGGTTGATCGACTGCGCCTTCTTGGCGAACACAACCGGCACGTTGCCGAAGTGACGCGCGGCCACGCACGCCATGCCGATGCCGGACGCCTCGATGGTGAGGATCTTGGTGATGTGCTTGCCGGCGAAATGCTCGGCCCATGCCTTGCCCATGGCATCGTAGAGCGCCACGTCGCACTGGTGGTTCAGGAAGGCGTCCACCTTCAGCACATTGCCTTCCTTGACGGTTCCTTCCTTGCGGATGCGATCCTCGAGTTCCTGCATACCACTCCTTTGACGAATACGGATGGGCGAATATTGTGTAAGTTGCCAGTCTACGCCGTCCAGATGACCGCATCGGAGAATGAAAACACGCTCGCCATGCGGACGCTCACGATGCCCGGCCGACTTGCAAATCAGCCAAAAACACCCCTTGAATACCCCGATTCCACGCGTGCCCGATCATCCCACGCCGACCACCCCGTTTCTGTCCGCTCCCGTCGTAACATGACGGGGTGATGGAAACGCAAGCACAATCGACCAGACAACATTCCGCGGCCCGATACCGTTGCATGGACGGCATCAAGGGCATCGCACTCATCGGCATCATGTGGTACCACCTGTCGCAGCGCACGCTGCCCGGCGGCTTCGTCGGCGTCGATATGTTCTTCACCGTTTCCGGATTCCTGCTCGGCACGAGTCTGCTGCGCGAACTCGAACGCAACGGCCGCATCGCGTTCGGCTGGTTCTACCTGCGCCGGCTGGCCCGCCTGTGGCCGGCGATGCTGCTGACGATCGCCGCATCGGTGGGCCTTGGCTGGCTGGTGGATCACGATACGCTGGTCCATATCGGCGGCACGAGCGCCGCCTCCGCGCTGTTCGCATCGAACTGGTACGAGATCGCCACCGGCGGCAGCTATTTCGATTCGACGTCGCCGCAGCTGCTGCGTCACCTATGGTTCGTCGCGTTGCTGGCCCAGTTCACGATCATCATGCCGCTGCTGGTGATGCTGCTGCAGCGCATCCGTTCGTTCGTGGCCAGGCTGTCGGCGGTCGTCGTGCTGGCCGCGCTGTCCGCCGTGGGCATGGCGCTGCTGTACCGTCCGCAGGCCGACCCGACCCGCGTGTATTTCGGCACGGACACGCACTGCTTCGGGTTGCTGATGGGTCTCGCCTTGGCACTGGTCGTGCATCGCATCGAAACGGCGGCGGCCGACGGACAGCCGGTCGAGGCGACGATCGGAGCGGGCAAGTCGGCCGTGACGATCCCGGCCTCATGGACGCGCACCGGCGCCCCATGGCTGGCGACGGTCGCGTTGCTGACGCTGATCACCCTGATGATGCACGTCGGTCAGAATGCATCCGCATTCCGTGGCGGACTGTTCGCGGCGTCGATACTGACCGTGATCGTCATCGCCGGCAGCATCGTCGACGACTCGTGGATGAACGACCTGTTCACATGGAAGCCGTTGGCATTGCTCGGCAAGTATTCGTACGGCATCTATCTGTGGCATTGGCCGCTGTTCCTGCTGATCCAGCTGCTGCTGCCCGCGTGGCGCGGCCGTGGCATGTGGCTGATCTGGCTGCTGACGCTGGTGGCCAGCGGACTGATGGCGGCATTGTCGTGGTGGATGGTCGAACGTCCCGTCGCCGATTGGATCGCGGCGCTGCGGTCCCGTCGGGCCAAGACCGGCTCCGGCGCACAGGCTGCGCCCGCGCCCACCGCGCGCGTCGTGTCCAATGCGGATCGCGACGCGCCGGCGTTCGCCCCGATGAGCGAGCAGGAACAGGCCGCGCTGCGCCCGGTGCGTGGCATCCCCTCGTGGCAGCGGGTGACGGCCACCGTGGTCGTCGTCATGCTGGCCGCCGTCGGATTCCTCATGGGCGTCAAGGACGCCCCCGCCAAGTCGCGCATCCAGATGGAACTCGAACAGAACCAGGGCGTGCTCGACCAGCAGGCCGACAAGCGCCAAAGCGACGCGGCAGCGGCGAAGGCCGCCGCCGAAGCGCGCAAACGCGCCGAGGAGGCCGCCCGCAAGCGCGAACAGGCCAAGCAGGAGGCGTTGAAGCATCTCGACGGCAAGAACGTGACCGTGGTCGGCGATTCCGTGACGGTCGGCGCGTCCCCGGCCTTGAGCAAGCTGCTGCCCGGCGTGGTCGTCGACGCCCAGGTGTCCCGTTCGGTGCTCAAGGGCCCCGGCATCGTGTCCACGCTCAAGACGCAGGGCCAACTGCGCAAGTACGTCGTGATCTCGCTCAACACGAACTCGGAAACCAACGCCGAGGAACTGGATGCCGTCGTGAACGCGGCCGGCGACGGCCATGTGTTCATACTCGTCACCGCATACGGCGACCGGTCGTGGATTCCGCTCGCCAATCAGGCCACGTTCGACTACGCGAGCGCCCATGCCGGCAACGTGACCGTGGCCGACTGGAACGCGGCCATCGGCGCACACCCCGAATGGCTGGGCGCGGACGGCATCCATCCCGGCCCGCAAGGCCAGGAACTGTACGCGCAGACCGTCAAGGACGCGATCGCCGGCTGGATCGTCGACCACGACGTCTGACCGTGACCTATGGTAGACAAGTAGGGCCCGCACGGGCCGTATGAACCGAACGAACGTGAAGGGGAACAGCGTGCAGCAGGATCCGGATCTCATCGCCCGAACCGCAGACGAACTGGTGGGCGACCTCAACCCGCAGCAGGCCGAGGCCGTCCAGTACCGCGGTCCCGCGCTGCTCATCGGCGCGGGCGCCGGCTCGGGCAAGACGCGCGTGCTCACACGGCGTATCGCCTACATCCTCAGCCAGTTCAACGCATGGCCGAGCCAGATCCTCGCCATCACGTTCACCAACAAGGCCGCCGCCGAAATGCGCGAACGTCTCGCCACGCTCATCGGACCGGTCGCCGAACGCATGTGGGTGTCCACGTTCCATTCGGCCTGCGTGCGCATCCTGCGCCGCGACGGCAAGGCCATCGGCCTGAACTCCGGGTTCTCGATCTACGACACGGCCGACTGCGAGCGTCTCGTCAAGCTCATCGCTGCCGATCTCAACGTGGACGTCAAACGCTACACGCCGCGCGCGATCCTGAGCCGCATCTCGGACTACAAGAACAATCTCGAAAGCTGGCAGAGCCGGCTCAAGCAGTACGCGCCCGACTATAAGCCCGGCCAGCGCGGCTACCAGATCGGCAACCCCGGCGACATCGAAGTGCTGTACGCGGTCGTCTACGCCGAATACCAGCATCGTCTCGCCGCCGCGAACGCCGTCGACTTCGACGACCTGATCGGCCGCACCGTCGAACTGCTGCGCGCCGATCCGGCCGTCGCCGACTACTACCGTCACAAGTTCCGCTATATTCTCGTCGACGAGTACCAGGACACGAACCACGCACAGTACGTGCTGGTACGCGAACTGGCCGGCGTCGACGCGGCCCAGCACGCCGGCGCGACGCCCGGGGCCGTCGACTCGCCGTCTCCCGTGACCGCACCCGTTTCCGTCCTGCAGCCGACGCCGATGATGCCTCCCGCACCGCAGGACGAATGGGACGACTGGGGCGGCTGGGAGGACGAGACCGCACTGCCGATGATGCCGGTCATGCCGGCCGCCGCGCCGTCCGCTCCCGCCATGCAGCCCGTCCAGGCTCCGCGCAACGCCGGCCGCGACGGCCAGGCATGGATCACCGTCGTCGGCGACTCCGACCAGTCGATCTACGCGTTCCGCGGCGCGGACATCCGCAACATCCAGGACTTCGAGCAGGACTTCCCGAACGCGAAGACCATCATGCTCGAACAGAACTACCGATCCACACAGACCATTCTCGACGCGGCGAACGCGGTGATCGCCCGCAACGAGGGCCGCAAGCCGAAGAAGCTGTGGACCGCGCTCGGCAAAGGCGAGCCGATCGTCGGCTACGCGGCCGACAACGCGCAGCAGGAGGCCGGCTGGATCGCCAACGAGATCGCGCGGCTGCACGGCGAGGAGGGCATCGCGTATTCGGACATGGCGATCATGTACCGTGCCAACGCGCAGTCGCGCTCGCTGGAAGAGGGACTGATCAACGCCGGACTGCCGTACCAGCTGGTCGGCGGCACGCGCTTCTACGAACGTCGCGAGATCAAGGACGCGATCGCCTACCTGCAGGCCATCGTCAACCCGGCCGACAACGTGAACATGCGGCGCATCCTCAACGTGCCCAAGCGAGGGCTTGGTGCGCGCGCCGAGGCGGTGGTCGCGGGCTACGCCGATACGCATGCGATCCCGTTCTACGGGGCGATCGAACGGCTCGACCAGATCGAAGGCGTGCCGACCCGCACCGCGAACCAGCTGCGCGCGTTCCGCGACCTGATGGACGGGCTGCGCAAGTTCGCGGCCGACCCGGCCAACAAGCCGAGCATGATCGTGGCCGAAGTGCTCGCGAAGTCCGGGCTGCTTGACGAACTCAGGAAATCCGAGGACCCGCAGGACGCCTCGCGCGTCGAGAACCTCTCACAGCTGCAGTCCGTGGCGGCCGAATTCGAGCAGAACACGCCGGACGCGACGCTGGCAGGGTTCCTCGAGACGACCGCGCTCGTGGCCGACTCCGACCAGCTGCCCGCCGAAGGCGAGGATTCCGGCAAGGTGACGCTGATGACGCTGCACACGGCCAAGGGCTTGGAATACCCGGTCGTGTTCCTGACCGGCATGGAACAGGGCACGTTCCCACATTCGCGGGCGATGGAGGATGCCAGCGAACTGGCCGAGGAGCGGCGGCTCGCGTACGTGGGCATCACTCGCGCCAAGCGACGGCTGTACGTGACCCGCGCCGCCGTGCGCGCCCAATGGGGGCAGGCCAACGAGATGATGCCAAGCCAGTTCCTCGACGAGATCCCGGACGGGCTGATCGACTGGAAGCGGCGCGAGGCCGGCGTCGAACGCATGCGCGGCGGATGGCAGGGCGGCTTCGGCGACGATGACGAGTTCGGCGGCTGGGGCGACGACGACTTCGGCTCGGGCACCACGTTCGGCGGTTCGTCGTACGGCGGTTCCGGTTCGTCCTACGGCAGGGGAGGGTCGTCGTCGTACGGGTCGCGCGGATACGGTTCGTCGGGGCGATCGACGTATGGCGGGTCCTCATACGGATCGTCGTCCTACGGTTCCGGGTCGTCGTATGGCTCGGGATCGTCCGGCCGGTACGGTTCCGGTTCAACCGGCAGATCGCATTCCTCGTATGGTTCGGGAACATCATCCCGATACGGCTCTCGATACGGTTCGTCGTCCGGCTCCGGTTCGTCGCGAGGCGGCAAGGTGACCACGCGACGCGTCGCGCCGAAGAGCGGTTCGTCGTCCGGCGTGCCCGCATCGTCGCTGAACAAGGACAACCAACTCAACATCGCCGACTTCCACATCGGCGACCGCATCACGCACGACCAGTACGGTCTCGGCAAGATCGTCGACACGCAGGACAAGGGCCGCAACTCGATCATCACCGTCGACTTCGGCTCCGCCGGCGTCAAGCGCCTGATGCTGCGTGTTGCTCCTATTGAAAAGCTCTGATGAGCTTTCCAATAGGAGCCTTCGCGGCTGTGCCGCTCACTTCGCCTACGGACAGTCCACCGGACTGTCCGCTTAACGGCTCGCCTTCGGCTCTGCAATTACGGACTCGCCTACGGCGAGACCTGAATACACCTTCATTCGGCTATCGCCTCATTCAGGCTGAGCCTACGGACAGTCCACTGGACTGTCCGCTTAACGGCTCAGCTATTGAGAAGCTCCGAGGAGCTTCGAAGGGAAGGTATCGCGCTGTTGCGCGATGCTGTGTTGTTGGCGGCTGACGCCGCGTACCCCAACCCGTCAGCTTCGCTGACACCCTCCCCTGAAAGGGGAGGGAAAGGCCGAAACACTTCCCTCCCCTTTCAGGGGAGGGTGCCCGGCGAAGGCCGGGCGGGTTGGGGTACGCGGCGTCAGCCGCCAACAACACAGCATCGAGTGCACGATAGTGCAATCGATTCAGATACCAAGGTCATGATGTAGCAGAAAAAGCGGATAAGTCAAGTCTTGTTTTTTCATTTCGTTACTGGAATAATCTGCACAGTTCACAGACACCTACGAGAGGAAGACATGACCCGCAAACTGTTCGCCACCCTGCCCGCCATCGTGCTCGGCGCGCTGATCGCCGTCGCCCCGCAGACCTTCGCCTACGTGTGCAAGGTGGAGGACGGCATGAAGATGGCCTGCCACTACACCGCGCAGGCCGCGCTCGGCATCGGCGTCGTCATCGCGCTGCTCGGCGTGATCGGCCTGTTCGTCGAACCGAAGGTGCGTGCCGGCCTCAACATCGCGGTCGTGCTCAACGCCGTGCTCGTCATCGCCGTGCCGACCGTGCTCATCGGCGTGTGCAAGGGCGCGATGATGCACTGCCATATGGTCACCCTGCCCACGCTCATCGTGCTCGGCGTGCTTGCGATCATCCTCGCCGTCATCGCGGTGTGGCTTGACATCCGCGACACCAAGACGGCGCGGTGATCATGCCTCGCATCACCCTCGGGCGACTGCCCTTCGAGAACCTCAAGCGCAAGCCGTTCCGCACGGCCGCGCTCGTCATCGTCGTCACCATGCTCACCGTCGCGTTCTACGGCGGCGCATTGCTCGCGACGAACCTGAAAGCCGGCCTGGACAGCATGCAGGAACGCATGGGCGCCGATCTCATGGTCGTGCCGCAGAACACCGGTTCCAAGGCCGAGGCGCTGCTCACCAGCGGAAGCTCGAGCACGTTCTACTTCACCAACGACATCGCTGGCCTCGTCGCCAAGGCCGACGGCATCGGCCAGGCCACCAAGCAGACGTACATCTCGTCGCTCGCCGCCGCATGCTGCGACGAGAAGGTGCAGATCATCGGCTTCGACCCGGCCACCGACTTCGTCATCGAACCGTGGATCACCTCGCAGTACGACGGCACGCTCAAAAACGGCGAGGTCGTCGCCGGCGCGAACATCAACGTGTCCGAAAACGGCACGATCAGGCTGTACAACCATGATTTCCCGGTCGCCGCGCAACTCGCGTCCACCGGCACCAGCCTCGACAATTCGGTGTTCGTCAACGAGACCACCATCCCCGACGTCGTCTCGTATTCGGCCAAGGTCGGCCACGCCGCCATCCCGCAGGAATACGCCGACACGGCCGTTTCCGCGGTGCTCATCAAAACCGCGGACGGCTACGACGCGCACACCGTCGCCGCGAACATCACCAAGGCAAGTGGCATCAGCACCCTCGGCTACGTGTATCCGGGCGGCGTGACGGCCACCACCCGCGCCAACATCGGCGCGCTCGTCGGCTACGCCGGCCTGTTCCTCGCCGTGTTCTGGACGATGGGGCTGGTCGTGCTGTTCGCCGTGTTCGCTTCCTCGATGAACGAACGCAAGCGCGAATTCGCCGCCTACCGCATCATGGGAGCCACGCGAGGCATGCTCGTCGGCCTGATCGTCAGGGAATCCGCGACGATCGGCCTTATCGGCGGCGCGGTCGGCATCACCGCCGCGACGCTCGCGATCCTGCCGTTCAACACGCTGATCGGCAAGCAACTGCAACTGCCATACCTGCAGACCGGCATCGTGACCGTGCTCGCACTGATCGCGGCCGGACTGCTGTTCGCCGTGGCGACCGGCCTGATCGCCTCGATCGCGACGGCCGTGAAACTGTCCGCGCCGGAGACGTACCTGACGCTGCGTGAAGGGGAGTGAGGCATGGCGATACTCGACATCCACGACCTGACCCGCGAATTCACGCGCCGCGGCAGCGCGTTCGCCGCCGTCGACCACGTGAACCTGAGCGTCGACGGCGGACAGTTCGTCGCGATCGTCGGCCGGTCCGGCAACGGCAAAAGCACGCTGCTCAACCTGATCACCGGACTGCTCAGACCGACCTCGGGCACGGTGAGCGTCGACGGTCGGACGGTCGACTCGCTGAACGACCGCGACATGGCGCGGCTGCGCAACCGCACGATCGGATTCGTCACCCAGTCGGCCACATTGCTCGCGAACCTGACGGTGCTCGACAACGTGATCCTGCCGGCCGTGATGATGGGGGAGCCGTCGGTTGACGACGGTGCCGATGATTCGCCGTCTGATCGGCTCCAAGCGCAAGGCTCGACCACGGTGACCGCGGCCGACCCGGATATGCCTGACGTGATCGCCCCGGCAGATCGGGAGCAGACCGAGGATGCGCTCACACGCCGTGCCCGGATGCTGCTCGGCTCGCTGCAGGTGGCCGATCTGGCCGACTGTTATCCGAAGGAGCTTTCCGGCGGCGAGATGCGCCGCGTGTCCATCGCCCGCGCGCTGATGAACCGGCCGAAACTGCTCATCGCCGACGAGCCGACCGGCGATCTGGACGCGGACAGCACGGCGATCGTCATGCGGCTGCTGCGCGAAACCGCCGACGCCGGCACCGCCGTGCTCATGGTCACGCACGATCCGGACGCGCTCGACTACGTCGACCGCACCTACCGGATGGACCGCGGCGTGCTCGCACAGGCGTGATCGCGCCGTGTGCGGCATGCCGGATATCCCTGTCCGCACCCCATGTGTATAGTTGACGATTGGTGTGTGCCGTCAGGCCATGCCGTCTGGGAGCCTTAGCCCGTCAGCGGGTCGGCGACCGGGAACCGCAAGATTCCCTGCCGTTCGCGCGTCGCGCGAGACAAGCGCTGGAGAGGCCGGCTCAGCGTGGGCGTCACCCGATGCCCGCGTTCCGTTCAGACAACGACAGAACAACCAAAGGAATAAACCAATGACGAACGTTCAGCGTTCCCGCCGTCAGGTGCGTCTTTCCCGCGCCCTCGGCATCGCACTGACCCCGAAGGCTCAGCGCATCTTCGAAAAGCGCCCGTACGCTCCGGGTGAGCACGGCCGCACCCGCCGCCGCACCGAGTCCGATTACGCGGTGCGTCTGCGCGAGAAGCAGCGTCTGCGCGCCCAGTACGGCGTGTCGGAGAAGCAGCTGCGTCGCGCCTACGATGAGGCCACCCGCACCGCCGGCCAGACCGGCAACGCCATGCTGACCGATCTCGAGACCCGTCTCGACAACCTGGTCCTGCGTGCCGGCATCGCCCGCACCACCGCCCAGGCCCGTCAGTTCGTGGTGCACCGTCACATCCTCGTCGACGGCAACATCGTGGACCGCCCGTCCTACCGCGTCAAGCCCGGCCAGACCATCCAGGTGAAGGCCAAGAGCCAGACCATGGTTCCGTTCCAGATCGCCGCCGAAGGCGTGCACCGTGACGTGCTGCCCGCGGTCCCCGGCTACCTCGACGTGAACCTCGCCTCCCTGAAGGCCACTCTGACCCGCAAGCCCGAAGCCGAGGAGATCCCGGTTCAGGTCAACATCCAGTACGTCGTCGAGTTCTACGCTCGCTGATCTGGATCCTCTTCACCCTGTAAGAATTTACAGCTTAAGGACATACATACGCACGAACGCCCCGTGGCATACGCCCGGGGCGTTCGTGTATTCGCGGGGCGTTTGCGCGCAACGCGGGCGGTCCGTGGCCGGCGTCCGCGGCACGACCACATGCGGTGCCATAATCGAACCATGATTCTGCATCTGCATCTGGTCCGCCACGGGCAGACCACGTTCAACCGCTACAACCGGCTGCAGGGCTGGTGCAACGCGCCGCTCACCGAATCCGGACTCGCCGACGCCGACAAGGCCGGACACAAGCTCGAACACTACGACTTCGCCGCCGCGTACTGCTCTGACACGTCGCGAGCGCAGATCACCGCCGCCCGCATCCTCGACATCAACGAGGCCGCCGGGCACGCCCGCCCCGAACTCGTGTCCGACATGCACTTTCGCGAGCAGTGCTACGGCTACTTCGAAGGCCAGGACATGTCGCTCGCCTGGACGGCCGCCGGCGGCCCCCACGGCGCGAAGAACTACAACGACATCGTCGCCAAGTTCGGGCTGGCAGCCACGCGCGACTTCCTCAAGGAGGCCGACCCGTTCCACGATGCGGAATCCGACGCCGAATACTGGGAACGCGTCGAGGGCGCGTTCGCGCTGATCGCGTCCAATCCCGACCTCAAGGACGGCGACGACGTCCTGCAGATCTCGCATGGCAACACGCTGCTCAGCCTCGCGCACCGCTTCGGCGGCGACGATCTCGATTTGAGCGAGCGACCGGCCAACGGATCGGTCACCGACGTCGATTTCGACACGATGAAGCCGTTCGGCGAGGCACTCACGATCGTCGGATACAACCAGTGACCGCCCGATGGGCGCAGGCCGTCGGCTTGCGTGCGTCGCACCCGTTGGCTAGTGTGGTGCGGGTATTGTGTGCACGGCTATGCCGTGATGCAGGAAAGAGGTTCAGATGGGTGTTGGAGAAATCGCCGGACTGATCGCCGCGATCGCGTTCGCCGTGCTTGCGGGATTCATGATCTACCCGCTGATCCGCCTCGGCAAGCTGTTCGATCAGATCTCCGAGACGGTCAGGGAATCGGGCGAGCACGCGATCCCCGCGCTTGACGAGGGCGTGACCACCGTCAAGCAGGTGAACAAGTCCCTCGAGGACGTCAACCGCATCTCCGCCGCAGCATCCACCACGGCCAACAACGTCGGCGCGCTGACCGACCTGTACGGTTCGTTCCTCGGCAAGCCCATCATCAAGATCGTCTCCGCCACCTACGCGCTCAAGTCCACGGCGCGCTCCTTCCTCGCGAAGCAGACGGCCGGCAAGACGACCAAGGGGGAGTGATGTTCAAACGACTCTTCTGGATCGGACTCGGCTTCGCGGCCGGCGTGATCGCGGTATCCAAGGCGAACGCCTATGTGAAGGCGAACACGCCCGACGCGATGCGCCAGTTCGTGCTCGGCCCCGATCAGGACCACGTGACCATGCGCACGCTCGAAGGGCTGGTCAACGAATTCAACGCGACCCGTCGAGCCCGCGAGGCTGAACTGACCAAGACCTATACGGAGCGCGCGGGCCGGTAGCCGCAAACGTTCCGCAGTCTTCCATCCAGCACAGCCCTATCGGACGGCAACGCAAACATCCGGGCGGCTCGCATCGAGGTCCCGTCCAAAAACAAGGAGTTCAAACCACCAATGCGCACTTCAGAAATCGCGAAGCGCTATCTTGACTATTTCGGCAAGCACGACCATCTCATCGTGCCTTCGGCATCCCTGATCTCGCCGAACCCGACGACGCTGTTCACCATCGCCGGCATGGTGCCGTTCATCCCGTACCTCATGGGCGAGCAGACCCCGCCGAAGCACCGCATGGCCTCCAACCAGAAATGCGTGCGCACGCTCGACATCGACGAGGTCGGCAAGACCACCCGCCACGGCACCTTCTTCCAGATGCTCGGCAACTTCTCCTTCGGCGACTACTTCAAGGAGGAGGCCATCCACTACGCGTGGGAGCTGCTGACCACCCCGCGAGAGCAGGGCGGCTATGGCTTTGACCCGGAGAAGCTGTGGATGACCACGTTCACCGACGACGAGGAAGCCCGTTCGATGTGGAAGAACGAGGGCGTCGACCCCGAGCACATCCAGATCATGGGCATGGAGGACAACTTCTGGACCACCGGCGGCCCCGGCCCCGGCGGCCCGTGCTCCGAGATCTACGTCGACCGCGGCCCCGAATACGGCGTCGAGGGCGGCCCGATCGCCGACGAGAACCGCTACATCGAGATCTGGGACCTCGTGTTCGAGAACTACGAGGTCGACAACGTCAAGTCCAAGACCGACCTGCACATCGTCGGCGAGCTCGAGAACAAGAACATCGATACCGGCGCCGGCCTCGAGCGTCTCGCCTACCTCATGCAGGGCAAGCAGAACATCTACGAGACCGACGAGGTCTTCCCGGTCATCGAGGCCGCCGAACGTCTGTCGGGCCGCAAGTACGGCGAGGACGAGAAGGCTGACGTGAAGTTCCGCGTCGTGGCCGACCACGTGCGTTCTGCCCTCATGATCATGTCCGACGGCGTGCGTCCGTCCAACGTCGGCCGCGGCTACGTGCTGCGCCGCCTGCTGCGCCGCACCATCCAGGCCATGCGCGTGCTCGGCGTGACCGATCCGGTCATCCCCGAGCTGCTGCCCGTGTCCAAGGACGCGATGGTCGCCAGCTACCCGGAGCTCAACGACACCTTCCACGACGTGTCCGAAGCGGCCTACGGCGAGGAGGACGCGTTCCGCCGCACGCTCGACAACGGCATCCAAATCCTCGACGTGGCCGTCAAGAAGGCCAAGGAATCCGGCGCCGACGCCACCGTCTCCGGCGCCGACGCGTTCACGCTGCACGACACCTACGGCTTCCCGATCGAGCTGACCCTCGAAATGGCCGCCGATCAGGGCGTCAAGGTGGACGAGGCCAAGTTCCGCGAGCTCATGGCCGAGCAGAAGTCCCGCGCCCGCGCCGACGCGCTCAAGAAGCGCCACAATGTGGACCTGTCCGTCTACGACGACTTCAAGAAGACGCTCGCCAAGCCGATCGACTTCCTCGGCTACACCGAATACTCCGCCCGCGGCACCGTGCTCGGCATCATGCAGGAGGGCAAGGGTTCCGTGCCGGTCGTCATGGCCCCGGCGAACGTCGAGGTCATCCTCGACCGCACCCCGTTCTACGCGGAGGCCGGCGGCCAGCTCGCCGACCAGGGCGAGATCCTCACGGACGACGGCGCCGTGCTCGAAGTGGACGACGTGCAGAAGCCGATCAAGGGACTGACGGTCCACCAGTGCCGCCTGACCGAAGGCACGCTGCGCGTCGGCGCGCCGGTCAGCGCGAGCATCGACCTCGACCGCCGCGGCGCGATCGCCCGTTCGCACACCGCCACGCACATGGTGCACAAGGCGCTGCGCGAGGAGCTCGGCCCGCAGGCCACCCAGCGCGGCTCCGAGGATGCCCCGAACCGTCTGCGCTTCGACTTCCAGTGGTCCAAGGCCCCGTCGAAGTCCGTGATGAACGCCGTCGAGGCGCGCGTCAATGAGAAGCTGCGCGACAACCTCGCCGTCACCACCTGCGAGATGAAGTTCGACGACGCGATCGCGCTTGGCGCGATGCACCTGTTCGGCGAGAAGTACGGCGACATCGTGCGCGTCGTCTCCATCGGCGAGGACGGCTGGAGCCGCGAGCTGTGCGGCGGCACCCACGTCGACCACGTCGGCAAGATCGGCATGGTCAACATCATGTCCGAAGCGTCCATCGGTTCCGGCGTGCGTCGTGTCGATGCGCTCGTCGGCGCCGGCGCGTACGACTTCAACGCCCGCGAGCATGCGCTCGTCTCCCAGCTGAGCGACAAGCTCAACGCCCGTCCGGACGAGCTGGCCGAGCGCGTGAACACGCTGCTCGCCAAGCTCAAGGAATCCGACCGCCGTCTCGCGGCCATGTACGAAAGCCAGCTGGCCGCGGCCATGCCGGCGCTTGTGGCCGAAACCCGCGCCTCCGCGGCCCCGGTCAAGGTCGCCGCGAAGAACGTCGGCCACTTCGGCTCCTTCGACGCGCTGCGCAAGACCGTGCTCGACGTGCGCGCCCAGCTCGGCGATGAGGCTCCGGTCGTGGTCGCCCTCGCCGGCGTGTCCGAAGACGACAAGCCGATGGTCGCCGTGGCCACCAACGAAGCCGCCCGCAAGGCCGGCATCAAGGCCGGCGACCTCGTGCGCGGCGCGTCCAAGATCCTCGGCGGCGGTGGCGGCGGCAAGCCGGACTTCGCCCAGGGCGGTGGCGCCGATGCCTCGAAGATCGACGAGGCGGTCGCCGCGCTGAAGAACGAGGCGCAGAAGGGCTGAACCGCCTAGTGGTATGGCTCGGTGTTGATCTGGGTGACGCCCGGGTCGGACTCGCATTGTCCGACCCGGAGCTCACCCTCGCACACCCCGCGGGCAACGTGCGGGTGTATGGAGACTCTTTTCAGGCCCTGGACGAGGTCATCGGCGTCATCGAAGACGAATCGGTGGAACACGTCGTGGTGGGGCTGCCGCTCATGCTGGACGGTACGGAAGGCAAAAGCGCGAAAAAGGCCCGACGGTGGGCGGCGAACCTCGCCACCCGCATCCAACGGCTGATTGACGACGGGGAATGCGACATCGAGTCGGTTCCCGGGATAAGCCTGCTTGACGAGCGACTGACCACGGTCAGCGCGCACCGGCAGCTGCAGCAGGCGCAATTGAAGACGAAGAAGCACCGGCCGTTCGTGGACCAGCAATCGGCCGTGGTGATTTTGCAGACGGCGTTGGACGGTCGCATCCAACCATAACGGCACTATGAGGAAGGCGGAGTAGTCCAATGGCTGAGGATTTCGAGGAATTTTTCTCCGATAACACCCAGTGGGTCGACGATCACGGCGCGCCGGTCAGTTCGTCCGCACCGCAAAAACCGCCGAAATCACGCAGGGAGATGCGCCGCCGCCGCGAACAGCATCAACGCAAACTGCTCACGGTCGTGATATCGCTCATCGTCGTGATCGTACTGGCCGTCGTCTGCGGCAGGATCGGCTACCGTCAGCTTCAGGCGTGGAACGCGGCGCGCAACGGCAGCGTCACCGTGGTCGCCGACTACAGCGGACCGGGCACCGGAGCGGCGGCGTTCACCGTGGAATCCGGTCAGGGGCCGGCCGAAATCGGCCAGAACCTCATGGACCAGGGCATCGTCAAATCGGTCGAGGCGTTCACCAACGCGGTGGCCGCGACCAACGCCACGCTGTATCCGGGCACGTACCAGCTCAAGCTGCAGATGAAGGCGGCCGACGTGGTCACGATCCTGTCGGATCAGAGCAAGGCCGGCGGGTTCCTTGAAGTCAAGCCGGGGGAGCGGGTGAGCACCGTGCTTGCGAATGTGGCGAAGATCGATGGGGTCAACGTCGACGACTTCACGAGCGTGCTCAAGGGCAAGGGTGACGGCATCCTGCCGTCCGAAGCGGGCGGCAGTTTCGAAGGATGGCTGGAACCGGGCGTCTACACCGTGACGAACCGCAGCGCGTCCGACGTCGTCAAGGACATGGTCGACGCGCGCATCGCCAAGTTCGACGAACTCGGCGTGGCCGCGAAGGACCGCCAGCGTGTGCTGACGATCGCGTCGATCGCCGAAGCGGAAGTCAACCGCGACGAATACTACGGCAAGGTCACGCGCGTGATCGAAAACCGGCTCGCGCAGGACATGACGCTCGGCATGGACTCGACGGTCGCCTACGGCAACGACGTCGAACCGTCGAAGATCACGCAGGACATGCTCGACGACGCCAGCAACCCGTACAACACGCGGCAGAACAAGGGACTGCCGCCCACGCCGATCAGCAATCCGGCCGACAAGGCCATCCAGGCCGCGATGAACCCGGAGGAGGGCGACTGGCTGTACTTCGTCACCGTCAACCTGAAAACCGGCGAAACGAAGTTCACCACCGGAACGCTGGACGAACAGACCAGCCAGTTCCAACAGTACGTCAACGAATACAAAACCAACAACGAGAACGCGAACTAGACCAGCAGCGTCACGCACACCGCGATCAGACCCGCGATCACGATCACCGGAGCGAACGGCACCCTGCCCGCATACGGCGTATCGGATTGCGGGTCGAATCGTATCCAAAGCGCCATCCACGCCAATCCGACCAAACCCATCGCCAGCCACCAGACGACCATCGCCGTCAAACCGAACAGCCCCACGCCCAAACCGGTCATCAACGTGCAGGTCACGTCGCCGAACCCCAGCGCTCCTGGTCTGGCCAGCGCAAGCAGACATTGCAGCACGGCCGCGATGGCCGCGAACAGCAGCGACTGCACGACCACGAACAGGCTGTTGATCGCCAGCCCGTAGACGACGTTCGCCACCAGTTGCGCCAGCACGCCCGCCGCGATCCACGCACGCGGCACACGGCGGCGGCGCACGTCTTCGACACTGACCGCCAGTCCACAAAGCAGACTCGGCAACAACGCAAGGTAAGGCATACCGCTACAATAGCCCGCAGTTGACGACGACAAGTAAAAGGAGAACGGCATGTTGCGCTGGCAGACGGCGGGCGAATCACACGGCGAGGCGCTGGTCGCCATGATCGAAGGACTACCGGCGGGCGTGGAGGTGACCAGCGGCGACGTCGTGGACGCGCTGGCACGCCGCCGTCTCGGATACGGCCGCGGGGCGCGTATGAAGTTCGAGCAGGACAAGGTGCGTCTGCTCACCGGTGTGAGGCACGGCAAGACGCTGGGCTCGCCGGTCGCCATCGAGATCGCGAACACCGAATGGCCCAAGTGGACCGAAGTGATGAGCGCCGACCCGCTCGACCACGACATCCCCCGTGAGGGGCGCAACGCGCCGCTGAGCCGTCCGCGCCCGGGCCACGCCGATCTGACCGGCATGCGCAAGTACGGATTCGACGATGCGCGTCCGGTGCTCGAGCGTTCCAGCGCCCGCGAGACCGCCTCGCGTGTCGCGCTCGGCGCGGTGGCCGCGAAGTTCCTCGAACAGACGGTCGGCATCCGCACCGTCGCCCACGTGCTGTCCATCGGCGGGGCCGGCGTGGACGAGACGGCCGGCGACCGCGTGCTGCCGACGCCGGACGACGTCGCCGCACTGGACGCGTCGCCCGTGCGCACGCTCGACAAGGATGCCGAGGCCCGCATGATCGCGCGCATCGACGAGATCAAGGCGAACGCCGACACCGTCGGCGGCGTGATCGAGGTGATCGCCTACGGCGTGCCGGCCGGACTGGGCACGTACGTCGAATCCGACCGCCGGCTTGACGCCGCGCTGGCCGGCGCGGTCATGGGCATCCAGGCCATCAAGGGCGTCGAGATCGGCGACGGCTTCCTCGAGGCCGTGCGCGCCGGCTCCCAGGCGCACGACGAGATGGTGCCGGGCGAAGACGGCCATATCACGAGACTGACGAACCGTGCGGGCGGCATTGAAGGCGGCATGTCGAACGGCGAACCGATCCGCGTGCGGGCCGCGATGAAGCCGATCCCGTCCATCCCGCGCGCGCTGCGCACCGTCGACGTGGCCTCCGGCGACGCGGCGGCCGCGATCAACCAGCGTTCCGATTCGACCGCCGTGCCGGCCGCGTCCGTCGTGGCCGAGGCGATGGTGCGACTCACGCTGGCGAAGTTCGTGCTCGAGAAGTTCGGCGGCGACAGCGTCGAGGAGATCCGCCGCAACGCGGCCGGCTACCTCGCCTCTTGGCCGGAGCACATGCGATGAGCGATTCCGGAACACGACATCCCGTCGCCGTCATCATCGGCATGATGGGGGCCGGCAAGACCCGTGTCGGCCGTGAGGTCTCGCAGATGCTGGGACTGTCGTTCCGCGACGCCGATATCGAGATCGAACGCGAGGTCGGCATGTCGATCCCCGACTATTTCGCACAATACGGCGAACCCGCGTTCCGCGAGGTCGAAAGCGATCTGATCCGCCGTACGCTGGCCGATTTCGACGGCCTGTTCGCGCTCGGCGGCGGCGCGCCGATGACCCCGGCCACGCAGGACGCGCTGGCTGACTACATCGCCGACGGCGGCCGCGTGATCTACCTGCAGGCCGATCCGAAAGAGGCGATGGAACGGGCCAACCGCGGCGGCGGACGCCCCATGCTCAACGGCGGCGACGCCAACGAACGCTGGATGCGGCTGTACCGGCAGCGCGACCCCGTGTTCACCCGCATCGCCAACATCCACGTACGCACCCACGGTTCCACGCCGCAAATGGCGGCGAGAAAGGTGATGAACATGATCGAGGAACGCGTCGTCCACGTCGATGTCGTCGCCGCGGACGACTATAACGTGCGCATCGGCGAAGGGGCGCTCAACCATCTCGCCGGCGTGCTCGGCGACAAGCCGGCACGCATCGCGCTCATCCACACGCAGCCCGTGCAGCGGCACTCCGACCGCGCCCGCGCCCTGCTGCGCCAGGCCGGCTACGAGGTGTCGGACATCGTCATCCCCGACGCCGAGGCCGGCAAGACCATCACCGTGGCGAATGGCATCTGGGAACGGCTCGGCAATGAGGGCTTCACTCGCTCCGACGCCGTGGTCGGCGTGGGCGGGGGAGCGGCCACCGATCTGGCCGGATTCGTCGCCGCCACCTGGATGCGCGGCATCCGCTACGTCAACTGCCCGACCTCGCTGCTCGCGATGGTCGACGCGTCCACCGGCGGCAAGACCGGCATCAACACGAAGGTCGGCAAGAACCTCGTCGGCTCGTTCTACACGCCGGCCGGCGTGCTGGCCGACACGACCACGCTCGCCTCGCTGCCGAACGACATCTTCATCGAAGGCCTCGGCGAGGTTGCCAAATCCGGATTCATCTCGGACCCGGAGATCCTGCGCATCCTCGAGGACCACGCGGACGAACTGCGCGCGTTCGACGGCGCGACGCTCATCGGCTCGCCGCTCGAGGACGTGGTCGCCGAACTCATCGAGCGCACCGTGAAGGTCAAGGCACGGCACGTCTCCGCCGACCTCAAGGAGGCGGGCCTGCGCGAGTTCCTCAACTACGGGCACACGCTCGGCCACGCGATCGAGAAGCTCGAGCACTTCCGCTGGCGTCACGGCAACGCGGTCGCCGTCGGCATGGTGTATGCGGCCGAACTGGCCTCGCTGCTCGGGTACATCGACCGCGATCTGGTCGACTACCATCGTTCGCTGCTCGCCTCGCTCGGACTGCCGACCTCGTGGAACGGCGGCTCGTTCGAGGACGTGCTCGCGCTCATGCACCGCGACAAGAAGGCGCGCGGCAACAAGTTGCGTTTCGTCGTGCTCGATGGCATCGGGCACCCCGTGCACCTCGACGACCCGCCGGCCGACGCCGTCGAAGAGGCGTTCCGCCGCATCCAGCACTAGTACTTTGCCGGGCTTAATGTGATGGTCTGACGCTCCCTCAGTCCGCTTCGCGGCCAGCTCCCTCAACCGAGGGAGCCGAGAATACAGAACGCGTCAATATAAGTCCGACAGAGCATCGCCAGGAATCAGCAAAGGAGCCAACCATGACCACAGTCATCGTCGTCAACGGACCGAATCTCGGTCGTCTCGGCGTCCGCCAGCCCGACGTCTACGGGCGTCAGGATCTTGAGGAGCTGCGCCGCCTGTGCACCGCATGGGGAGCTGAACTCGGCCTCGACGTCGAAGTACGGCAGACGGACGACGAGTCCGAGATGGTGCACTGGATGCACCAGGCCGCCGACGAGAAGACGCCGGTCGTCATGAACCCGGCCGCGTTCACGCACTATTCGTATGCGCTGGCCGATGCGGCGCACATGGTCGGCGACGCCGGCCTGCCGCTCATGGAGGTGCACATCTCCAACCCGTCCGCCCGCGACGAATTCCGCAAGCGCTCCGTCATCAGCCCGGTGGCCACCGGCACCATCACCGGGCTCGGCTTCTACGGCTACAAGCTCGCCCTCGAAGCCATCGCGCACCTCGTCAACGAGTAGACGGACAGCGGCCACGCGCACCAGCGTGTTGCGCATGATTCCATTACCAGGCCCGTCCAGGCATGATCCCACGCGGAACCGTGGATGCTTGGACGGGCCTGTTTGCGGTAACACGCCGGGTCATATGTGGATGATAGAGTGAAATTCCATGGTTAGAAGACAACATGGTAATTCCCAAGAACACGTCACCAAGCATATCTTCGTCACCGGCGGCGTGGTTTCCTCCCTCGGCAAGGGCCTGACCGCATCTTCACTTGGCCGTCTGCTGCGCAGCCGCGGCATCCACGTTCTCCAGCAGAAGCTCGATCCGTACATCAACGTGGACCCGGGCACGATGAACCCGTTCCAGCACGGCGAGGTCTACGTGACCGAGGACGGCGCCGAAACCGATCTCGACATCGGCCACTACGAGCGCTTCCTCGACGTCTTCCTGAGCCAGAAGGCCAACGTCACCACCGGCCAGATCTACCAGGAAGTGCTGCGCAAGGAACGCGCCGGCGAATACCTCGGCCAGTGCGTGCAGGTCATCCCGCACATCACCAACGAGATCAAGTCGCGCATGCGCGCCCAGGCATCCGACGACGTCGACGTGATCATCACCGAGATCGGCGGCACCGTCGGCGACATCGAATCCCAGCCGTTCCTCGAGGCGGCCCGCGAGGTGCGCCGAGACCTCGGCGCGGAGAACTGCATGTTCGTGCACGTCTCCCTCGTGCCGTACATCTCCGCCGCCCACGAGCTCAAGACCAAGCCGACCCAGCACTCCGTCATGATGCTGCGCCAGCTCGGCATCACCCCGGACGCGCTCGTGCTGCGCTCCGACCGCCCGCTCAACAAGTCCATCAAGGACAAGATCTCCCTGATGTGCGACGTGGACGAGGAGGGCGTCGTCAACTGCGTGGACGCGCCGAGCATCTACGACGTGCCGAAGATCCTGTTCAACGAGGGCCTCGACGCGTACGTCGTGCGCGAGCTCGGACTGCCGTTCCACGACGTCGACTGGGACGAGTGGGCCGATCTGCTCGAGCGTGTGCATCACCCCAAGCACGAGGTCAATATCGCGATCGTCGGCAAGTACATCGACCTGCCGGACGCGTACCTGTCCGTCACCGAGGCCATCAAGGCCGGCGGCTTCGCCAACTGGGCCAAGGTCAACGTCAAGTGGGTCGCGGCCGACAAGTGCGAGACCGAGGAGGGTGCGGCCGCCGCGCTCGACCAGGTCGACGGCATCGTGATCCCGGGCGGCTTCGGCATCCGCGGCATCGACGGCAAGATCGGCGCGCTCAAGTACGCGCGTGAGAACAAGCTGCCGGCGCTCGGCCTGTGCCTCGGTCTGCAGTCGATGGTCATCGAATACGCCCGCCACGTCCTGGGCATCGAGGACGCGAACTCCACCGAATTCGAACCGGAGTGCGCGAACCCGGTCATCGCCACGATGGAGGAGCAGAAGGACATCGTCGCCGGTAAGGGCGATATGGGCCACACCATGCGCCTCGGCTCCTACCCGGCCGTGCTCGAGGAAGGTTCGCTGGTAGCTGAACTGTACGGCACCACGCATGTGACCGAGCGCCACCGCCACCGCTACGAGGTCAACGTGGCGTACAAGGACCGACTGCGCGAGGCCGGTCTGCGCATCTCCGGCCAAAGCCCGGACGGCGAGCTCACCGAGTTCGTCGAGCTGCCGCAGGACGTGCATCCGTTCTATGTGGCCACTCAGGCGCACCCGGAGTTCAAGTCCCGCCCGACCAAGCCGCACCCGCTGTTCGCGGGTCTGGTCAAGGCCGCGCTCGACCACCAGGAAGCCAGCCGTCACTGATGCATCGTCCGCTGTGAGATGATTCACAGTCCGACGCCGATTTCGCATGGTCATGGACTCGTTCGAGTTCATGACCATGCTGCATAATGGTGGACAGTGCACAACCAATCGGGCATTGTCCGGTTACCAAGAGAATGAACAGCAGTATGAACGAGAACAATGAGATGAGCAAAGCCGGTACCTACGCCGACGGCGAGGTGACCGCGGTGTTCGCGCCGCTCGACCTGAGCGCCGTCGCCACGCCGGCGCATGCACGCGGTACGCGTTCCTCCGTCCGCTCGCACAAGCGTCACGCCATCTGGCCGTGGATCGTATCGGCCGTCATCGTCCTGCTCGCCGCCGTCGCGGGAGCAGGCGTCTGGTTCTTCCAGTCCCACGCCCTGCCTGGCGTCACGCTGTGGGGCACGCCGGTGACCGGCCGCTCGTACAGCCAGCTGGTGTCGCAGATCGACGATGCCGTCGACAAGGCGGCCGTGAACGTCTCCTATAACGGCACGAGCGCGAAGGTCACGCTCAAGGACCTCGGTCTGAGCGTCGACTCCGAAACGATCGCCACCCAGGTCATGGACGCCAAGCGGTCCGACGCATGGTGGCAGCGCTACGCGTTCTGGAACACCACCGACGTCACCGCCGAACCCGCCAACCCGACGGCCGCCGTCTCCGACACGCTCAACCAGAAGCTGGGCATCGCGGAGGTCAAGCCGGTGGACGCCTCCGTGCAGCTCAACGTCGACGGCAACGGCTTCGACGTCGTCGCCGGCCAGCAGGGACAGGGCGCGGACCCGACCGAAGTCGCCAAGGCCGCGGTCAAGTCCGTCGAGGCGCTCGGCACCGGATCGGTGAAAACCGTCAACGTGACGCTCAAGTCAACCAACCCGTCCGTCACCGACGACATCGCCGCCAAGGCCAAGGACACGCTCGACAAGCTCGCGTCCAAGCCGGTCGCCATCACCATCGGCGACCACACGATCGCAACGCTCGACGCTGCCGCGCTGGCCGCATCGAGCCGTATCGACGCCAACGAGAACGGCAAGCTGTCCAGCAACGAGACCCGCAACGGCTACGTGGTCTTCGACGCCGACAAACTGCAGCAGTACTACGATTCCAACATCAAGAACACGCTGCAGTCGAGCCGTGAGGACCGCGACGTCATCGTCAACAACAACGGCGACGAGATAGACGTGCTCAAGGAAGGCCATGACGGCGTGACCATCGCCGCCGACGGCGACACGAACGTCGGCCACGACGCGGTCGCGGCCCTTGCCAACGGCGGCGGCTCCGTCACCGTCGAAGGCACCGTCGACCCGATGCAGACCAAGAAGACCAAGCGCCACGTCGTCGTCGACCTGTCCGACAACAAGGTGTACGCCTACGAGAACGACAAGCTCATCCGCACGATGAGCATGTCCGCGGGCCAGGGCAACGACCGCAAGACCGGCGAATGCACGGGCGGCGACCTGTGCACGCCGACCGGCGACTTCACCATCTGGCTCAAGTACGAGTCGCAGGACATGAGCGGCAACCTCACCCTGTCCGACGGTTCCAAGGAATCGTGGGACGTGAAGGGCGTCGGATTCGTCAACTACTTCTCGCACTCCGGCTGCGCGATCCACCGCATCGCCACGCAGACCGCCATGAACGACTCGCAGGTCGCCGCGCTCGGCAACACCTCCCACGGATGCGTCGGCATCGGCTGGGATCAGGCCGAATGGTTCTACGGCTGGGCCGTCATGGGCACCTCTGTGCACGTTCAGGTGTGACCTGTAGAGCGACTTCAGCCAAATCATCGCAAACCCCGCTTGAAGGCGGGGTTTGTTCGTTTTCCGGGCCTGTTGCCGCTCCGATTCGCGCAGCAGGCCACGGCCGACGCACTGTCGCGTGCATCACGTTTGCGCTCAGCCAATATTCGACGTGACTACTAGAGTCGGACCCCGGTATATGTTAGGTTTACGTAGGAACGTTGTGAAGTCGATTGGAGGGAAGCGTACGGTGAGCGAAAACCAAGCGCCAAACGCCGCGGCTGACGTGGAGATGAGCCAGTATGTGGCCGATCGCGCCCGCGTCAACGAGGAGAAAATCAAACAGGATGACGAGATCATCCAGCAGTTCGGAGACTACAGCTACGGCTGGCATGATTCCGACGCGGCCGGCGAGGCCGCGAAACGAGGCATCGACGAGAACGTCGTGCGGGCCATCAGCGCCGACAAGGGCGAGCCGGAATGGATGCTCGACATGCGTCTGCGCGGGTTCAGGGCGTTCCTCGACAAGCCGATGCCCGACTGGGGCGTCGACTTGACCGGCTTCAACGCCGACGACTTCAAGTACTACGTCAAGCCGATCGACAAGCAGGCCAAGACGTGGGAGGAACTGCCCGACGACATCCGCTCCACCTACGACCGTCTCGGCATCCCCGAAGCCGAAAAGAAGCGTCTCGTCTCCGGCGTCGCCGCGCAGTACGAGTCCGAGGTCATCTACAACTCCATCCAGGAGGACTTGAAGAAGCAGGGCGTGATCTTCGTCGACACCGACACCGCCGTGCGCGAATACCCCGACCTCGTGCGTAAGTACTTCGGCACCGTCGTCTCCCCGGAGGACAACAAGTTCGGCGCGCTCAACACCGCCGCATGGTCCGGCGGCTCGTTCGTCTACGTCCCCAAGGGCGTGCACGTCGACATCCCGCTGCAGGCGTACTTCCGCATCAACACGCCGGCCATGGGTCAGTTCGAACGCACGCTCATCATCGCCGACGAAGGCTCCTACGTGCACTACGTCGAAGGCTGCACCGCCCCGATCTGGTCCGAGGATTCGCTGCACGCGGCCATCGTCGAGATCATCGTCGAGAAGCACGCCCGCGTGCGCTACACCACCGTGCAGAACTGGTCGAACAACGTGTACAACCTCGTCACCCAGCGCGCCTACGTGCGCGAGGGCGGCACGATGGAATGGGTCGACGGCAACATCGGCTCCAAGGCCACCATGAAGTACCCGGCCTGCATCCTCGCCGAACCCTACGCCACCGCGTCCACGATGTCGCTCGGCTTCGCCGGCAAGGGCCAGTATCAGGACACCGGCGCGAAGATGATTCACCTCGCCCCGCACACCAAGTCCACGATCGTCGCCAAGTCGATCTCCCGCGGCGGCGGCCGTTCCGCCTACCGCGGCCTCGTCAAGATCGTCGACGGCGCGTACGGCTCCTCGAACTCGACCGTGTGCGACGCGCTGCTCGTCGACGACTTCAGCCGATCCGACACGTACCCGCATGTGGACGTGCGCGAGGACGACGTGACGATGGCGCACGAGGCGACCGTCTCCAAGGTCTCCGAAGACCAGCTGTTCTATCTGATGAGCCGCGGCCTCGAGGAGAAGGAGGCCATGGGCATGATCGTGCGCGGCTTCGTCGAGCCGATCAGCCGCGAGCTGCCGATGGAGTACGCGCTCGAACTGAACCGTTTGGTCGAACTGCAGATGGAAGGATCGGTGGGCTGATTCCATGCAAACGAACACAACTGAACTCAACATTCCCGTCGCTGACCCGAACGACCCGTACGCGATCCCGGCGGCCATGCCGTCGAGCGCCGACAAGGAACCGCGTTCGTTCAATGTGGCCGACTTCCCGCAGCCGACCCGCAAGCAGGAGGACTGGCGCTACACGCCGCTCGAACGCATCGAGGAGTTCTTCGACGTGTTCAAGCCGAGCGGCGAAACCACGCTGGTGATCTCCAACGTGGACGGCACGCCCGTCGACCCGGAGCATGTGACCGTCAGCCAGACCAAGCTCGGCGAGGGCGGCTCCGGCACCGTGTCCAAACCGAACGACCGCGCATCCGTCGTCGAATGGAACTCCGGACACACCGCCACCGTCGTCAACCTGACCGGCGAACTCGCCCAGCCCGTGCTCATCCGCGTGATCGGCGGCGGCGAGGATCTCGACGCGCTGCACCTGGTCATCGCCGCGGCCGACGGCACGCACGGCGACATCGTCGTCGAGCACAACGGCACCGCGCGACTCGCGGAAGGCGTCGAAATCACCACCGGCAAGGACTCCCACGTCTCCGCCACGTTCATCCAGGAATGGGACAAGGGTTCCAAGCATGTCGGCAACCACCGCATCCACGTCGGCGAGAACGCCTCGCTGCGCCACTCCGTCGTCACGCTCGGCGGCGACGTCGTGCGCATCCGCATGGACCAGGACTTCGGCGGCCCGCAGGGCGACCTCAACATGCTCGGCATCTACTTCGTCGACCCGGGCGAGCACATCGAACACCGCACGATGGTGGTGCACAACCATCCCGAATGCAAGTCGCGCGTGGTCTACAAAGGCGCGCTCGACGGCAAGGACGCGCACTCCACGTGGGTCGGCAACGCCCTGATCGCGCCCACCGCGCCCGGCACCGACTCCTACGAGCTCAACCGCAACCTCGTGCTCACCCCCGGCGCGATCGCCGACTCCGAGCCGAACCTCGAAATCGAAAACGGCAACATCATCGGCGCCGGCCACGCCAGTTCCGTCGGCCGTTTCGACGACGAGGAACTGTTCTACCTGCAGTCGCGCGGCATCCCCGAAACCGAGGCCCGCAAGCTCGTCGTGCGCGGCTTCTTCGGCGAACTCGTCGAAGAGATCGGTGTGCCGTCCGTCGCCCAGCACCTCATGGACGTGATCGACCGCCGCCTCGCGCGCGGCGAGGACGCGGCCATGCAGGCGGTGCTCGAAGACAAGTAACCCACAGACTTACATTCGTCAATCACAGGAGAATCCAATGTCCACTCTGGAAATCAAGGACCTGTACGCCTCCGTCGAAACCAAGGAAGGCCGCAAGCAGATCCTCAAGGGCGTGAACCTGACCGTCAACTCCGGCGAAACGCACGCCATCATGGGCCCCAACGGCTCCGGCAAGTCCACGCTCGCCTACACGCTCGCCGGCCACCCCAAGTACGAGGTCGATTCGGGCGAAGTGCTGCTCGACGGCGTCGACATCCTGAAGCAGACCCCGGACGAACGCGCCAAGGAAGGCCTGTTCCTCGCCATGCAGTATCCGGTCGAAGTGCCGGGCGTGTCGATGACCAACTTCCTGCGCACCGCCAAAACCGAGGTCGACGGCAAGGCGCCGGCCATCCGCACCTGGACCAAGGAACTGTCCGAAGCCATGAAGCGTCTGCGCATGGACCCGAAGTTCGCCACTCGCTCCGTCAACGAAGGTTTCTCCGGCGGCGAGAAGAAGCGCGCCGAAGTGCTCCAGCTCGAACTGCTCAAGCCCAAGTTCGCGATCCTCGACGAAACCGACTCCGGTCTCGACGTCGACGCGCTGCGCATCGTGTCCGAAGGCGTGAACCGCGCCAAGGAGGCCAACAACTTCGGCATCCTCATGGTTACGCACTACACGCGCATCTTGAAGTACATCAAGCCGGACATCGTGCACGTCTTCGCCGACGGCCACTTCGTCAAGACCGGCGGCCCGGAGCTGGCCGATGAACTCGAAGAGCACGGCTACGACGCGTACCTGCCCGAAGGCGCCGACTCCGAATCCGCACTGGCGTAAGTCGCTTTCGTTCAGTTAGTTCGCTCAGTTCCAGCGTTAGTCGCATGACGGTTGGTCCTTACCTGCGGGATGTTCCAACGCGATCGTAGTGGAGTGAGGATTGGCTGTATAAGTTCCAGCGGTGGCCGCAGGCAGTCGGGATGTTCTATTCTCGACACGCTCCGGGGCGCTCGCCCAAGTCTTACGGCCGCGAACAGAACATCCCGACTGCCTGCTCGGTAACGTTGTCCGATTGCGTAATACAAATCTGTACTCACTTGAGTTTGTATTACGCAACAGTTGTACGCAAGAGAGTGTGGGGGTGGACATATGCGTATCGCGACCGTAAGACTTGGCCGAGCGGCCTGGAGCGTGTCGAGATATGCATATGTCCACCCCCACACGGCAACGTCGGAACTTGTAAACGGTAAGCGCATAGAAAACAAGGGGAATATATGGTTGATTTTGGAGCGATTCGGGGGGAGTTCCCGATTTTGGATCAGGAGGTGCACGGGCATCCGCTCGTGTATCTCGATTCGGCGGCGACCTCGCAGAAGCCGCAGTGCGTGATCGATGCGGAGGCTGACTTCTACCGCACGATCAACGCCGGCGTGCACCGTGGGGCGCATGAGCTGGCGGCGCGTTCGACCGTCGCGTTCGAGGAGGCACGTGGCAAGGTCGCGCGTCTGGTCGGTGCGAACTCGGAAGAGGGCCAGGAGGAGGTCGTCGTCACCGGCGGTGCGACGGCTGGTCTGAACCTGCTGGCGACCGCGTTCGGCAACGCGAGCCTCGGACGCGGGGGAGCGGCGGCCAAGCGGTTCGCCCTGAAGCCCGGCGACGAGATCGTCGTATCCAAGGCCGAGCATCATTCGGTCTTGCTGCCGTTCCAGGAGCTGGCGTTCCGCACGGGTGCCACGCTCAAGTGGTTCGATCTGACCGAGGACGGTCGCATCCGCTCCGATACGGCCGATGAGGTCATCACCGAACGCACCAAGGTCGTGGCGGTCACGCATGTGGGCAACACCACCGGCGCGATCACCGACATCGCGCCCATCGTGCGCCGCGCCCACGAGGTCGGCGCCGTGTTCGTCCTCGACGCATGTCAGTCGGTGCCGCATCTCAAGGTCGACTTTCATGCGATGGACGTCGACTTCGCCGCGTGGAGCGCGCACAAGATGTACGGTCCGACCGGCGTCGGCTTCCTGTACGGCAAGCGCGAGCTGCTCGAGGCGTTGCCGCCGGCGAACTTCGGCGGATCGATGGTCGAGCTGGCGTGGATGGACAAGCCCGCGCAGTACATGGAGCCGCCGGCACGCTTCGAGGCCGGCACGCAGCCGGTCGCGCAGGTCGTGGCCGCCGGCGTGGCCGCCGAATGGATGATGAACATCGGCTTGGAGAACATCGAGGCACACGAGAAGACCATCGCCGCGGAACTCCTGAAGCTCGGAGACATCGACGGCGTGCGCATCCTCGGTCCGCGCGAGAACGTGGACCGCATCGGCACCGTCGCGTTCGACGTGGCCGGCGTGCACCCGCATGATGTCGGCCAGTTCATCGACGCGCAGGGCATCGCCATCCGCGTCGGCCATCACTGCGCCCAGCCGGTGCACCGTCACTTCGGCCTGTATGCGTCCAACCGTGCGTCCAGCGGCGTGTACAACAGCGTCGACGACGCGGCCGCGCTGGTCGAGGCGGTGGCGAAAGTCCGCCCGTTCTTTAAGGTGTGATATATGAACGATTTTGGTATGAGCGGCGACGACCTCGAGCAGATGTATCAGGAGGTCATTCTCGAAGCCGCACGCGATCCGCATGGCAAGGAGTCCTTCGCGCCCGACCTCGCGTCCGAGGACAGCGCGTCGGCCGGAGACAGCACGATCCGCGCCAGCCACGAATACTGCACGCCGGGTGAATCCCACCAGTTCAATCCGACCTGCGGCGACGAGGCGACTGTGCACGTCGAGGTCTCCGACGCCGAACCGCATCGCATCGAACGCCTCGTATGGGACGGTCACGGCTGCTCCATCTCGCAGGCGAGCCTGTCGGTGATGGTCGACCTGTGCGCCGGCAAAACCGTGGACGAGGCGATGGACCTGTTCCGCGACTTCCATGAGCTGATGGAATCGCGTGGCGCCGGCCTGAACGACGACGCCAAGGAGGAGAAGCTCGAGGATGCGGTCGTCTTCCAAGGCGTATCCAAGTATCCGATGCGCATCAAATGCGCCCTGCTCGGCTGGGAAGGCATGCGCGACTCGGTGGCCAAGGCGCTGGCAGCGAAATGACGGTTCCGGCTCTCCTCACAAGAGGGGAGCCGGAGTATATTGAATACCAACTGTTTCCCACAATGTCTGGAGTGATATGAGCGACAATCTGGTGCCCGAACCCGAGCCGTCGGTGTTCGACGCGGTGAACAAGGTGCTGGGCGACGAGGAGGCCGCGCGTCGCGTGATGGCCAATCCGAATCTGGCCGCGGGATTCCCGAACGGGCGCCCCGCGCCGGCCGGTTCGTCGGCGGACGGCGACGTCGAGATGTGCGCGTGCGGCCGTCACCCGAAGAGCGAATGCGGTCATGAGGGCGAACACAGCAGCGAGGACGACATCCCGCTCAAGGCCGTGGACGACATCGGCCGCGCCACCGCGGAGGACGTCAAGGAGGCCCTGCATCAGGTCATCGACCCGGAGCTTGGCATCGACGTGATCGATCTCGGTCTGGTCTACGGCATCGAAATCGACGAACTCAGCCGCGCGATCATCACGATGACGCTCACCACGCCCGCCTGCCCGCTGACCGATCTCATCGAGGACGAGTGCGCGAGCACGCTGGCCGGTCTGGTCGAGGAATTCCGCATCGACTGGACGTGGCAGCCGCGTTGGACGATGGACAAGATCACGCCGGAAGGCCGCGATCAGCTGGCCGCGCTCGGCTTCAACTTTGACAATCTGCCGAAGTACTGACCGACCCGACCGGTATGCGGCGGTGCGATGGACGAATGCGTTCGTCGCACCGCCGCTGTCGTATCCGCCGCATGCTGTCACGATGAAATCGGAAAAGCCCCGGCCATACGGTCGGGGCTTTCGTTATCCGGCTTGTTGCGCTGCCGATCAGTCGTCGACGATCGTGCCCTTCGGCACTACCGTGATTCCTTCCGGAGTCACGGTGAAGCCGCGCTCGAGATCATGCTCGGTGTCGATGCCGACGGTCGAGTTCTCGGTGAGCACGACGTTCTTGTCGAGGATCGCCTTGTACACGCGCGCACGACGGTTGATGATGACGCCGTCGAACAGTACGGAGTCCACGACCTGTGCCCACGAGTGGATGCGCACGTTCGGCGAAAGCACGGAGTGGTGCACCTCGCCGCCGGAAACGATCACGCCGGGGGAGACGATCGAATCAGTCGCGTGGCCCAGACGGTCGCGGCCGGCGTGCACGAACTTGGCCGGCGGCAGCGTGCCGGAATCGGTGTAGATCGGCCACGCCTGGTTGTACAGGTTGAACTCCGGCACATAGGCGATCAGGTCCATGTGCGCATCGTAGAACTGCTTGATGGTACCCACGTCGCGCCAATAGGCGTGATCGGTCTCCGTCGCGCCCGGGATGACGTTCGTATTGAAGTCGTACACGCCGGCCTCGCCTCGGGCCGCGAAGTATGGGGCGATGTCGCCGCCCATGTCATGCTTGGTGTCCTCGGCCTTCTCGTCCTTGGCCAGCGCGTCGAACAGGGCGTCGGTGTTGGCCACGTAGTTGCCCATCGAGGCGAGGAACGAGTTCGGGTCGTCCGGCAGACCCTCGGTCGTGGCCGGCTTCTCCTGAAACTCGCGGATCTGGTTCGGATGGTTCGGGTCGACGCTGATCACGCCGAACTGGTTCGACTGCGACAACGGCTGACGAATACCGGCGACCGTGAACTCGGCGCCGGACTCGATGTGCTGCTCGACCATCTGGCCGAAGTCCATGCGGTAGACGTGATCAGCGCCGACGATCACGACGATGTCGGGCTGCACGTCCTCGATGATGTTGATCGTCTGGTAGATCGCGTCGGCAGAACCGAGATACCAGTGCTTGCCGAGACGCTGCTGCGCGGGCACAGGGGAGACGTAGTTGCCCAGCAGGGAGGAGAAACGCCACATCTGCGAGATGTGACGGTCAAGGGAGTGGGACTTGTACTGGGTAAGCACGATGATGTGACGGTAATCCGAGTTCACCAGGTTGCTCAGCGGGAAATCGATCAGACGGAACACGCCTCCGAAGGGGACTGCGGGCTTCGCGCGATCACGGGTCAACGGCATCAGGCGAGTTCCTTCACCGCCCGCCAGGACGATGGACAGAATCTTCTGCTTGTTTTTCGCCATCCGATGCTCCTCTCTTTTCGGTCATCCACAGCGTCTTACGACACCGAACTGCTTGTACCCACGCTTCATCGCATGGGCGACACTGTCAATACTCGCACAAATTCGACGACACGCAAGGCAACCACGCTGGCATGTCGCCGTAATTTCATGACTTTTCAGCGAATTGCAGTCGAATAGAAAGCAACGGCGCTCGACGCGGCCACGTTGAGCGAGTCCACGCCGTGGCTCATCGGGATCTTCACCGTCAGATCGGCGTTCGCGATGGTGTGCCGGCTCAGCCCGTCGCCTTCGGTGCCGAAGATCAGTGCCAGCTTGTCGATATGGTCGGATTCGGCAGGATCGTTGTTCAGACGGCGCACCAGCTTGTCCAGACTGATCGAATCGTCGGTCAGCGCCATTGCCACGGTGGTGAAGCCGAGATCATGGAGTTCCTTCAGTCCCTCAAACGGCCATGTGTGCTTCGACTCCATGCCGATGCGGGTCCACGGGATCTGGAAGACGGTGCCCATCGACACGCGGGCCGCACGGCGGTACAGCGGATCGCCGCAGGAGGGAGTGACGAGCACGGCGTCCACGTCGAGCGCCGCCGCCGAACGCATCAGCGCGCCGACGTTCGTATGATCGACGATGTTCTCCATGACCGCCACGCGACGGGCATCGCGGCAGACCTCGGCCACGGACGGCAACGGCCAGCGGCGCATCGCGGCCAGCGCGCCCCGATGCAGACGGTAGCCGGTGAGCTGCTTCAACTGTTCGGGGGAGGCGACGTACACGGGGATGTCCGGGCCCCAATGTTCGTCCACGAACGCGAACGTGTCGGCCATGCCCTCGATCCACGGCTCCTCGACCAGCAGCGAGATCGGTTCGCGGCCGGCGGCAAGCGCCCGGTCGATGACCTTGGGGGATTCGGCGATGAACAGGCCCTTGGCCGGCTCCAGACGGTTGCGCAGCTGGATTTCGGTCAGGTTCGTGTACGCCGCGACACGTTCGTCGTCGATGGAATCGATGGTGATGAACCGCAAGGAAGCCTCCGCTGGTCGTCGCTCGAAAATCACTGGAGATACAAGAAAACCCCGTGTTTCCACGGGGTTTCGCTCGTGTCCGAGATGGGACTTGAACCCACACGCCTGTATAAAATAGGCACTAGCACCTCAAGCTAGCGCGTCTACCATTCCGCCACCCGGACGAGTGCGTTGTTCAGACAACGATTGATTACTATACTCATTCAGACTCAGACGTCAAATCGATCGGGTTTCACGGCGTGTTGCAAGCAATATCAACGGTTCCGATTGCGGAATAGGGGTTTGTGTACCCTAGTGTTCATGACGAATCCCCTGTTTCTTCTCGATCCTGCGCATGACGATGTGCCGGTGAACAGCGACGAACTCAACACCGGATGGAAACTCACCCTGCCGTCGGCGGTACGCCGGCATGCCATCCAGGTGATGAGACTGAAGGACGGCGACGAACTGGATCTGTCCGACGGTGCGGGACTGCGCATCCACGCCGTGATCGCCGACGCCGCGGCCGGATTGGCCGAAGTTCGCGAGGTCGGCCGCGAACCGCAGCCGGTC
Source organism: Bifidobacterium sp. LH_230 (assembly GCF_056357555.1). NCBI lineage: Bacteria > Bacillati > Actinomycetota > Actinomycetes > Bifidobacteriales > Bifidobacteriaceae > Bifidobacterium > Bifidobacterium sp. LH_230. Next base: position 66,667 of record NZ_JBKEWJ010000015.1, read on the forward strand.
GCCAGACTCGCGCTGATCCAGGCGCTGGCGAAAACCGGACACGACGAACAGGCCATCGACATGGCCACGCAGATCGGCGTAGACCAGGTGATTCCGTGGCAGGCCGACCGGTCCATCGCCAAGTGGAAGGCCGGACGCACCGACCGCAAATGGGATCAGGTACTTGCCGCCGCAACCGAGCAGTCGCGCCGCACGTGGAAGCCGGAACTTTCCGAATGCGTCACCAGCAAGCAGGCGCTCGCCATTTGCCGACGCGCATGCGTGCACGGCGATCTGGTCGTCGTGCTCCATCAGGACGCGACCGACACATGGGATGGCATCGAACAACTGGCGCGGGCGCTCGCCGACCAGTGTCTGGATGACGGCAGGCCACGCACCATCAACGTGATGGTCGGGCCGGAAGGCGGCATCAGCGAGGATGAAGTCGCCGCGTTCCGTGACGCGGGGGCGCATGTGTGCGTGCTGGGCGGCAACATCCTGCGGGCCGCGACCGCCGGCCCGGTCGCGCTGACCCTGCTGGCGCGGGCGCTTGGCCGCATATAGGCGGCGGACAGTATCGTCGCGGACTGCGGCGCGCCGCTTCCCGCATTGCCGATCGTATGCGGATGTATCGCGGACTGCATGTGCCGCGCGGAACGGGACGTACATATTCCCACAGCCCAAACGACCACCCTGCGCAATAGCATGGAAGACGGCAACGAAACGCAACAAAGGAGCGATATGAGCGAGTCCACGGACTGCCTGTTCTGCAAGATCATCGCGGGTCAGATCCCCAGCACGAAGGTGTATGAGGACGACACCACCTACGCCTTCAAGGACATCAACCCGAAGGCCAAGGTGCACGTGCTCATCGTGCCGCGCAAGCATTACGCGAACGTGGCGGAACTCGCCAAGGCCGATCCGGCCGAACTCGCCCACATCGTCGAAGTGGCGCAGTCCATCGCCGACAAGGAGTTCCACGGCGCGTACCGTCTGATCTTCAACACCGGCCTCGACGCCGGCCAGACCGTATTCCACGTGCACGCCCACGTGCTCACCGGCGAGACCCTGGACGAGTAGCCCGTGGCGACGACGACACGAACCATCGCCATCCCGTCCGAACTTGACCCGGTCGCCGTGCTCGGCCCGGTCGACGAGGTGCTGCGCGAAGTCGAACGCGCGTTCCCCGACCTGACCATCATCGTGCGCGGCAACCGCGTCGCGATCATGTCGCACGGCAAGCAGACCGAATCCCAAGCCGCTCAGGCCGAGGACGTGGTCAACACGATCATCCAGGCGGCGTACAGCGCGCCGATGGACGCCGACACCGTGCGCAGGATGCTCGACCAGCAGGTGCTGCCCAACCATGTGCGCCAGGAACGGCTCGCGCAAAGGGCCGGGCAGACCGGACGCATCTCGCGCACGGGCCGCGCATCGTTTGCGGCGAGCGGCGAGCGGCACGCCGATCTCGCCCAGGATTCCCGTCATGCGGACGATCCAGCGCAGCGCAAACCGCGCGTTCCCGGCGTGATCACGTATGCGCTGGGAGTGCCGGTGCGGGCGAAGACCGCCGGCCAGATCGCCTACGTCAACGCGATCGAATCGCATACGATCACGTTCGCCATCGGCCCGGCCGGCACCGGCAAGACGTATCTCGCCGTGGCCAAGGCCGTACAGGCGTTCCAGGAGAAGAAGATCCGGCGCATCATCCTGACGCGTCCGGCCGTCGAAGCGGGGGAGAATCTCGGCTTCCTGCCCGGCACGCTCAACGAGAAGGTCGACCCGTACCTGCGGCCGCTGTACGATGCGCTCTCCGACATGCTCGGCGCCGACCAGATGCGGCGCTACATGGACGACGGCACGATCGAGGTCGCGCCGCTCGCGTACATGCGCGGCCGCACGCTCAACGACGCGTTCGTGATCCTCGACGAGGCGCAGAACACGACCGAACAGCAGATGAAGATGTTCCTGACCCGACTCGGCTTCAACACGACGATGGTCATCACCGGCGACATCACGCAGGTCGACCTGACCGTGCCACGCTCGGGTCTGGCCACCATCGAGCACATCCTCGGCGGCATCGACGACATCGCGTTCGCGCATCTCGAAGCGGCCGACGTGGTACGCCACCGGCTCGTCGGCCAGATCGTCGCCGCATACGAGCGACATTCGGCCATCGCCGGAGACCACAGCACCAAGGCACGTCGCGAATACGGCGAGGCCAAGCAGCGCGGACTGCACGTCGGCGCCGCGAACAACGGCGGCACGCAATCCGGTACGACGAACGATCACAGCGAAGGAAAGGACGAGCGACGATGAGCGTCGATGTCACCAACGAAACCCCTTGGACCATCGATCCGAAGGTGTTCTCCGACCTCGGCGTATGGGTGATGGACCAGATGCGCGTGAGCACGCAGTCCGACCTGACCATTCTGTTCGTCGACCCCGAGCCGATCGCCGAACTGCACGAACGCTGGATGAACCTCGAAGGCCCCACCGACGTGATGAGCTTCCCGATGGACGAACTGCGCCCCGGCGACGGCAAGACCGTGATGGAAGGCGTGCTCGGCGACCTCGTTATCTGCCCGTGGGTGGCCGCCCAGCAGGCCGCCGCGGCCGGTCACAGCACGCTCGAGGAGATGATGCTGCTTACCATCCACGGCATCCTCCATCTACTCGGCTACGACCACGTCGGTCCCGAACAGGAACGGCAGATGTTCGGTCTGCAGCGCCAGCTGCTGCTCACGTTCATCGCGGTGCGCCAGACCATCGGCGACCCGGTCGTCCTGCCGGCCGGCACTCCCGACGTGCTCGCCGAATACGATCGTGTCCACGGCAACAACCGTCATCTCGGCCACTGATCCGACTCTGGCCGGGTTCTGCCGATGTGCCGTCGTACCGGTCTGCCTCTTGGTACGACGGCGCACGGCAGCCGCGCATCAGCCGTCCAATCATCAATCCATTCATCCCAATCCACGAACCGATAAACCGTAAGGAATCCAGATGCCATCCGACACGTCGGCGATAGTGCTGACCGTTATCCTCATCCTTGTGGCCGCCCTGCTGGTGTGGCTCTCGCTCACGCTGGCCGCGGCCGAAGGCGCCGTGTCCCGCGTCACGCGGGCCAGCCTCAACAACCTCATCCTCGAAGTGCAGACCGACTCGGAGACATCGCAATTCCTGCGCATGAAGAAGATCGGCCGAATCCACAAGGTGCAGCATCTGATCGCCGACCGCTACGCCACGGCCGGTTCCTGCGCGTTCTTCCGCATCACCTGCAACGTGCTCGACGGCGTGCTGGTCGCATGCATCGCCGCGCTGTTCGAGGCGCCGATGTGGGCGGAACTGCTGGCCGGTTTCGTGTTCGCGATCATCGTGGGCGTCGTATCGATCCTCGTGCGCCCGCGGTCGGCCGGGGCGCTCAAGCCGGTCGACATCATGCTCGGCCGCGCCACGCTCGTGTCGATCGCCGCATGGCTGACCCCGTTCGCCCGCATCGGCGGCCAGCGTGACCCGAAGAAGCGCGACCGCGACTCCGACCTGTCCGATGACGAGGAGCTGGAGAAAATCCAGCTCGAACAGGGTCGCGCCACCATCGATCGGCTGGTCGAGGCGAACGACTTCGACCCGGAGGTCTCCGAGATGCTGCGCAACGTGCTCACATTGTCGGAGACGCTCACGCGCGAGATCATGGTGCCGCGCACCGACATGATCTGCATCGAGAAGACTGAGACGCTCGAAAGCATGCTCAAGCTGTGCTCGCGTTCCGGCTTCTCCCGCGTGCCGGTGATCGGCGACGACGTGGACGATCTGATCGGCGTCGCCTATCTCAAGGACGCGGTGCGGGCCACGGCGTTCAACCCGGCAGCGATCAGCCGCGAGGTCGCATCGATCATCCGCCAGCCGATGCTCGTGCCTGAATCGAAGCCCGTGGACGACCTGTTCCACGAGATGCAGCGCACCCGCCAGCATGTGGCCATCGTCGTGGACGAATACGGCGGCATCGCGGGACTCGTGACCATCGAGGACGCGATCGAGCAGATCGTGGGCGAGCTTGAGGACGAGCACGACCGCACGCAGCACGCCGAACCGGAGAAGATCGGGGATCACAAGTGGAGCATGCCCGCGCGTACGCCGATCGCCGATCTGGAGGAGATCTTCGAGATCGACATCGACGAGGACGACGTGGACACCGTGTACGGTCTGCTGACCAAGCTGATCGGCCGCGTGCCGATCGTCGGCGCGTCGGCCGTGACGCGTGGCCTGCGTCTGACCGCCGTGGATTCGGCCGGCCGACGCAAGAAGGTGTCCACGATCGTCGTGGAGCCGGCGCACGTCGAGGGCGTCGGGGATGATGGCGATTCATCGGATGAAGCAGATGGCAGCGCCGACAACGGTGCGCAGGCCGCCGACCGGGCGGGCCGTGACGACAGCAGCAAGGAGTGACATGAGCGATATCGAGCAGCAGTACGACGAGGACGCCGTCGACGACGTGAGCGAGGTGACGGATACCGAGGCGAATGATACGGCGAGCGACGGCCCGGTGCAGGGCGAACAGCCGTACCGTTCCGGCTTCGTGGCCGTGGTCGGACGCCCGAACGTCGGCAAGTCCACGCTGATCAACGCGCTGATCGGCAAGCAGATCGCCATCGCATCGTCCCGTCCGGAAACCACGCGTAAGGCCATCCGCGGCATTCTCACCACCGACAACGCGCAGCTCGTGCTGGTCGACACGCCGGGCATCCACCGCCCGCGCACGCTGCTCGGCCAGCGGCTCAACGACATCGTCGAGGAATCGTTGTCCGAAGTCGACGTCGTCGCGTTCCTGCTGCCGGCCGACCAGGAGATCGGCCCCGGCGACAAGCGCATCCTGAGCAGGCTCCGCGCCGATTTCGCGACCAAGCGCGACGACGGCACGTTCAAGTGGAAGGTGCCGCTGATCGCGATCGTCACCAAGATCGACGAACTGAACCGCGAGCAGCTCATCAACAAGCTCATCGAGATCAACGAATTCGCCGACTTTACGGACATCGTGCCCGTCAGCGCGCTCGAACACGACAATCTGAACGAAGTCAAGAACGTGCTCATCGACCACACGCCCGAAGGCCCGCAGATGTACCCGGACGACCAGATCAGCGAGGAACGTCCGGCGGAGACGATCGCCGAACTCGTGCGCGGCGCGTTCCTCGAGGAACTGGACGACGAGCTGCCGCATTCGCTGGCCGTGGTCGTCGACTCGATCGAATACCCGCAGGACAACGAGTCCGGCGCATCCTACGACGGCAAGATCCAGGTGCTCGTCTCCGTGTACGTGGAACGCGACTCGCAGAAGCCGATCATCATCGGCAAGGGCGCGGAGCACCTCGTACGCGTCAAGAAGAAGCTGCGCACGCCCGTCAACCGCATCGTCGGAGGCAAGGCCAAGCTCGACCTGCACGTCAAGGTCGCCAAGGGCTGGCAGTCCGATCCCAAGCAGCTTGAGAAATTAGGATTCTAATTTCTCCAACTGCTTAGGATCGCTTCACGGCTCGCTATCGTGGCCGCTCACTTCGCCTACGGACAGTCCACTGGACTGTCCGCTTAACGGCTCGCCTTCGGCCCTGCAATTTAGGACGCGCTGCGCGCGCGTATATATTGCTCGCCTTGCTCGCCTTCGCCTACGGACAGTCCACTGGACTGTCCGCTTAACGGCTCAGCCAAGCAGTTGGAAAAATTAGGATTCTAATGTTTTATGCTGCAATGGCCGAAATCGAACTCAATTTCGGCCATTCCAGCATAAAACGGGGGTCATCATGTGATGAGGCATTATTCGACGATAATTCAATTCCTGTAATGTTTGCGTCGTACAGTCAAGCATGGCTGGAGACTTCGAACAGAAGGACAGGGAATGAAGAAGATATATCTTATCGTCGGATTTATCGTTGGGTTCTGGCTTGTCGCCGTGATGATACGAACCAGTATGGATCCCGGAACCGGAATGGGCTTTGCACAGGGCTTGAGCTCGCTGCCGTTCGCGGCCCAGATCTTTGCCGTGTTGAATTCAATGATGCACGTGGACACCACGCTGTTCAACATCACTTCCGGCCCGTTCTTTCTCACGGCCATTCTGGTGCTCATTGTACAAGGAGCCATTCAATCGCCGCTGATGATGCTGCTGAATGGCATATTTGGCCCGTTCCTGTTCTCCCCGTACCAGCGGCGCGGATATTCGATCATAGGCGATCCCAATTCCACCCGTGCCAAGGAGAAACTATTCCACAAGATCTGGCAGCTGCTCGGTTCTCTGATCGCCACAATCGTCATCGCCTTGTTCGCTGCGTGGATAGTGAATTATGCGTTCGAATGGGTGAATAGCCAGATGATCGTATGGCGTATTCTCATTTATGTCGTCGCCGTCGTGATCGCCGCCGCAATCGTCGTCCTTCCGTTCCTGGTGACTTCGAAGGCTGGACAGAATTTCATTCTTGGCGTGGTCGGCAATCTCGTGCAAAGCAGTCTGTATGCCTTCATCACCAACGCGTGCATCATCGCCGTGGTCATGTCGCTCAGTGCCGGACGTTCGGTCGGGCAGATAGCACTCGCCATGATCGCATTTTTCGTGTGGATGGTCATCTACACCGACACAGATGGTTTCTTCATTCATAATCGCTGATGGGAGGAATAGCAATGAAGAGAGATCCTAAATACCGTATAGCGGCAAACACGTTGCGCACATATGCCCAAGGATATCACGGGGCAAATGGGGTGACGGCCGACCAGGCGAGAGAAGCGTTGTCTACGCTGATTCAAGGCGCAAAGAACGGGGTTCCGAATGCGTTGTATCAACTTGCCACATGCTACCGAGACGGTATCGGGGTGGAAAAGGACGAGCAGAAGTATCAGCAACTGATGCAGGACGCCGCGGACAAGGACGATATAGACGCGCTTCGCGTGTTCGTGAGAAAATATGAGCGAAGCAGTGATCCGACGGAGCGGGCCAAGGCCGTTCTTATGGCACAGAAGGGGGTCGAGCTCGGCGACGGGGTCGCCGCGTTGACTCTGGGCGATTGGTATATGTACGGTTATCTCGTTGATACCGACAAGCAAAAAGCGGTTCAGCTGTACAAGCGGGCGGTTCAAGACAAGGAAGGATTCGGTACCTCCGGATTGCGGCTTTTGGGTAACTGCTATGCCGATGGTATAGGCGTTGAGCAGGATTGGAAACAGGCTGCTCAGTGGTATGCGAAGTCCGCTGCCGAAGAAGATCCATATGCGCTGATCAGTTTGGGATTCTGCTATCGACATGGTCTGGGCGTCAAGCAGAGCAAGCAAAAGGCGGATCAGTTATTTAGCCAAGGATATGCCGCATGCTCGAGGCGTCCTGCACGGTCAGGCGCATATCTGCTCGGTTTGTGCGAACAGCGCGGATATGGTGTGAAGAAGGATGAGGCACAGGCGTTCCGTCACTTCCAAGACGCAGCTCAGCATAATAGCGCGGAAGGTTGCCAAGCATTAAGCGTCTGCTATTTGCAAGGCATCGGCACGCAGGCGAACGCAGCTGAAGCCGCGTCTTGGCAGCATGAGTTCAATGAACTGAATAATCCAAATGCAAAGGGCTATTCTGATGTGCATCTCAGTCAGGCGCTTGTCAATTGGCAGGAAACCGGCGACGATGCGAAAGGCGATACGACGAGCACCGCGTTGCTGATTGTGGCCATCGCATGCTTCGTGATCGGCGTCTTGAAGCTGCTTCCGCCGGCGAACTTGCTGTTCTGGATAGTGGTAGGCTGCGCTTGCCTGGTTATTCGTTATGTACTAGGCAAAAAGGGAAAGCCGCAAAAAGGGAATACCACAAAAGCATAGTGCAGTTGTCGATCCCTATTACCTTGTCGGACCTAATGTGGATGGGTTTGACGCTCCCTCAGTCGGCTTTGCCGACAGTTCCCTCAGCCGAGGGAGCCGAGAATGAAGACGCGCCAGTTTAGGTCCGACAGAGCACATATCGGTCGGCTACCAATTATGGAAATGCGGTGAGGTTCGTTCCACACGTGGCATGCGTAAAACGAACGCACCGCATTCTTCTGTATAGGGCGATATAGGGCGGAAGACTACTTCTTCTTGGTGTACATCTGCGTGTTGAGCAGGGTGGAGTAGCGCTTGATGACCTTCGGGCGGATCACCTTGAGGGATGCGGTCATCAGGCCGTTCTCCTGGGTGAAGTCCTCGGGCAGGATGATAAACTTGCGCACGGATTCGGCGCGGGAGACGCCCTCGTTGGCCTGATCGACCCACTTTTGCACTTCGGCGCGCACGGCCGCATTGGTCGCCGCATCCTCCAGCGACATGTCACGGTCGAGGCCCTTCGCCTCGAGCCACGGGCGCAGCGTCTCCTCGTCCAGCGTGATGAGCGCGGAGATGAACGGGCGCTTGTCGCCGAGCACCAGCGCATGTGAGACGAACTCGCAGCGCTGGATCACCTCTTCGATCGGGCCGGGGGCCACGTTCTTGCCGCCGGCGGTGATGATGAGGTCCTTCTTGCGGCCGGTGATGTACAGGAAGCCATCGTCGTCCAGCCGGCCCAGATCGCCGGTCGCATGCCATCCGTCCGGCGTGAACGCGTTCTCGGTCGCCTCGTCGTTCTTGTGGTAGCGGTGGAACACGACCGGGCCTCCGACCTGGATCTCGCCGTCTTCGGCGATGCGGATCTTGAAGCTCGGGAACGGCACGCCGACCGAGCCCTCGTGGAACGGCACGCCGAGCGGGTTGAACGCGCACGGCGCGGTCGTCTCCGTCAGACCGTAGCCCTCGTAGACCGGGATGTTCGCGCCGCGGAAGAAGTTCATGAGCTCCGGGTCGAGCGGGGCGCCGCCCGAGACGATCCACTTGGCTCGTCCGCCCAGAGCCTCGCGCAGCGACTGGTAGACGATCGGGTCGAACGAGGCGCGGCGCATGGCGGTCAGCGTTTTGGCTTTGCCGAACTCGCTGACCTCCTTCATATACTGCTGCGCCGCGGTGACGGCCGCCGCGAACACGACGCCCTTCGCGCCGTGGCCGGCCTTCTGCGAGGCCGCGTTGTACACCTTTTCGAGCACGCGCGGCACCACGATCATCACGGTCGGCTTGGCGACCTGAAGATCGGCGAGCAGCGTCTTGATACCGGTCGCGATGTAGATGCGCATGTTGGACGCCACGCAGATGTAGTTGATCGCGCGTGCGAACGTGTGCGCCTGCGGCAGGAACAGCAGGATGGAGCCGGACTTGTCGTGCTGGAGCAGGTCGGGCATGTAGTCGCGCAGGTTGAACGCGTCCGTGCAGTAGTTCTCGTGCGTCATCTCGACGCCCTTCGGCGCGGACGTGGAACCGGACGTGTAGATGATCGAGCACAGGTCGGTCTTCTTGAGCGAGGAGATGCGCTCGTCGAGCTGTTCGTCGCTCACCGAGCTGCCGTATGCGGCGATCTCGTCGAGGCCGCCAGTCTCGATGCAGATGATGTGTTCGAGCGACGGGCATTCCTCGATCGCGCCGTCCGCCTTCTCGCGCATGGCGGTGTCCTGCACGATGAGCAGACGCGCGTCGGAGTTGTTCACGATGTTGCGGATCTGCTCTGCCGAATCGGTGTCGTAGATCGACGCGAGCACGCCGCCGCACGACATGATCGCCGCGTCGGCCAGATCCCACTCGTATGAGGTGCGGCACATGAACGCGACCGCGTCGCCTTTCTTCAGGCCGTAGTGGAGCAGGCCCTTGGCCACCTTGCGCACTTCGGCGAGGAACTCGTTGGCGGTTTTGGTCACCCATTCGCCGTTCGACTTGAACGTGTACAGCGGTTCGTCGCCCATGCGCCGGGCGCGGTCCTCGTACACGCTGTAGATGGTCGTATGCTCGTCCAGCGGCGGGTTGCCGGCCGTTTCGGCGGTCAGCAGACCGGTCGTCGGGTCGATGAACGTGGTGGTCGGATATCCCGGACCCCACTCGTCGGTGTGCGGCAGAGCTCGGTTCTCGTCGACGATGCTGTCGGGGGACACGTAGTCGGGCGCGTCGGATGAGTCGTCGCTGATCGGGTGAACGAAATCACCCCCCAGCCGCAGTGCCTTCTGCACAAGACCGGCCGCTTGTTTGTTCAATGAGGTGATGACGGACACGTGACTCTCCTTGACGTTCTCAAACCCACTTCGATGGTCAATCAATCTTCACATATTAATCGTTCTTCGCCGAGCCGTCACCTTACGGTAGCGTAAGGAATGGCGTCATCGGGCCGTTTAGGGACGGAACGGACACGAGTGAACGACGTCGATGTGCGATTGACAACAGTTGCATACGTATTCACTACGTGGGACGATCGAGCCGAAAATCCCTGAGACGGCTACACTGGGGCGATGTAAGCAATGGTTGCTTAGGAAAGAAAGGGCTCTCATGGCTGAAACCCAGAAAGCCGTCGTGACGTTTGGTGTTCTCAACGAAACATCGGATCATGAATCGCGCGTCGCCCTGACGCCGGACATCGTCGCACGGCTGCGCAAGGCGGGCGTGTCCTGCCTGTTGGAAAGTGGCGCGGGACTGGCCGCGCAATATACGGACGATGATTACGTGAAGGCCGGAGCGCAAGTGCTGCCGGCCGACGAGGTGATCGACAAGGCGGATGCGCTCGGATTCGTGGACCGGCCGTCCGCGGAACTGCTCGGACGGCTCAAGCCGGGCACGTGGGTGATCGGCATGCTCGGCTCGTTCACCGACGCCGAATACGTGGCCGCGCTCGACAAGGCCGGACTGGTCGGCGTGGCGATGGAGAAGCTGCCCCGACAGCTCAGCTCCGCGCAGTCGATGGACGAGATGACCTCGCAGAACTCCGTGATGGGCTACAAGGCCGCGCTCGTCGCCGCCAACGCCTACGGATCGTTCTTCCCGATGATGACCACGGCCGCCGGCACCATCCGCCCGGCCAAGGTGCTCATCCTCGGCGCCGGCATCGCCGGCCTGCAGGCCATCGGCACGGCGCGCCGCCTCGGCGCGGTCGTCACCGCATACGACGTGCGCCCGGCCTCGCGCGGCGAAGTCGAATCGCTCGGCGCGAAGTTCCTCGACCTCGGACTCGACTTCTCGGCAGGCCAGGGCGAAGGCGGCTACGCGCGCGCCCTCAGCCCCGAGGAGCAGGCCGCCCAGCAGGCGGCGGTCGACCAGAAGGCCTCCGGATTCGACGTCATCATCACCACCGCGAAGGTGCCTGGCCGCAAGCCGCCGGTGCTGCTCACCAAGGCCGGCGTGGACGGCCTCAAGCGCGGCGCCGTGATCGTCGACTGCGCGGCCAGCGATCTCGGCGGCAACGTCGAAGGCTCCACGGTCGGCACGAGCGTCACCGACGGGGGCGTCACCATCATCGGCGCGCCGTATCTGGCCAGCGACGTCTCCAACACCGCCGCGAACCTGCTCGCCCGCAACGTCGGCGACGTGCTCGCTCATTTCGTCAAGGATGGCAAGCTGAGCATCGACCTGAACGAGGAACTCGACGACGCGCTCATCGTCGCCGGCCGGCCCGCCGCGGCCTCGGCGCAGGCGTAAGGGAAGAAAGGGGAACCCAATCATGGATATCGTCGTAGCGATCACCCTGTTCGTGCTGGCGCTGCTCATCGGCGTCGAGGTCATCGGCAAGGTGCCGGCGACCCTGCACACGCCGCTCATGTCCGGCGCGAACTCCATCCACGGCATCGTCATCGTCGGCGTCGTCATCGTCGCCGCGCACGCCACCAGCCCGCTCGCCTGGGTGTTCATCTTCCTGGCCGCTGTGCTCGGCACGATGAACGTCGTCGGCGGCTACGTGGTCACCGACCGCATGCTCGAGATGTTCAAGTCCGACAAGGCCAAGAAGAAGGACGCCGACAAGAACGAGGAGGCCAAGTAAATGGGTACGTTGGAACAGACGCTGGGCACGCCGCTCGGCGTCGTCGAATGGTTCGTCTACCTGCTGGCCGCCGTCATGTTCGTCATCGGCCTGCATCTCATGAACTCGCCGAAGACCGCCCGCCGCGGCAACCTGATCTCCGCGGCCGGCATGGTCATGGCCTGCGTCATGGCGTTCATCGTGCTGTTCGTCGGCGAGATCGGCAACGGCTTCCAGCATGGCGTGGCCGTCGCGCTGCTCATCGCCGGCATCGCGATCGGCGCGATCGCGGGCGTGTGGAGCGCCAAGAAGGTCAAGATGACCGACATGCCGCAGCTCGTCTCCGTGTTCAACACGGTCGGCGGCGGCGCGGCCGCGCTCGTCGCGCTCAACGACATCCTCAACTCCGAGGACGCCGCTGGCCCCGGCCTCGTCGTGCTCATCACCGCGGGTCTCGGCATCATGATCGGTTCGGTCACGTTCACCGGATCGCTCGTTGCCGCCGGCAAGCTGCAGGGCGTCAAATTCCTCAAGAAGCTCACCCTGCCGGCCAAGGGCGTGTGGAACATCGCGTTCATCGCGCTCACCGTCATCGCGTTCGTTATGCTGTGCGTGCAGCCGTCCAACGCCGTGCTCTGGTGCATCCTGACCACCGTGTTCGCGCTCGGCTACGGTCTCGTGTTCGTCATCCCGATCGGCGGCGCCGACATGCCCGTCGTCATCTCCGTGCTCAACGCGTGTACCGGCACCGCCGTCGCCATGAGTGGCCTCGCGATCAACAACATCGCGCTCATCGTCGCCGGCGCCCTGGTCGGCGCAGCCGGCGTGACCCTCTCGCTCGCCATGAGCAAGGCCATGAACCGTCCGCTCATGAGCGTGCTTGCCGGCGGATTCGGCGGCGGCTCCGATGCGGCCGGCGGCGCGGAAGGCCCCGAAGGCACCATGAAGGAGACCTCCGCCGACGACGTGGCCGTCCAGCTCGTCTACGCCGACAAGGTCATCTTCGTGCCCGGATTCGGCCTAGCGCAGGCGCAGGCGCAGCGCGAGCTCGCCGATCTGGGCGAACTGCTCAAGGGCCACGGCGTCGAGGTCGAATACGCGATCCACCCGGTCGCCGGCCGTATGCCCGGCCACATGAACGTGCTGCTCGCCGAGGCCAATGTGCCTTACGAGGAGCTCGTCGACCTCGACGACATCAATCCGCAGTTTCCGAGCGCCAACGTCGCCCTCGTCGTCGGCGCGAACGACGTCACCAACCCGGCCGCACGCCGCCCTGGCACCCCGGTGTCGGGCATGCCGATCCTCGACGTCGACAAGGCGCAGAACGTCGTCGTTATGAAGCGCGGCCGCGGCAAGGGCTACGCCGGCATCGAAAACGAGCTGTACTTCAAGGACAACACGCAGATGCTGTTCGGCGACGCGAAGGCGGGGTTGCAGGCCGTCATCGCCGCAGTCAAGGAGCTCATCGCGTAGCGTAGGCTAGCAAGAAAGAGTGGCTTCCCTTCGTTGATTCGAAGGGAAGCCACTCTTGTTGTATGTGTAGTGTCGTATTTACAGTGCGAACACGCCGCGCACGAAGCCGGTGACCTTGCGCCAGTAGACGTCCGGGGCAGTGCTGGCGCTCATCGTGTGACCCGCGCCGGGTACGAGCAGCTTTTCTCGATGGATGCTCGCGCAGGCGGCATAGTTGCGGTTGAGCGCGGCGGGGGAGACGAAGTCGTCCGCGCCGCCGTGGATGAACAGCATCGGGATCGTCGCATGGCGCAACGCCTTCGTGCAGGACGCGTCCTCGAACCGGTAGCCGGCGAACCGACGGCACACGCGGCTCGCGACCTTGACCATCAGCGAGGCCAGCGGCCGCGGCATATGGAACATCGTCATCGCCGTATCGGTGAACTGCCGGACCGTCGACGAATAGCCGCAATCGCAGACCGCGGCCGTCACGTTGCGCGGCAGTCGCGCGTCTCCCGCCGTCATCATCACCGTCGCCGCGCCCATCGAATTGCCGTGCAGCAACACGCGGGCCTGAGGATCGGACTGCACGATCAAATCGATCCAATTCAGCAGATCGACGTGCTCCAGCCAACCCATGCCGATGTACCGTCCCTCGCTCAGCTCATGCGCGCGCAACGCCGGCACCAGCACCGTGAACCCGAGCTTCGCGTAATGGTGCGCCCATTTCGCCATCTCGCGCGGCTCGCCGGTGTAACCGTGGCAGCAGATCGCATACAGATGTGGCTTGGGCGACGCGCAATCAGGGTCAAGCAGCCAGCCGTGCAGCAGCAGACCGTCCTCGCTGCGCATCGTGACCGGCTGTTTCGCGATGTCGAACCAGGACTCTGAGTGTGCGATGTCTGCGGCGTCGCGCACGACCGGCTGCACGGCTGCATCGTCGGCTTCGGACGGACGGTTCGGAATCGACCACGGCATCTTCGTGTCGAGCGCGAACCGGAACAGGACATGAGCGGCACCGATCACCGAGCCGGCGACGATACCGGCCGTCGCGGCTGCCGCTCCGACCGCGATCAATGTGGTTCTGGTGGTCTGCTTCATCGCATCCTCGATTCTTCTGGCAATACGCTGCCTTCCATTGTAGGTCCGCTTGTTTGACATGTCCGGCGGCCGTGTATACTTAACCACTGTTGCTTTGGCGAGGGAAGACACAGTCTCGTAAGAGTCCGTTTCTTCCGTAATCGACTCGGCGTATGGCTCACCTCCTTGGTGCGTTCTGCGACGCGTCGTGGCGTCAAACAGACAGAACGACAAGTAACAAACCAAGGAGACCAATCATGGCTACCACCATCAAGCTCGAGGGCGAAGTCCGCGATGAGTTCGGCAAGGGCGCTGCCCGCCGTATGCGCGTCGCCAAGCAGATCCCGGCGACCATCTACGCCGGCGGCGAGGCCCCGGTGTTCGTCAAGCTCCCGATGAAGGAGACCACCCTGTCCCTGCGTCACACCAACGCGCTGTTCTCCATCGCGTTCGGTGACCAGACCAAGCTGGCCGTCGTCAAGGACGTGCAGCGCAACCCCGTCAAGCGCATCGTCGAGCACGTTGACTTCTACGAGGTCAAGGCCGGCGAGAAGATCGACGTCGAGGTCCCGGTGTTCGTCGAGGGCACCCCGAAGGGCGTCGCCGTCGCGTTCGTCGACGTGCAGGAGCTCAAGGTCCGCGCCGATGTCGCCAACCTGCCGGAGAAGATCGTCGTGAACGTCGACGGCCTGACCGACGGCACCAAGGTCCTGCTCAAGGACGTCGTCCTGCCGGAGGGCGTCGAGCTCGACATGGATGACCTCGAGGAGTCCGTCGTCACCGTCGAGGTGCCGGAGGATGCCACCGAGTCCACCGCCGCTCCGGAGGCCGCCGACGCCGCCGCCCCGGCTGATGCCGCTGCCGCTCCGGCCGCGGACGCCAAGTGATCTGCACGCCGATCATCTGACGCTCGATAATCTGAGATGACCGGTACGGCATCGACACCGCTCGATGCCGTACCGGTAACGCGAAGGTCCGTACGAGACAAACTTGTACGGACCTTCGTGCATTCGTGCGACCCGTATCACGTCCCGCGCAATCCATATTCATAATGTGAAATTCCGCATGCCCGCCGGCGCAGGTGTGTGAGAGAGTAACAACCAGAACCGGTGCCACAAGCGCCGATTGCATACACCATCACATGCCGGCCGCGGCAGACGCAGCATAACGAGCGTCGCGGCGGGCATCGTACAAAAGAAGTTAGCAATGACTGAACAATCCCATCACGATCCCGCGGCCCTCGACAAGCTCACCGAGCCGTTCACCGTCCTGCCGAACGACAACCCGGCCTCCGACGCGAAGCGCAACGAACTCATCGACAAGCCGGCCTTCGGTCAGGTCTTCTCCGACAACATGGCCCACATGACCTGGACCAAGGGCGAAGGTTGGGGCGACCGCCGCATCGAGCCGTACGCGCCGCTCAAGATGGACCCGGGCGCATCCGTGCTGCACTATGCGCAGGAATGCTTCGAAGGCCTCAAGGCCTACCGTCACGCCGACGGCTCCACGTGGCTGTTCCGCCCGGACGCGAACGCCGAGCGTTTCCAGAACTCCGCCAAGCGCCTGTACCTGCCGGAACTGCCGATCGACGACTTCCTCGGCTCCGTGGCCGCGCTCGTCAAGCGTGACTCCAACTGGGTGCCGTCCCGTCGCGAGTACACGCTGTACATGCGTCCGTTCATGTTCGCCTCCGAGCCGTTCCTCGGCGTGCGCGCCCCACAGGAGGTCGACTACTGCGTGATCGCCTCCCCGTCCGGCCCGTACTTCCCGGGCGGCGTCAAGCCGGTGAGCATCTGGGTCGAGGACAAGTGGTTCCGCACCGGCCCTGGCGGCACCGGTTTCGCCAAGTGCGGTGGCAACTACGCCGCCTCCCTGCTCGGCGAGTACACGGGCATCGCCAACGGCTGCCAGCAGGTGTGCTTCGTGGACGCGGCCACCAAGACCTACCTTGAGGAGCTTGGCGGCATGAACATGATGGTCGTGCACAAGGACGGCCACGTCGAGACCCCGTCGCTGACCGGCAACATCCTGCCGGGTGTGACCCGTCGTTCGCTGATCCAGCTGCTGCAGGACAAGGGCCATGACGTCGTTGAGACGATGATCGCGCTCGACCAGCTGCTCGAGGACATCAAGTCCGGCGAGGTCACCGAGGTGTTCGCGTGCGGCACCGCCGCCATCATCACCCCGATCGGCCGCTTCAAGTCCGAGAAGTTCGACGTGACCGTCGCCGACGGCGGCTCGGGCGAGCTGACGCTGGCGCTGCGCAACGAACTGCTCGGCATCCAGCTCGGCGAGATCGACGACCCGCACAACTGGATGTGGAAGGTTTGCTGAGATTGATTCTCGGTATTGATTAGCTGTAGGTCCCCGTGAACGGTACTGTTCTCGGGGACCTTGCTATATCTGGGATAAGGCAGGCTCTCACAGTGACGGCCGGGCGTAATTTTTTTTGGCGCTTGTGTTGTTTTCGTGGGTGTGGGTTCGTCGTTGAGCCGTTGAGGGAGTAAGAGAAGAGCGCTTCCTGGGTAGGATGTTTTCGACCAAGATAAACAAACAACCAAAAAG
>NZ_JBKEWJ010000016.1:0-78464 GCF_056357555.1 Bifidobacterium sp. LH_230
TCAGGAAACCGTCCGAAGCCATCCTCGACCTGATCAACGAGGCATGATACGATCACACAACCAAATCAACCAGCAACACGGGTGTTGCAACCACCACTAGAATCCGCCAATCCGACAAGTAGCAGTGAAAGACATCCTCAGTTCACCTTCAAGCGGTACGCCTTCCACACGTCGCTGAGCTTCTGCCCGTTCGATGTGCGCTTCCACACGTCCAGACCGGCCTTGCTGCCGCCGGCCGCACGGGCCGCGGCGGTAGGCGACGCGTATTCGGAACCGTCCTCAAGACGGAACCGGCCGTTCTCCGTGACGGTCGCCACATACCGTTCGCCCTTGCGCGGCCGCTCCCATACCAGCGTCTCACCCGGAATCAGCAGCCCGGCCTTCACCACCTGCGCGATGGTGACGCGCCGGGAACCACGGCTGGTACGCGACGTGGATTCCAGTCCGGCGGCCAACTGCTCGATACTGGTGGAAGACGTCAGATCGGCATGGTTCTCGTCATAGCGGATATCCCAGTATTCGGCGATCAGCCGTATCGTCTCCTCCTGCCGATGCTGCATCATCGCCGGCGTGCATTCGGCGAAATCGGCCAGTTCCCGCGTCAACGGGAAGCGACGAGAATCCGAACGCATCAGCATACGTTCGCGACGGCGATCATATTCGGCCAGCTTGTCCAACTGGTCCTCGCCGCCCTGCACCAACGCCATATTGCCCAGCCGGTACATCCAATAATCATGGGCCTCCTGCGACCAGTTCGCGAACGATGCGGCATCACCGATCTCCAACGGCATGATCGGCAATGCGCTCAGCTTGCGCGGCCGCGCGATACGGCCCTGAGCCGACTGCTCGTTCGCACGCACCAGCAACAGTCGCACCAGATCCTCGTCGCCCTGCATCTCGCCGTGCAACCGCACCAAGGCGCTCGCACGGTCGTCGGCGCTGACGGCGAGACCCCGCACCAGACGGACCGGATACCCCTTGTCGAGGTCGCGGATCGCCGCCGTGGCATGGCCTCTCCTCTGCAGGGCATCGGTGCGGTTCAACGTATCCACGCCGGTCACCCGCTCCAATGCGGCGAACAGTTCCTCCAAACGCTGCCGGTCATGCAGCCCGAGCGACGATTCCGTCACCGTCGTACGCGACGAGTGCGAGCCGCGACGCACGAACGGGGAGAACCCCGGCTCGCCGAGCTTGCGGAACGAATTGACCAGCGCCCACATCGCCACGGGCTTCCACTCATGGTTGCGGTAATCGTTCAACGCTTCGATACGATCACGAATCCCGGCCGACAGCACGGTATCGCCCGGATACTCCAGCATCCGCCATGCCATCGCGTACGGTGCCAGCACACGGTCGATGAACGCAGGCACCGTGCCGGCCTCCAGATATGGCTGCAGCACATCGCCCAGAAAATCCTCGATCAACTTGCCGGTATCAGGCTTGTGTGCCAGTATCAGATGCAGATACGAGAAGAACTCCTCGGTCTGGCGCGGGTCGTCGCCCAACGGGTCCATGATGTCGTCCCAACGCGCCGCATACTCGTCCAGCATGGCCGGCTTCAACCCTGACGTCGCACGGGCCTTGAACACGTCGGACGGCGTCAACGGCAAGCCGCGCATGTTCATCACGTCGAAGATGCGGTGCGCCCCATCCAGATCATCCGTGGTCACGATCACCAGGGTCACACCGTTCACCAGATACGAGGCGAACGCATGCCGCTCGTCCTCGTCCATCACCGACAACGCGTCATAGGCGGCACGCGTGTTGCGTGTGATGTTGCGCTGCGCGACCGACGACCAATCCTCATCGCCGAGGTCGAACAACGCCTCCAGATTGCCTTCCTGCACATATTCGCGGAAGAACGCGGCATCGCGTTCGCGCAACGTGAGCCGCGGCTCGTTCCTGATGCCACGCAGCTTGTCGCCCGGCTCCACGATCAGCGCGTCCAGCAGACGCATCCACTCCTCATCCGATTCCAGATCGCGCAACGCGGCGATGATGATCGACAGCGACACCAGACGCTGCTGGCCGTCGATCACCTCATACTGCGTGCCGCCGTCGCACACCAGAATCAGCGACCCGAGAAAATACGGTACATCCGGAATCTTGGACGCCTCCTCGAGATCACCGATCAGCTGCAGCACGTTCGCCGGCTGCCAGATATAGGCGCGCTGGAACGAGGGGATCGTGAACCGATAATCCGAAGTGAACACCTTGCTGAGCGGTTTCTCCGTCGCGCTGATCGCCATACGTACCCCTTCGTTCCATTGCCAACAACTGCCAAACAACCTGCACCCAGCCTACCAGCGGATGCCTATGGGCGCGTCGTGATTGGCGTTCCCGTCATCTGCGCATCGCGCGCCATGCGAGACGGGACGCAAAGGTCGATTCCGCCATCACTTGTCATGCGTCATTCGACCGGCGGCAGATCCGCCCGCTCCACCAGACGCGCCAACTGCACGCGTCCCATGTTCAACTTGTCCGCCGCGCTCGACAGATGCGCCTTCGCCGTGCGCTCGGAAATGAACATGCGTGCGGCGATCTGAGCGTTCGTGTAGCCTTCCGCGGCCAAAAGCACGGTCTCACGCTCACGTGCGGGCAGCGAATCCAACAGCCGTCTGGCCTCGTCGCGACGGGCGATCGGCTGCTGCTCGCCCAGATCGGCGATCAGCTGACGCTGGCTGGCGGTATTGAATTGGGGCACGCCCTCGCACACGTCGAACACACGGCGGATGATCTCCTGCGGCGCATCGGTCTTCGACACGAACCCCTCCGCGCCGGCCTCCACCGCACGCTCCACCGTGTTCGACGGGTTCAGCGACGTGAGCATCAGCACATGCGGCGGCTTCGGCAGCGCCCGCAACCGCCTCGCCGTCTCGATGCCGTCCGTGCCGGGCATGGCGATGTCCATCAGCACCACGTCGGGATGCTCCTGCGACGCCCGCTCCACCGCATCCGTGCCAGCGGTCGACGTGGAGACGACGCGGATGCCGCCGTTCGAATAATCGGTCAGTATCAGCCGCATCGCCTGACAGACCATCGGATCATCGTCGACGATGCTCACCGTGACGACGGGCTGCGATGCGCCGGCACTGCCGGATGATGGACGGGAATCGTGGTCGTGCGTGTTCACGGCTTCATTGTATCCGGGCATGAGCGGACGGCTCCGCAACGACGCGGGCGATCATGCGCCGGAACCGACGGGTGCGTGAGATCCGGACGTCATCGTCGTCCACGGCAACGTCACGTCGACATGGAACACGCCGCGTTCGTCAACGCCGTACCGGCACGAACCGCCGGCGGAACGCACCCGTGCCGTAAGCCCGGGCAGTCCGGAACCGATTCGCGGCCCCGGCGACACGGGGCCGTCCGGCTGCACCTCGATGGAACCGGCGGAAGCGCTAGCGGTGCGTGCCGAAGCCGGCGCCACCGGATTGCTGGCATGGACATGCACGCCGGTCTGCGGATTGACGGTCACCTCCAGCGATATCGGCATGCCCGCCGCATGGCGCAGTGCGTTCGTCAGACTCTCCTGAACGGCCCGGTACGCCACCTTGCCGATGGATTCGTCCAGATCGCCCAACTGACGGATGTCGATCCACGTGTTGACCTGCGCGCCGGCCTGCCGGGCGTCCGCGATCAGGGCGTCCAACGAGTCGCGGGTCAGCGACGTGTCGTCGGTGGGCGCAAGCTGCTCCCACGCCTGTTGCGGATGGCGCAGCATGTCGATGATCGCATGCGCCTCGTCCAAAGCGCCCGCCGCCTGACGCCGGATCTCGTCCGCCTTGGCGGCAACGGACGCCATGCCCGTGCCGATTGCTGTATCGGCATCCGAACCGGATGATGCGGCCAGCCTGTTCGCCTCGGCCTGCAGCGCGCTCGCATTCAGTGCGATCAGCGACAGCGAGTGCGCGAGCGTGTCGTGCGCTTCGGCCGCGATCGCATCCGCGAGTTTCTGATCGTCCAGATCGCTCTGCAGATGCTGCACATGATGCTGTGCCGCCTGCGTCTGCGCGTCGGCCTGCGTGAGGCGCGCCCTCGAACGGATATGCAGTCCGATCAGCGTGGCGACAGCGACGCTGATCACCGCAACGACTGCCGCGGTGGCGATGATCGTGCCTTCACCGGTCAGCAACACGATCGGCTCTCCCTTGACCCCGGTCTTCGGCTTGGTGAACAGCATATGCCAAAACGAGGCGTCCGCCGGCTGCAACGCGTCGCGCACCTGTGCCCAGATGGCCACCGGCACGGCCGCCGCGACCGCGCGTACGGTACGCACGGCATCCGAACGTCGGGCGACCAACCCGGTCAGCGCCATCAGCATGAGTAGCGGGTCGTAAGGGAACACGGCCACGATCGTCAGGCACAGCCAAAATGTCGGTTCGGGATGTCGGCTGCGGCTCAACAGCAGAAACGGGAACGCGAACGCCGCGAACGTGCTGAACAGATACCACACGTAGACGGCCCCGTGCGGGTTGTTCAGCTGGGGCCGTGCCATCACCGACACCTGGATCAGGCACATGACCATCGAACCGGCGACCATCGGCACGGTCAGCCAACGCCGCGTGCGCACCGGCACGTCGTCATCATCGTTCGCCGGCCGCAGCCGGGCAGTGATCGCAGTCAAGGAAGGCATGCCTCCCACTGTATTGCCGAACGCGATGCCACGCCATTGGACATGCGGGCGACATTGCCGTCCGTCCAGTGCCCGAACGGGCAACGAACTATGACCGTTCGTCCACTGACGTTCCGCCGCCGTTTTCTGTAGCGTCGAATACGTCACCTACGAACGAGAAAGAAGAAACTGCCATGTCTGTCCCTAACGTACAGCAACCGCCGATCCAGCCTCAGCAGCCCACGCGAAAAGCCGGCAAGAAGCCGATATGGAAACGTTGGTGGTTCTGGATCGTAGCCGTCATCATTGTCGTCGCGATCGCCATGAATATGAATGGCAACAGCGGCCCATCGGAATCCAACACGCAACAGTCGCCAACCAGCCAAAGTCAGCAATCCGAATCATCGAAGAACGACACTTCGAGTCAATCGGACAAGACGTCGAAATCGGAAGAATCCAAGATTCCCGCGGAATATAAGTCCGCGCTCAAACAAGCCGACACCTACGCCAACGTCATGCACATGTCCAAACAAGGCGTTTACGATCAGCTCGTCAGCGAATACGGCGGCAAATTCTCAGCCGAGGCGGCCCAATACGCCATCGATAACGTGAAGGCCGACTGGAACGCGAACGCGCTGGCCAAGGCGAAAAGTTACCAGAACGACATGGCGATGTCTCCCGAGGCAATACGCGACCAGTTGACCAGCGAGTATGGCGAGAAATTCACTGCCGACGAAGCCAATTACGCCATCGAACATCTGAATGACTGATGTTCGCCGATCATGCAAGCCACGTTCGGGCCGGTAACAGGCCCCGAACGTGGCTTTTCGGCGAATACGCGACGCTGCAGGCTGAAATTCATGGAATTCCAAGGTTTCCTCCCGTAGGATAAGCCTAGGCAAACAAAACAAGGAGTCATCATGACATTCGGCCAGCAGCCGCAAGGCAACAACAACCAATACGGCAATTCCAATGGCCAACAGCAGTATGGCCAGCCGCAATACCAGTACGCGCAGAACCCGTACGGCCAGTCGCAGTACGCGTACGCTCCCAACGGCACCGCCGCGATGAACGCGCAGACCGCATACTCGTACGAGCAGGTGCAGCAAGCCGAGCGCGTGTCCATCACCCGCGCGTACGGCGAAATGACGATCGGCCTGCTCATCACCGCGGCCGTCGCCGTCATCGCCCAGATGACCGGCGCCTACATCGGCTTCCTGCAGGCGACCGGCCTGATCGGCGTGTTCCTGTTCGCCGCCATCCAGATCGGCTTGGCCGTCTACCTCGGCGCGCGCATCATGACGATCAAGTCCGGTACGGCCCGCGTCATGTTCTACGTGTACGCCGCGCTCATGGGCTTCACGCTCAGCTCGATCTTCATGATCTACGATCTCGGCTCGATCGGCCTCGCGCTCGGCATGACCGCGCTGTTCTTCTTCGTGCTCACCATGTTCGGCCTGACCACGAAGATGAACATGCTCAAGGCCGGTCCGATCCTCATGGCCGCGCTCATCGCGCTCATCATCGCGCAGGTCATCCTCGCGTTCATTCCGGGCGTGAGCGGCATGACGCAGATCATCTGCGTGGTCGGCCTGATCATCTTCGCCGGCATGACGATGTATGACGCGCAGGTCGCGCGTGCGCTGTTCGCCCAGTACGAGGCGCAGGGTCCGGAGATGATCAAGAAGGTGTCGATCATCTGCGCGCTCAACCTGTACCTCGACTTCGTGAACATGTTCCTGTACCTGCTGCAGCTGTTCGGCAACAGGGACTGATGCTATCCGACGATGACCGCCGCTGATCGATGACGGACGGTCACGCGCTTGAAAGCCCGGCCACGATATGGCCGGGCTTTTTGCATGCCGGCGCGCGCCGCGGCTACCGTAGTGCCTCATGAAGAGACAGGAACCGATGGGCATGGCATGCCTGCTGCTGACCGCGTTGATCTGGGGATTCGCGTTCGTCTCCCAAGTGCAGGGCATGGACTCCATGACCCCGCTGTTCTTCAACGCGACCCGTTTCACGCTTGGTGCGATATCGCTCATGCCACTGCTGATCTGGCGAAGGATCCGTCGCGGCGCGGAGGCCGTCGAGGCGGGGGAGCGGCCTGCGGCCGTTGCCGTGCCGTCCGAATCGCAATCGCCACGTCTCGCGCGGCTGCTCGCCAACCCGGCCGTCGTCGGCATGATCTGCGGCATATTCCTGTTCACCGCCAGCACCCTGCAGCAGTACGGCATCCTCTACGGACGCTCGGCCGGACGCGCGGGGTTCATCACCGCGCTGTACATCGTCATGGTGCCGCTGCTCGCGTTCGTGTTCCTGCATCGTCGCGTACATTTGATGACGGTCGCCGCCGTCGTGATCGCGGTCGTCGGATTCTATTTCCTGTGCATCACCGACGGATTCGGATCGCTGACGCTGGCCGATCTGCTGCTGCTGTTCACGGCCGTACTGTTCGCCGCGCATATCCTCGTGATCGACACGCTCGGCTCGCGCATCGACGCGCTGACGCTGTCGTTCGGCCAGTTCGTGACGACGGCCATGCTGAGCTGGATCGGCTCGCTATGCGAAGGATCGATCGACTGGACGGGCGCGGCGCAGGCGTGGGAGGCGGTCGTGTACGCCGGCATCGGATCGGTGGGCATCGCCTACACGCTGCAGGTGGTCGGCCAGCAGTGGGTGCCGCCGACCCGCGCGTCGCTCATCATGTCGCTCGAATCGTTCTTCTCGGTGATCGGCGGCGCACTGCTGCTCGGCGAGGTCATGACCGCGCGCGGCTATCTCGGCTGCGCCCTCATCTTCACCGGCACCCTGCTCGCCCAACTTCCCGCTAATCCGCTCAAGAAAAACGATGTCTGAACACGAGGAGGGGAGGGTGTATATGATGCTTGACCGTAAGACTCGGCAACGCACTCCGTGCGTTCTTCGCAGCATAGCTGCTCACTTCGCCTACGGACAGTTCGCTGAACTGTCCGTTTAACGGCTCAGCCCGGAGCGTGTCAAGCATCATATACACCCTCCCCTCCGACCCACTCAGTCCGCTTTCGGCGCTTCGCCGACCTGAGGAGCGCCGTTGATGTCGCGGTGGATGTTCTGCATCTGCGTCTCGATGTTCTGCAGCGAACGCGCGCAGTCGAGCAGCGTCTGCGAATGTTCGCTCAGCTTCGCGTCCGGCAGGTCGGTCTTGTAGCGCAGCGCATGCTCGAGGCTGGCCCAGTAGTCCATCGCGATCGTGCGGAACTGCACCTCGACCGGCGTGTAGTGCGCGCCCGACGACAGGAACACCGGCACCGCGTAGATCACATGCAGCGAACGGTAGCCGTTCTGCTTCGGGTTCTTGATGTAGTCCTTGACGCGCAGCACCGAAATATCGTTCTGCGCCGACAGATAGTTCGATACGGAGTACACGTCGTCGCGGTAGTTGCAGATCACGCGCACGCCGGCCACGTCGAACAGATTGTCGCGAATCGAGGAGACCTCCAGCGGCAGCCCCTTGCGTTCCAGTTTGCCGAGGATCGAATTGACCGATTTGAGACGACGCTCCATGTGATGGATCGGATCGTGCGCGAACCGTACCTGGAACTCCGAATCGAGGATCTCCAGCTTGGTGCTGATCTCGTACATCGCGCCCTCGTACACCTGCATGAGGTTGACGAATTCGGTGATCTCCTCGGTGGGGAACGGCGTGCTGTCCGGGCCGAGGGCCTTGAGTCGCGCCTTGAGATCGTTCGTGTTGATGCGGCTTTGTCGGTCAAGTATCACGGTCAATATCATAGCCGCAACTTTGCGGAGGAACTGAAAAACCGCTGGGACGGCGCGATGGCGACGTTCGTCCGTGCCGTCTGGCGGGGGCAATCGTTACGATGGACGGTTATGAACGAAGACATGATGACCGAGGCGGAGCGCGCCTCGAAACTGGCCGAGCCGGCGGGCGACGGCGTTGCCGAGACTCCCAACCGCGGCAAGGGCGTGTACTACGTGCATACGCTCGGATGCCAGATGAACGTGCATGATTCCGAGCGCATCGCCGGCGTGCTCGAATCCGACGGCTATGTGCCGGCCACCGAGGAGCAGGTGATCGACAAGGACATCGACCTGATCGTCATGAACACGTGCGCGGTGCGCGAGAACGCGGCCGAACGTATGTACGGCACGATCGGCCTGTGGGCGAAGATGAAGCGTGAGCGCCCGAACCTGCAGATCGCGGTCGGCGGATGCATGGCCCAGCTCGATCGCCAGAAGATCGCGAAGAAGGCCCCGTGGGTGGACGCCGTGTTCGGCACGAAGAACATCGGCTCCCTGCCGCGTCTGCTCGACCAGGCACGCATGATCGGCGAGCCGCAGGTCGATGTGGTCGACAAGCTCGACTATTTTCCGAGCCAGCTGCCGACCGCACGCGCCTCGCGCGTCTCAAGCTGGGTGTCGATCTCGATCGGCTGCAACAACACGTGCACGTTCTGCATCGTGCCGACCACGCGCGGCAAGGAGCACGACCGCCGTCCGGGAGACATTCTCGCGGAGATCCGCCAGTGCGTCGACAACGGCGCGAAGGAGGTCACGCTACTCGGTCAGAACGTGAACTCGTTCGGCTACGGCATCGGCGACCGGTACGCGTTTTCCAAGCTGCTGCGCGCCTGCGGCGAGATCGACGGGCTGGAACGCGTGCGTTTCACCTCGCCGCATCCGGCCGCGTTCACCGACGACGTGATCGCCGCGATGGCCGAGACCCCGAACATCATGCACCAGCTGCATTTCCCGCTGCAATCCGGTTCCGACCGCATCCTGCGTGCGATGCGCCGCTCGTACCGTTCCGCGAAGTTCCTCGACATCCTGCGCAAGATCCGCGAGGCCATGCCGGATGCGCAGATCTCCACCGACATCATCGTCGGCTTCCCGGGCGAGAGCGACGAGGACTTCGAGGAGACGATGCGCGTGGTGCGTGAGGCCCGGTTCTCATCCGCGTTCACGTTCGAATACTCGCCGCGTCCCGGCACGCCGGCCGCCGCGATGGAACAGGTGCCGCATGAGGTGGTGCAGGAGCGGTTCGAGCGGCTCGTGGCGCTGCAGGAGCAGATCACGGCCGAGGAGCTGGCGAAGTTCGAGGGACGTGACGTTGAGGTGATGATCACCGGTGCGGCGGGCAAGAAGGATTCCGCCACGCACCGTGTGACCGGCCGCGAGAGGACCGGCGTGCTCGTGCATATCGGCGTGCCCGACGGCGAGCCGATGCCGCAGATCGGTGATTTCGTCACCGCGACCGTCACCCACGCGGGTCGGCATAATCTCATCGCCGATCCTGATCCGGCCAAGGGACAGACGTATCATGTGCGCCACTGAACATAACGGGCAGACCTTGGGACAGCCGGCCGAAATCGGCACCGTCACCCCGCGCGTCGTCTCGATCGTAGGCCCCACCGCATCAGGCAAGACCGGGCTTGGCGTCGCCATCGCCAAGGCGCTCGAAGCGCGCGGGGAACAAGCCGAGATCGTGAACGCCGACGCCTACCAGATGTACCGCGGCATGGACATCGGCACCGCCAAGGCCACGCCTGAGGAGCAGTCCGAGGTCAGGCATCATCTCATCGACATCATCGAACCGGACGATACGATGACGGTGGCGCGGTTCCAGCACATCGCACGCGAATGCATCCGCGACCTGCAATCGCGGGGCATCCGGCCGATCATGGTCGGAGGCTCCGGCCTGTACGCGCGCGCCGCGATCGACGACATCTCGTTCCCCGGCACCGACCCCGAAGTGCGGCAGCGGCTTGAGGAGCGCGAGAGGACCGAGGGCGCGGGCGCGTTGTTCGACGAGCTCAAGGACAAGGACCCGGCCGCGGCCGCCCGCATGGACCCGCGCAACCCGCGGCGCACCATCCGCGCGCTCGAAGTCATCGAAGTGACCGGCAAACCGTATTCGGCGAGCCTGCCGCGCTACCGGTACGTGATCCCCACCGTGCAGATCGGCCTTGACCTGCCGCGCGAGGAACTCGACCGGCGCATCGACATCCGCACCAAGCAGATGCTCACCGGCGGATTCGTCGAGGAGGTCGAACGGCTGCGTCCCCGGCTTGGCGTCACCGCCAGCCGTGCGCTCGGCTACCAGCAGGTCATCGATTATCTTGACGGCCTTGCCGACCTCAACGACACGTATATGGACATCGCGCAGAAGACCAAACGGCTTGCCCGCAAGCAGATGGGCTGGTTCGGACGCGACCCGCGCATCCACTGGCTGCAGGCGCTCAACCCGAGCCTTGTCGACAACGCGCTGGCGATCATCGCCCACGCGGACGCGGGACAGTACGATCCGATCGACGCGCACGCCGACGAATACGTGCAGCATCATCTGGGCGACATCGACTGACCCGACCGCCGATCGACGAGACAACAAAGACGGCAGGGGCCGCAAGCACGCGGATCAGTGCGCCGGCCCCTGCTCCCAGCCTGCGATCAGGAATGTGCGCGTCGGATTCGCCGGCCGCACGATCGCGGCGAACATCCGCTCAAAGCCGCCCGTGTCGCCCCGGTATGCCGCATGCTTCGCTGCCTTGTACCCGTCGCGGCTCACCGGGCCCCAATCGAGATCCCAGCCGGCGTCATGCGAGAGCCGTGACGCGAAGATGCGCAGTGTCATCGCATTGCCGCCCTTGAACGGATGCAGATACCCCAGCTCGTCGTAGATATGCGCCAGCTCGCGCACGAACACATCACGGTCCAACGCGGCCAGATTACGTTTGTCGGCCAGTTCGGTCGCGATGTTGAGCGCACCGGTGCCGATCAGCGAAGCCGGGAAAAACATCTCCGGGTTCTTGGCAAGAGTCCTGTCCGAGGTCACTTCGCGTGTCGTGTTCGACGTGCGCAACCGGCCCGCATCGGAGAACACGCCTTCGAACAGACCCTTATGGATCGCGGTCAGCTCGTCCAGATCCCCTTCGGCGCGCCAGCCGCGCTCGACCAGCAGCACGGTCCGGGCGACGATGCTGCTCGCATGGTCCGCCGCGTGATCGTCAAGGCTGCCGTCGGCCAACCGTCCTGTGACGATGCCGGACGTCTCCGCATCCGCAGCATCGATCAGAGCGGAGACGTCGATCTCGCCGCGCTCGTACCGGCCGAGCGCATGCATCGTCGCATCGCCGGGCCGCATCGCTTCCAACGCGCAGTTCTTCAGTGCAAATGCGACTGCGCTCGCACGTTCAGCTGGAGTCATAGGCTTATCCTATCCGATGTTTGCCGTGATGAGCGTCATATGCGCCGAAATGACCGGGTCTGGGTAGAATCGGGAACCGTTATGGCACGTACAGCATCATCAGGCAAGAAAACATCGAAACCGTCCGCATCCCGCAACGACGACACCCGTGTGGAGTCGCCTCTTGAACCGGTCTGGAAGAAGGTCCTGCTCGCGGTTCCCCGCGCGTTCGGCTCCGGCGTGCGCGCGGTCAGCGGCGTGGGGGAGTATGACCCCGCGTATCGCCGCGACGGCCTGTGCTTCCTGATGCTGGTGTTGGCGATCTGCTTCTGCGCGTCCGAATGGTTTCGCGTCAACGGCGTGCTCGGCCGGTTCCTGCACGCCTGCGCGGCCGGACTGTTCGGCGTGATGAGCGTGATCGTACCCGTGCTGCTGACGATGGTCGCCATCCGTCTGATGCGCAATTCCGGCAAACATTCGGACAATCCCCGCGTGGTGACCGGCTGGGTGCTGCTGCTGTGGGCGATCTGCTCGATCATCGATGTCGTGGTCGCGGCCGATACGCCGGGATTCGACATCACGGTGCTGCAACGGGCCGGCGGCCTGTTCGGTTTCATGCTTGGCTCGCCGTTGGCCTGGGGGTTGTCCGACGCGTTCGCGATCGTCGTGTTCGTCGTGGTCGGCCTGTTCTCGATCCTGATGATCACGCGCACGCATGTCACCGATATTCCGGACAAGATGCGCGCCTTGGCCGATAAGACGTCGCGCGCGCGTCGCGCCGGCCAAGACAAGGACGCCGATGACGACGACCAGTTCCCGAACGAGGTGAAGGTCGGCGACGATACCTTGCCGTTTGCGGACGGTGTGCCGTCCCACGACGGTTCGGACGATGACACGGATGATGACGAGCGTGACCGGAAGCCGAAATGGGGATTCCTGTCACGATTGTTCGGTCATCGGCACGATGATGACGAGGACCGGTCGCTGGACCGGTATGCCGGCGACGATCCGTTCATTCACGCCGCGGACCGTCACGGTGCGGCCGCGGAGACATCGCTGATCGATCCGGCCGCGGTTCCGGCGCGTTCGGTGTCTTCGACGCCGATGGCGGCATCCGCCGCCGACGAGCCGGATCTTGGCATGGGAGCCATGCCCACCCGTATGGTCAGCAGCAACGGCGGCACCGGTACCGTCGCGCTGCCCCGCGGCGCAGCCCAGATCGCGCCGTTGCAGGGCATGCCGTCGGCTGATCCGTGGGCGGGAATCGGCAGTGACGGCACATCATCCATGCCCGCCGTCGCTGTGCCGTCTCAGCCGGTCGTCCAGCCGGCGTCTCAGCCGGTATCCGCGACCGTCGCACCCGCCGGCGCGGTCCCTACGGCTGCGGCAACGCCGGTGGTCAACGCCGTGACCGGCGAGGTCGTCGATTCCCCGGTCTCGTCCGATGCGGCAATGCTTGAGTCCGCCGCGGACGATGCCGTCGCGCCATACCAGCTGCCCGATCTCAACATTCTGGTCAAGGGCCAGCCGCACGCCGCACGCACCCCCGCCAACGACAATGTGATCCGCGCGCTGACCAACACGTTCCAGCAGTTCAGCGTGGATGCGAAGGTCGTCGGCTTCCTGCGCGGCCCGTCGGTCACCCAGTATGAGGTCGAATTGGGACCGGGCGTCAAGGTCGAGAAGGTCACCAACCTGCAGAAGAACATCGCCTATGCGGTGGCCAGCTCCGATGTGCGCATCCTCTCTCCGATCCCGGGCAAGTCCGCGATCGGCATCGAGATCCCGAACGTCGACCGCGAGATCGTGCACTTGGGCGACGTGCTGCGAAGCGACAAGGCGATGAACGATCCCGCACCGATGCTCACCGGCGTGGGCAAGGACGTCGAAGGCCACTTCGTGACCGCCGACCTGACCAAGATGCCGCATCTGCTGGTGGCCGGCGCGACCGGTTCCGGCAAGTCGAGCTTCATCAACTCGATGCTCACCTCGCTGATCATGCGTTCGACGCCCGAACAGGTACGCATGATCATGGTCGACCCCAAACGCGTCGAACTGTCCGCCTACGCGGGCATCCCGCACCTGCTCACGCCGATCATCACCGACCCGAAAAAGGCCGCGCAGGCGCTCGAATGGGTCGTCAAGGAGATGGACGCGCGCTACTCCGACCTCGAGTTCTTCGGATTCCGCCACATCAAGGACTTCAACAAGGCCGTGCGCGAAGGCAAGGTGCATGCTCCGGCGGGCTCGCAGCGCAAGGTTGCCCCCTACCCGTACATCCTCGTGGTCGTCGACGAGATGGCCGACCTCATGATGGTCGCCAAGAACGATGTGGAAAGCTCCATCCAGCGCATCACGCAGCTCGCGCGAGCCGCCGGCGTGCACCTCGTGCTCGCCACGCAGCGCCCGTCCGTCGACGTCGTCACCGGACTCATCAAGGCGAACATCCCATCGCGTCTCGCGTTCGCGACCTCATCGGCTACGGATTCGCGCGTCATCCTCGACACGACCGGCGCGGAAACGCTCATCGGACAAGGCGACGCGCTGTTCCTGCCGATGGGCCAGGCCAAGCCGTTGCGCGTGCAGGGCTCGTGGGTGAGCGAATCCGAAATCCGCAAGGCCGTCGAATTCGTGCGCACCCAGCGCAAGCCGCGCTATCGCGAGGACATCGAGGAGATGGCCAAGGAGGCGGAGAAGACCGCCGTCGAACCGGACGAGGAGATCGGCGACGACATGGACGTGTTGCTGCAGGCCGCCGAACTGGTCGTCACCACGCAGTTCGGCTCCACGTCGATGCTGCAACGCAAGCTGCGCGTCGGCTTCGCCAAGGCCGGCCGCCTCATGGACCTGCTCGAATCGCGCGGCGTGGTGGGTCCGTCCGAGGGCTCCAAGGCCCGGCAGGTGCTGGTCCAGCCGCAGGATCTGCCGGCCGTGCTCGCGTTCATTCGCGGCGAGACCAGTTCGATCCAGTCGTCCGGCTCGCAAGCGACGGCCGACGCTTCCGGCAACGAGCCGGCGTGAGACCCATATCGCGGACGTATTATGGAAAATCGCAGGAAAACGGCAGACGATACCCACATTCAAGGTAGCAACATGAAGGTATGGTGAATGGTATGAACGATAAGACTGAAAGCAAGGAATCCTCCAAGTCGTCACTGCTGGACGGTTGGAACGCCCCGCCGAACCTCGTCACCTACTCGCGTATCGTACTGGTGGTGATCTTCCTCGGCCTGTACATCACGGCAGGTCCGTGGGGCGTCGAGAACTACGGCATGCGCTGGGCCGCCGCGATCCTGTTCATCATCGCCGCGTCCACCGATAAACTCGACGGGTGGATGGCCCGTACCTTCAATCAGGTCACCGAACTGGGCAAGCTCATGGACCCGATCGCCGACAAGCTGCTCACCTGCGCCACGCTGATCGTGGCTGCCGCATTCGGCGAACTCGGCCCGGCCGTGCTCGGCTGGATCGTCGTCGCGCTGTTCCTCGTGCGCGAGATCGGCATCACCGTCATGCGTTTCTTCGTGATCGACACCGGCGGCAAGGTCATCGCCGCCGAATGGCCCGGCAAGCTCAAGACCCTGTTCCAGTGCATCGGCCTGGCCATGCTGCTGCTGCCGTTCTGGCAGTTCGCGGGTGGCACCGGGGAGAACCCGATGTGGCTGACCGTCTACCTGTTCGTCACGTACCTGATGATCTACGTGGCGCTGGTGCTGTGCCTGTACTCGGGCGGCGTGTACTTGTACAACACATTCCACGGGCGCAAGAAGTAAACGGCATCGCTGTTCATCATGAGGCTCCCTGTGCCGGACACCGTGCCGGGCGGGGAGCCTTCGCATACGGTAAGGAGACGATCATGACTGATGATATTGACGCGCGTTGCGATGAGCTCGCCGCTCGGATACTGCGGGTGTGCGAGGAACGGAAGCTGAAGATCGCGGCTGCCGAATCGTTGACGGGGGGACTGCTTGCGGACGCCTTCGTGAGGATTCCGGGCGCGTCCAACGTGCTGCTGGGTTCAGCGGTCACCTATGACATTCACGCGAAGGCGTCGGTGCTGGGCGTCGACCGCGGGCTGCTCGAGCGCGAGGGAGCCGTGCATCCCGAGGTCGCACGGCAGATGGCCGCGTCGACCGCGCGTCTGTATGCGCAGCCGCAGTATGGCGGCCGGGTCATCGGATTGTCGACCACCGGAGTGGCCGGTCCCGGTCCGGATGGCGACAAGCCGGCGGGGCTGGTGTACATCGGATTGTCGATGCCGGGAGACGACGGCGACACGCGTCGAACGGTCGCGCACGAACTGCATTTGGCCGGTTCGCGCGAACAGGTGCGCCGTGCCGTGGTGTTGTCCGTGCTGGACGCGCTGTGGAAGGAACTTGCATCCGATGATCGACCGCAACGGTGATTTCAGCGAAACCTGCGCGTATTCACAGCGACTTTTCAGGAATAAACCACGGCTGTCGATGTTGTAGGTAATGGAAACACTGACGAACGCCTGTAAGGAGGGTTGCGATGGAAACGATGACCCGTACTGCCGAAACCATGAATGTCGAACAGTTGAGCCCGGTGGCTGCGCGCCCGGGAAGCGCCCGCATGCGCGATCTGACTCCGGCGCAGCGCCGTGCGGTGATGTTCGCGCAGCAGCAGGTGCTGGCTGCGCGTGCGGCCAAGAAGGCCAAGGACGAGCGTCAGGCCGCGCTGACCCGTATGTGGCAGGAGGAGGACGCCCCGCAGACGCATGCGCGCAGCGTGGATGGTGCTCGCGAAACGGCGGGCGAGCCGCGTTCCGTTTCGTTGCGCGAGGCCATCGGCCATGTGCTGCGCGACCTGCGCACACGTGACCGTAAGACGTTGCGTGAGGTCAGCGAAAAGGCCGGCGTGTCGCTCGGATATCTGTCCGAGGTCGAGCGTGGGCAGAAGGAGGCCAGCTCCGAGCTGCTCAGCTCGATCGCCGAGTCGCTGGGTGTGACCACCGCGCAGATGCTGCGTATGGTGGCCGATTACTTGGATTCGCTCGAGGCGTAACCGTTCTTTGCATATGGCCCTTCCCTGCGTCATCTGCGTGGGGAAGGGCTTTTCATGTTGTGCATGCTGTAGACTGGAGCGCTGTGCGAGAGCGGGAATTCTGGGAATTGCTTGAAGAGGTGTTCGGCCGTGGCTATGGCCGCAGCCTGTCGCGTGATCAGGGGCTGGTCAAGTTGCAGGGGATGACCGTTGTGGAGGCGTTGGCGGCTGGCGAGGAGCCTCGCGTGGTCTGGAACGTGCTGTGCGACCAGATGGACATCCCCGATGAGCGGCGTTGGGGGCGGGACCATGCCGCGCCGCCGATGCCGGCCCGATTCGACGATGATCGCATCTGATCGGCGTGTCGAAATGACGGAATTCGAACAAATGTTCGCGCCTGTGGGTATAGTTATCCACATCGACGGAATGAC
This sequence comes from Bifidobacterium sp. LH_230, assembly GCF_056357555.1. NCBI lineage: Bacteria > Bacillati > Actinomycetota > Actinomycetes > Bifidobacteriales > Bifidobacteriaceae > Bifidobacterium > Bifidobacterium sp. LH_230. The sequence goes on from NZ_JBKEWJ010000016.1 coordinate 17,237, forward strand.
GAAAACGGTGATGTCCGTTGTGGACAACTCGCATGCGCCCTTACGGCAGTAAGGGTCATCGTGGATGCGACACGCCCGGGGCCAAGCGTTCGACCACAATGGTCGGATGCGGTTGCGCCGCGGATGCGCGTTCCGTAGCGTGAGGGTACGTGACGCCACCGAATGAAGGAGAACCATTATGGCACAGCAGTCGAACGCTTCGGCGAAGCAGCCGGACAACGGCAGACCCGGCGTCGATCCACGCCGGCAGGCGGCGCTGGACACCGCGCTCGCTCAGGTGGAGAAAAGCTTCGGCAAGGGCTCCGCGATGCGATTGGGCGACAAGCCCGAACAGAACGTGGAGGTCATCCCCACCGGCTCGCTCGCATTGGACATGGCGCTTGGCATCGGAGGTCTGCCCAAGGGGCGCATCGTCGAGATCTACGGTCCCGAATCCTCGGGCAAGACCACGCTTGCGCTGCATGTGGTCGCCAATGCGCAGAAGGCCGGTGGCGTGGCCGCGTTCATCGACGCCGAACACGCCCTTGACCCCGTGTACGCCCGCAAACTCGGCGTGGACACGGATTCGCTGATCGTCTCCCAGCCGGACAACGGCGAACAGGCGCTGGAGATCGCCGACATGCTGATCCGGTCCGGTGCCCTTGACGTGATCGTCATCGATTCCGTGGCGGCTCTGGTGCCCAAGGCCGAGATCGAAGGCGATATGGGCGACAGCCATGTCGGCCTTCAGGCCCGACTGATGAGCCAAGCCCTGCGCAAGATGACCGGCGCCCTGGCCCAGGCCGGCACCACCGCCATCTTCATCAACCAGCTGCGCGAGAAAATCGGCGTGTTCTTCGGCAGCCCGGAAACGACCACGGGCGGCAAGGCGCTGAAGTTCTACGCGTCCGTGCGTCTCGATATTCGTCGCATCCAGACCATCAAGGCCGGCGACGAGGCCATCGGCAACCGCACCAAGGTCAAGGTGGTCAAGAACAAGATGGCCCCGCCCTTCAAGTCCGCCGAATTCGACGTGCTGTACGGCGAGGGCATCTCGACCGAGGGATCGGTGCTGGACATGGCGTTGCAGTGCAACGTGGTGAAGAAATCCGGCTCGTGGTTCACCTACGAGGGCGACCAGCTCGGCCAGGGACGCGAGAACGTCCGCAAGTTCCTCAAGGACAATCCGGCCATCACCGAGGAGATCGGCAACAAGGTCAAGGCATCATTCGGTCTGATCCCGTCCGAGGACCAGTTCGCCGAGGGACAGGATGACGGTGCGGCCGATGGTGCGGCATCCGCGGACGATGCCGCGGCGCCGGCCAAATCCGGCAAGACGGCCGCCAAGGAAGAGTCGAAAGCCTGACGATGATCAGTGCGGAGGAATTTCTCGTCCGGCATCCGGTACGTCAGATGCCGGACGACACCTCTCATGGCGCCGTGTCCGGCGTGGCGTCCCGTGCGGCATCGGGCCGTGGCGCGACCTCGAAAGGCCGGTTCGGCGCGCATGCGGAAGAACAGGATGTCCCTGCAAGACGGCGTGCCGGTGCCTGGAGCAGGTCCGGTGGCACGGCCTCGACGGTGGATGATCCCAAGGATATTGATGCCTGCCGCGAGGCTGCATTGCGTCTGCTCGATGCGGCGCCACGATCGTCCGGCGCCCTGCGCGCACGCCTGATCGACAAAGGGTATGACGTTGCCGTCGTGGACGAGGTGATCGAACGGCTGATCGTCGTGAACCTTCTGGATGACGATGACTACGCGCAATGCACGGTGCGTTATTGCGTGCATCGGCTGATGGGCGCGCGGGGCGCGCTGATGGAGCTGACACGCAAAGGGGTCGATCGGCAGACCGCGGAACATGCGGTGAACGAGGCACGTGACCGGGGCCTGTTCGAAGAGGCCGCATGGGAGCTTGGCCGCCAATACGCAGGCAAGACGCAAGGATTGGATCCCAACAAGCGTCGCCAGCGGTTCTGGTCGGCCGGAGGTCGCAAGGGGCATGATCCGGAAACGCTGCGGCGTGTCGCACAGGATCTGTTCTGATCATCGCATACGGCGAATAGGGGAGTAAGTAAAATGAGACCCCTTATACCCCGGGTTCTGTCGCGCCGGCGAACCGGTGCGGACGGCCATCCATCTCGACCTGACGTCACCGCCAGGCTCTAGCAGCCTACCCGAAGGCATTGGGCGAGCAGCCCTCGAACGCCTTCTGCTTGGCCTTGCTCCCGATGAGGCTTGCCATGCGGCCGACTGTTGCCAGCGGCCCGGTGGTCTCTTACACCGCCGTTTCACCCTTACCAGCCGAAGCTGGCGGTCTGTTCTCTGCTGCGCTATCTCTCAGGTCGCCCTGGGCGGACGTTATCCGCCATCGTGCTCTGCGGAGCCCGGAAGTTCCTCAACCCACACCGTGTACGGTGGGATCGCGGCCGTCAAGGGGTCTCAGGCGAACCATCATACACGAGGTCGGGATATTACGGGTCGGCGCGCATGCCGCAACGCACACGCATGTCATCCATACAATCATGGAAACGTGAACGAAACACGCAGAAAAGAAACATTTTTCTTCGGGCGAGTTTCCCACTGTTTACCGTTCGTTCGGCTACAATAAAACATACCGACGGCGAAGTCGCCGTTCGGCCCGTCAAATAGCGGGTAACACCGCTTGAGTCTAGGAGGTCCACATGGAAATCGTCGTTACCGGACGTCATACGCAGATCAAGCAGAGGTTCCGTGATGTCGTTGAAAGCAAGATGAATCGTGTGACCGCTATCGCCCCGGACGCCCAGCGCGCGCAGATCGTGCTGACGCACGAGGGCAACCCGCGTCAGGCGGACACCGCCAAGCGCGTGGAAATCACCGTCATCGCAGGACGCACCGTGGTGCGCGCCGAGGCGTCGAGCACCGACGAGTTCAGCGCGCTGGATATGGCGCTTGACAAGCTGACGCTGCGTCTGCGTCGCACCCGCGATCGCCGTAAGGACCACCGTCGCGGCTACACCAACCCGGTCCCGGTCGATATGGGCGTCATCGAGCCGGAGCCCGAGGAGAGCGTGGAGGAGGAGCCGAACAACAGCCCGGCCGCCGCCGTCGCATCCGATCTGGGTCCGGGAGAGTCGGTCGAGGTCCAGGTTGGGGACACGCCGATCGTCATTCGTCGCAAGCTGCACATCGCCGAACCGATGACCATCGATGAGGCTCTGTACGAGATGGAGCTGATCGGACACGACTTCTTCCTGTTCGTCAACAAGGAGACCGGTCGTCCGTCCGTCGTGTACCACCGTCACGGCTGGAGCTACGGCGTGTTCGAGATCGACACTCCCGAAAACGTCGCCAAGTAGGCATGATCGCCGTTCATACGCCGGTGCCGGTCCTTCGGTCTGATCCGGCGCGGTAACGGCGCATGATAGGGTATGGGTCCGCACGAATCCGCTTCGTGCGGACCTTTTTCTATGCAGAATGCCGGAAATACCGGTAAAAATCGTCGCGTTCGCGTAGTATGGACGAAGTTTATGCCCAACCGGCCAAGTTGGGCTATGCTCGTTTACGGTAACCGACTCTATAGGGAGCGAAACGTGGTAGATATTGTCGACAAGGCCCTGCGTATGGGCGAAGGCCGCCAGATCAAGAAGCTTGAGAATGTGGCCAAGGCCGTGAACGCTTTGGAGGATGAGATCTCCTCCCTCAGCGATGAGGAGCTCAAGGGCCAGACCGCCAAGTTCAAGCAGCGTCTTGACAACGGCGAAAAGCTGGACAGCCTGATGCCGGAGGCGTTCGCCACCGTGCGCGAGGCGTCCAAGCGCATCCTCGGACAGCGTCACTTCGACGTGCAGCTGATGGGCGGCGCCGCCCTGCACTGGGGCAACATCGCCGAAATGAAGACCGGTGAAGGCAAGACCCTGGTCGCCACCCTGCCGAGCTACCTGAACGCGCTCGAAGGCAAGGGCGTCCACGTCGTCACCGTCAACGACTACCTCGCCAGCTACCAGAGCGAGCTGATGGGCCGCATCTACCGCTTCCTCGGCATGTCGGTCGGCTGCATCATCACCGATCAGAAGCCGCCGGAGCGCCGCAAGCAGTACAACGCCGACATCACGTACGGCACCAACAACGAATTCGGCTTCGATTACCTGCGCGACAACATGGCGTGGGAGAAGTCCGACCTCGTGCAGCGCGGCCACCACTTCGCCATCGTCGACGAGGTCGACTCCATCCTCATCGACGAGGCCCGTACCCCGTTGATCATCTCCGGCCCGGCCGAAGGCGACGTGACCCGCTGGTACATGCAGTTCGCCCGCCTCGTGCCGAAGCTGACCCGCGACGAGGACTACGAGGTCGACGAGAAGAAGAAGGTCGTCGGCATCCTCGATCCGGGCATCACCAAGGTCGAGGACTTCCTCGGCATCGACAACCTGTACGAGCCGAACAACACCGCCCTGATCGGCTACCTCAACAACGCCATCAAGGCCAAGGAACTGTTCCTCAAGGACCGCGATTACGTTGTCACGCACGGCGAGGTGCTCATCGTCGACGAGCACACCGGCCGTATCCTGCCGGGCCGTCGCTACAACGAGGGCCTGCACCAGGCCATCGAGGCGAAGGAAGGCGTCGAGGTCAAGCCCGAGAACCAGACCTTCGCGACCATCACCTTGCAGAACTACTTCCGCATGTACGACAAGCTCGCCGGCATGACCGGTACCGCCGAGACCGAGGCGGCCGAGTTCATGGGCACCTACAAGCTGGGCGTGCTGCCGATCCCGACCAACAAGCCGATGATCCGCAAGGATCAGGACGATCTCATCTTCCGCACGAAGAAGGAGAAGCTGGCGGCCATCGTCAAGGACGTCGCCAAGCGCCACCACGCGGGTCAGCCGGTCCTGCTCGGCACCGCGTCCGTCGAATCCTCCGAAGTCGTCTCCTCGCTGCTGGACATCGCCAAGATCCCGCACCAGGTCCTCAACGCGAAGCAGCACGAGAAGGAAGCCGCCGTCGTGGCCGTCGCCGGCCGCAAGGGCGCCGTCACCGTGGCCACCAACATGGCCGGCCGTGGTACCGACATCATGCTCGGCGGCAACGTCGAGTTCCTCGCCGACCAGAAGCTCAAGTCCGAAGGCTATTCGCCGGACGACACGCCGGACGAGTACGAGAAGCGTTGGCCGGGCGTGCTGGAGGAGGTCAAGGCCCAGGTCAAGGACGAGCATGACGAGGTCGTCGAACTTGGCGGCCTGTACGTGCTCGGCACCGAACGCCACGAGTCCCGCCGTATCGACAACCAGCTGCGCGGTCGTTCCGGCCGTCAGGGCGACCCGGGTGAGTCCCGCTTCTACCTGTCGCTGGAAGACGATCTGATGCGTCTGTTCAACACGCAGCTCGTCGCCCGCGTCATGGCCAAGGGCATGCCTGAGGGCGAGCCGATCGAGTCGAAGAGCGTGTCCAAGGGCGTGCGCACCGCGCAGAAGGCCGTCGAGTCGCGCAACTTCGAGATCCGTAAGAACGTGCTCAAGTACGACGACGTGATGAACAAGCAGCGCACTGTCATCTACTCCGAGCGCCAGGCCGTGCTCAAGGGCGAGGATATCCACGAGGATATCGAGCGCTTCTTCGCGGACACCGTCGAAAGCTACATCAAGGGCGCCAACAACGGTTCCGAGAAGCCGAAGGATTGGGATTGGGACGGCCTGTTCAAGGCGCTCAAGACCGTGTTCCCGATCGCCTTCGATGTCGACGCCGCCAAGGATGCGGCCGGCAAGGCGAAGGGCGAGAAGGCCGTCGAGGCCGTGCGCGACGCGATCGTCGAAACCATCAAGGCCGAATACGCCAAGCTGGAGGAGAAGATCGGCTCCGACGGTCTGCGTCAGCTCGAACGCCGCGTCGTGCTCGCCGTGCTCGACCGCAAGTGGCGCGAGCACCTGTACGAGATGGACTACCTCAAGGACGGCATCGGCCTGCGCGGCATGGGCCAGCGCGACCCGCTGGTCGAATACCAGCGTGAAGGCTACCAGATGTACAACTCCATGATCGAGGCGATCAAGGAGGAAAGCGTCCAGCTGCTCTTCCACGTGGATGTCGAGCAGGTCGCCCGCACCGAGGACACGACCACCGAGTCCGATGAGGATGCCGCGGTCGAAGCCGTCGAGAACACGCTGGACAAGGACGAGCAGTCCGCCGAAACCACCGAGGGCGAGTCCGAGGTCACGTCCGAACCGTCCGAGGACGAGAACGACGAGGTGGACGAGGAACAGGCCGCGGCGATCGCCGAAGCCGCGAAGTCGTCCGAAGCGGGCGAGGCGTCCGCGCCGGTCGTCGTCGGCCCGGCTCCGATCAGCCATGCCGAAGGCAAGGTCCCGGCCAACAAGCGTCCGAAGAGCGAAGAGCTCAAGACGCCGTGGGCCGACGGCCGCACCTTCCCGGGCACGCCGAAGAACGCGCAGTGCCCGTGCGGTTCGGGCCGTAAGTACAAGATGTGCCACGGCCAGAACGAGCAGTGACGGATGACCGGGCAAACGGTCTTCTGATCCGATGACGAGAAAGCTCCCGCAAGGGAGCTTTCTCGTTTTGCTATATGGAAGATCGGCTTGGCCGAAACGTCAGCTCGTTACAATGAACGGCGAATACATACATAACGGCGCCGTTAGCGCCAAGGAGGGCATCATGGCCGAGATCACATGGAAGTCGATTCTCACCAAGTTGGTCGGGGGCAACCACTTGAGCGCGGAGGAATCGGAGTGGTTCGTGGACGACCTGATGCAGGGCAACGCGAATCCGGCCGCGGTCGGCGCGGCGCTGGCCATGCAGCAGCAACTGGGCCTGACCTCCGACGAGGTGTCCGGTGCGGCCAAGGCGATGGTCTCGCACGCCGTACCGCTGCACGTCAGCGGCGAGACGACCGATATCGTCGGCACCGGCGGTGACGGATTCGCCACCGTGAACCTGTCCACGATGGGATCGGTCGCCGCCGCGGCAGCCGGCGTGAAGATCGTCAAGCACGGCAACCGTGCCGCATCGTCCAAGTGCGGTGCGGCCGACGTGCTCGAGGCGCTTGGGCTGCCGTTGACGCTCGCCCCGGAAGCGGTGGGCGAGGTTGGCGACGAGGTCGGCATCACGTTCGCGTTCGCCCGCACCTTCCACCCGGCCATGCGCTTCGTCGGCCCGATCCGCGCCGCGCTCGGCATCCCGTGCGTGTTCAACGTGCTCGGCCCGCTGACCAACCCGGCCAAGCCGGCGCACGTCGCCATCGGCTGCGCCAACCGTGCGATGAGCCCGATCATGGCCGCCGTCTACGCCGCCAACGGCCAGTCCGGCATGGTGTACACCTCGCATGAAGGCCTTGACGAGCTGGCCCCGACCGGCCCGGTGTCCGTGTGGGAGATCCGCGACGGCAAAGTGACGGAAACTGAATTCGATCCGACCGTCGAACTTGGGCTTGCCCCGGTCAGTGTCGCCGATCTCAAGGGCGGCGAGCCTGAGGTCAACGCCACCGCGTTCCGCGACTTCCTCGCCGGCAAGGATATCCCGGCGCGTACCACCGCGCTGCTCAACGCCGCCTCCGCGATCGTGGCCGATGGACATCTGGTCGGCGACGGCACGCTGGGGGAGCGGTTCCAGCAGGCCTATGCGGCCGCGCAGGACGCCGTCGATTCCGGCAAGGCGGAAGCGCTGTTCGCCAAGTGGATCGAAACCGCACAGGCCAAGGCCTGACAACGATACCTGTATAGATAGTTTGGGGGTTGGTTCCGGCAATTCAATTCGTGCGGGAACCAACCCCCAATGCGTTTGTTGCGCGCGTGCCGCAGCGGTTACACGCGGGCGCCGTCGTCGGTGTAACCGTTACGCGTTTCGGTGTGGCCCTTGTGTTGGATGATCAGTCCCACCGCACCGACCAATGCGCACACACCGAAGATCGTGCCCAGCATCGCCGCCAACGCCGGTACGAACACCGAGGCGATGACACCGGCGATACCGGCGACCAGCATCACCCAGAACACCAGTTTGGAAGCCTTCACCGGGCCGATTGTCGGATTCGGCGGCACGAAATCGTCGCCGTAACGGTTCATGACGTCATCCGTGTCCAGCCAACTTGAATTCGTGTTGTCTCGCGGCCCGCGCATCCGTCGGCCCAGCGGCGTCAGATCATCGACGAACACGCCGTTGTCCAAGTCCTTGACGGACAGCAATGCCTCCTTTTCCTTGCGCTGTGCATGCTTCTCGAACCGCTTGGCGCTGCGCGAGCGCTCCACATCCTTCAGATCGTCGGCATGCGCCTCTGCGAACGCGGCCCACGCGCTGTCAAGATCGTCCTTGTCGCCATTGCCGTTCGGCGATTGGCCCGGGCGTTCACCGCCATTGCTATTGTTGAGGTCAGTCATATCCACCACTGTAATCAGCGGCAAAGCCAAGTGGCTGAAAGGAGCGTCGCCATGCTCTACTGGTTCTTCGTCAAAGTGTTCGGACCCATCGCCCGTCACCGTCTCGGACCGTCCGTGTCCGGGCTGAACAACATCCCGCGCGAGGGAGGCGCGATCATCGCCGCGAATCATCTGGCCGTGATCGATGATGCGCTCATCCCGATCACCTGCCCGCGCATGGTGCACTTCATGGGCAAGGCCGAATACTTCGAGGGCAAGGGCATCAAGGGCAAGTTCAAGAAGTGGTGGTTCACGTCGGTCGGCGTGTTCCCCGTGGACCGTTCCGGCGGTTCCAAATCGCTCGGCGCGTTGGAGCACGCGCGTGAGATCATCGAGGACGGTCACCTGTTCGGCATCCATATCGAGGGCACGCGCAGCCCCGACGGCAAACTGTACAAGGGCCACACCGGTGCGGCGCGTCTCGCGTTCGAGACCGGATGCCCGATCGTGCCGACCGCGATCATCGGTTCTCGGGAACTGCAGGCTCCGGGCACGGTGATTCCCGCCAAGGGCAAGACGAAGGTGATCTACGGCAAGCCGATTCCGGTCGAAAAGAAGCTGGACGTGACGCACGACGAGCTGCGTGAGCTGACCGACCGCGTCACCCGCGAGATTCAGGCCATGAGCGGTCAGGAATACGTCGACGAGTACGCTCAGGCGGTCAAGGCGCGGCTGAAGAAAGAACTCGAAGCCGCTTAGGCGACCAGCCGGTAGCGGAAAGTCGCCGGTATGTTTTGGGGGTGCAATCCGTTTGGATTGCACCCCCAAAACATACCTCCATAATCAGCGGTCACACGATCGTCAGCGTGATCACCGTCGCCTTGCCGTTCTCGTCACGCAGCCGGACCTCACCGCCGTCCGCAAGATCGGTGTCCCCGTTCTTCACGGAGCGAACCGTGCCGAACAGGCCTCCCAGCACCTTCTCGGTCTTCACGTCGAAGCCGAGCGCCTTCAGCGTCTTGGTCACGTCGCTTTCCTGCTTGCCGACCAGTCCGGACGGAATCTTCGCCATTTCGGGTCCCTTCGAGATCACCACGTCGACCGAATCGCCCCAGTGCAGCTGTGCACCGGTATCCTCGGACGCCGACACCACCGTTCCCTTGGCGACCTTGTCGTCGTATTCCTCGGTGACGTTCGCGGTCAGCTTCAACTGCGCCAACGCCGATTCCATTTCGGACTGCGTCATGCCGGTGATATCCGGCATGGTCACCGGCATCAGTCCCTTGGACAGCGTGACGGTAATGGTCGCATTGTGCGGCAACGTCGTGCCCGGTTCGATCGCATTGCCATCCGCGTCGGTGATACTGATCGCCGCGCCTTCTGGCAGCGTTTCGGAATACTGGTCCTGCGATTCGTCATGACCGACATTGTCGAAACCCGCCGACTTCAACGCGTCCAGCACGTTCTTGCCGTTATCCGACGACGAGTCGAGAATGTCGTTCGGGACCGTTGCGGTTTTCACGCCCTTCGAAACGACCACGCTCATGGACGATCCACCGCGCTTGCTGATATGCGAGCCGACGGTTTGCGGATCAGCGGAGATGATCGCGCCGGCCGGAACGTTGTCGTCGTTGCGTTCGGTCACGGTGAACGGGATGTCGGATACGCCCAGCGTGCTCTTGTACGCGTTCCAATTCGCGCCGGCGATGCTGCACGACTGGTTGCCGGTGCAGGTCACGTCGTCCGGCTTCGGCACGGTCCAGTAGCTGCCGGGACCGAGGAAATACCACCATGACACGCCGCCTGCGACGGCCGCGATCAACAGTATGGCAAGCGAACCGATGATGATCGGCATCCTCGAACGTGTGGCTGTACCGATCACATGGCCATCGCTGTGACGGCCATGGCCGACTGCGTCGTCCTCATCCGGTAGATCGGCCACGGACAGGATCGGCGTGGACGGAAGCGTCTGCGTGGGTTCGTTCCGATCCGCTCCGGTAGGCAGCGTCTCGGTCGCAGTGCCGCCGTTGCCGTCCCCGGTGGCCGGCATGACACGTGTGGCGGACTGCGGGGACGGGGGAGCGGGAGGAATCACCTGCGTGGCGGGAGGCGCCGGGACCGGGAACGCAGCCGGGGCGGCACTGCCCGTCGTCGGCGCGGACGAACCCTTGCGGTAGGTCCAGGATGCGATGTCCAATTGCCCGGTCAGCTGACGCAGCTCCTGAGCCGCTGCACCGGCATCCGCAGGGCGCGCGTCGACCGCGCGCGCGGTCAGATGCGCGATGAACGCGGCGACCAGCGGATTGATGCCGGGACAGACGGTCGAAATCGACGGCACGTCCTCATGCACGTGCTTGAACACGAGCGTGACCGGATTATCGGAGATGAACGGCACTTCTCCGGCGAGCATCTCCCACGCCATGATGCCCACCGAATACAGATCGCCCTGCGGTGTCGCCTGATTGTTCTCGATCATCTCCGGCGCAAGATACGCCGCGGTGCCCAACAGCATGCCGGTCGAGGAGAGCGTGGCCTGCGATGCGGCCTTCGCCAGGCCGAAATCGGTGATCTGCACATGGCCGCGATCGTTGAGCAGGATGTTCTCCGGCTTGATGTCGCGATGCACCACGCCCGCACGATGGGCCGAGGCGAGGCCATCAAGCGTTTCGGCCACGATGCGCAGCGTCTCGCGCACCGTGAACGTGCCCTGCTCGTTCATCTCGCGGCGCAGGTTCACGCCATGCACGAACTCCATGACCAGAAAATCGAGGCCGTCCACCTCGCCGGTGTCGTACACCTGCACGATATGCGGGTTCGCGATCGAGGCCGCCGACTTCGCCTCGCGGCGGAAGCGTTCCACGAACTGGTCCCGGTGCGGCCCCTGCGCCAGCTGCATGTGCATGACCTTGATGGCGACCGTGCGGTCAAGCCGCGTATCCAACGCCTCATACACCGTGGCCATGCCGCCCTCGGCTATCCTGCGGACGACATGGTAACGATCCTCGATCATCCTCCCGATCAGCGGATCTTCGGGAGTGTGCACGGCTTCGCTCATCTTGTACGTCTGACCCCTCATATCATCATGGAAATCTCATGCCAGTCTACCCGGTGGCATGCCGGGAAGGCGCGTGAAACGGCCGTTCTTACGCAAGAGGTACAAAACGTGCGCACGCCTCGGTCAGCATCGCGGTCCCGTCATCCGACAGTCCAAGCCGTTCGATCGCCGCCCGCGACTGCCGCCATAGGTCGCCGATGCGCTCCTTGGAACGATCCACCGCGCCGGTCGAGCCGAACAGCTCGATGACATGGCGAACCTGATCGTCATCGCGGTGCGCGGCCTCGAACAGGCGCACCAGCTCAGCTCGGTCGGCCGGGGCGGCGGCGTCGAGCGCATCCGCCAGCAGCACGGTGCGCTTGCCTTCGCGGATATCGCCGCCGACCGGTTTGCCGGTGTTCTTGCTCGAACCGATCACGTCCAGCAGATCATCCGCAAGCTGGAACGCGAGTCCCAGCGGCTTGCCGACCTCCAACGCCTTGCCCCGCGCGTCGGCGGGGGAACATCCGGAGGCAAGCAGCGCCAGCTCTATCGGGGCGATCGTCGTATAGCTCGCGGTCTTCCAGCGGAACACGTTCAACGACGCCTCCGCCAACGTGCGCGGATCGTCCAACGGCGTCAGCTCGACGGCCAAATCGAGCACCTGACCGATCTCCACCTCGCGGTGCATGTTCAGGAACGCGGCCACGACCGCATCCGACGACGGCAGGTTGCGGGCCGCGGCGTTGGCGATGTCCACGCTGGCGGTGGCCAGCAGATCGCCCAGCATGATGCCCAGACCGTTGCCGATCGCATCGGAACGCGTCGCCGTCGCCAACGCTCGATGCGCGGACGGTTTGCCTCGCCGCAGATCGGAATCGTCGATGATGTCGTCGTGCACCAGCGCCGCGGTCTGGAACACTTCGATCGCACAGGCCAGATCGAGCGCATGATCGCGTACGTCCGCCGTGCGCTCGTCGCGGCCGGCTGCCGTCGCGTCTGCCGCGGTCGCGTCGAACGCGTCGAGCAGCAGCAGCGCACGCAGCCGTTTGCCGCCTTCGCTGGAGGTCAACGCCTGCCGGGTGACCTCGTCCAGCACGGTGCGGCACGACGCGACGAGGGTGCCCTGCTCGCCCCTAGGGCCGACGGTGGCGTGTACCAGATGGGCGATTCGCGCCTCGATGGCGGCCTTATCCAAGTCAAGATTCATGCCTCTAAGGTTATCCACATAGGTTGTCGAATACAAGAGTGGCGGAATTCCAACGATTTCAACCTTTCGACCACATAGGCCGAAAAACACCACCCAAACGACGCGAATCGTGCATAGTGGTATGCAACGCGCGCGGATGCGCGTGACCGGTTCGCCGGGCAACCCACATAGTCAAGGAGGACGATCATGACCACGACACCACCGACCAATCGAGCGTCGAGGCGCAACACGCGACAGCGCCGCCGCCAGGGCGACCCGCCGCCGGTGCGATCGGCGTCGCCGCTTCCGCCGCGCGTCATCGACGACGACATGTTCCCATCGTCGGATATCCATCATGATTTGGCCGAGGAATCGTTCATCGACGCCGAACTGGAACTGCTGACACGACGATTCCGCGACATGCGGCGATCCATCGGGCCGTCCGACGGGAACCGCGCATGGGTGCGCGACCCGTTCTCGCAATGGATGCGGACTCTGGAATCGGTACGGCGGCCACATGACCCCGCAAGCCTGCTCAGCGACGGCAACATGGCCGTATTCGCCGTGGGTATGGCCGAGTCGCTGCCGATCCGGGACGCCGCGATCGTGTCACTGGTCGTCGGAAGCCCCTGCGACGAACGGATGATGATCGAAATCGCCTCGCAGCCGCATTCCGACCGCGTACGATGCGGCATGTCGGACATGATGACGAGCGCCTTCCATGACGCGCGTGCCAGGCCCGACACCGAACGCTGCCTGAGGGGAACGGCAATGCTGGAGCGGATGAGCGGTGCGGTGCCGGAACGGTGGAAGGTACAGCCATTGGCCGCGCTCGCCTATGTGCTGTGGTGGATGAACGACGATCGTGCCGCAATCCGCGCGCTGGAATGTCTCGCATTGGACGAGAACTGCACGCTCGCCGGCATCGTGGTGTCGCTGGCCGAACGCGACATCCGCCCGGCCTGGAGCGGCTCCTGACGATGCGGCACGTCGCGTTTTTCGTTCGCGCGTGGTGGAACGGGAATAATCGTCCTTGCAAGGTGGTTAACTCCAATAGTTGACGATTTGCCCTTGCCAGAAGTGCGCCTTATGTGGTATAAGCGTGCGGCGGCAGGATCAATAGGAGGATAAGCTTGGCCAAGAAGGATGCGACGGCAACCCAGGACGGCGCCGAGGAAACCGAAAAGGCGACGCCCACACGCAAGACCGCAGCCAAGGCGAAGAAGAAGTCTTCGACGAAAACCTCTGCCGGAACGAAGCGCAAGACCGCCCAGAAGGAGGCTCCCGTAAAGGAAGCCGACGTCACCGACGAAGACGAGATCGAGGACGACGAGGATCAGGACGTCGACGCCGATCTGGACGATCTGGACGACGATCTGGACGACGTTGCCGACGATGACGACGATCTGGACGGCGACGACGATGACGAGTCCGAGGACGACGAGGAGATCGACGACGAGGACGACGACAACCTGACCCCGTCGGGCAATCCGAAGCGTCGCGTCATCGCCGCTGGCGCCACCGCCGATCCGGTCAAGGACTACCTCAAGCAGATCGGCCGCGTGAGCCTGCTGAACGCCGAACAGGAAGTCGACCTGTCGGAGCGCATCGAGGCTGGCCTGTACGCGCAACACCTGCTCGACACCGAGTCCGACAAGATGGACTTCAAGCGCAAGCGCGAGCTCAAGTGGGCCGCGAACGACGGCAAGAAGGCCAAGGACCACCTGCTCGAGGCCAACCTGCGACTCGTCGTCTCGCTCGCCAAGCGCTACACCGGCCGCGGCATGCTCTTCCTCGACCTCATTCAGGAAGGCAACCTCGGTCTGATCCGCGCCGTCGAGAAGTTCGACTGGAAGAAGGGCTTCAAGTTCTCCACGTACGCCACGTGGTGGATTCGCCAGGCCATCACCCGCGCCATGGCCGATCAGGCGCGCACCATCCGCGTGCCCGTGCACATGGTCGAAGTGATCAACAAGCTGAGCCGCGTGCAGCGTCAGATGCTGCAGGATCTCGGCCGCGAGCCCACGCCCGACGAGCTGGCGCGCGAGCTCGACATGCCGGTCGAGAAGGTGCAGGAAGTGCAGAAGTACGGCCGCGAGCCGATCTCGCTGCACACCCCGCTCGGCGAGGACGGCGATTCCGAGTTCGGCGACCTCATCGAGGACACCGACGCCATCGCGCCGTCCGACGCGGTCGCGTTCTCGCTGCTGCAGGAGCAGTTCAAGCAGGTGCTCGAGACGCTGTCCCCGCGCGAGGCCGGCGTCATCAAGATGCGCTACGGCCTCGAGGACGGCCAGCCGAAGACGCTCGACGACATCGGCCGCGTGTATGGCGTGACCCGTGAGCGCATCCGCCAGATCGAGTCCAAGACCATGTCGAAGCTGCGCCACCCCTCGCGTTCGCAGACCCTGCGCGACTTCCTGGATCAATGATCCGCCTTCGTGCTCCCCATGACCGGGGAGCACGATTTTTTCCCACGTGTTGACTGAATAAGGAGAACCATGCCCGAATCCTACGGTGCCGACAGTCTTACCGTGCTCGAAGGCCTTGACGCGGTACGCAAGCGTCCAGGCATGTACATCGGCACGACCGACAGCCAGGGCCTGATGCACTGCCTGTGGGAGATCATCGACAACTCCGTGGACGAGGCCTTGGCCGGCGCGTGCGACCACATCACCGTCACCCTGCATACCGACGGCTCCGTCGAAGTGGCCGACAACGGTCGCGGCATCCCCGTCGACGTTGAACCGAAGACCAAGCTCACCGGCGTCGAGGTCGTGCTCACCAAACTGCATGCCGGCGCGAAGTTCGGCAACGCCTCCTACAACGCCGCCGGCGGTCTGCATGGCGTCGGCTCGTCGGTCGTCAACGCCTTGAGCTCGCGTCTTGACGTGGAGGTCGACCGCGACGGCAAAACGCACCACATGGCGTTCCATCAGGGACATCCCGGCGTGTATGCGGACGCCGATCCGACGCATCCGTCTCCGGACTCGCCGTTCAAACGTACCCGCAAGAACAAGCCGACCGAACTCGAGATCATCGGCAAGGTCAGCCCCAAGACCACCGGCACGCGCATCCGGTACTGGGCCGACCCCGAGATCTTCAACGACACCGCGCAGTTCAGCTACGAGCAGCTCATCGACCGCGTCCGTCAGACCAGCTTCCTCGTGCCCGGGCTGAGGATCACCGTCATCGACGAACATATTCCGGCGACCGGCGACGAAACCGTCGACGAACTGCGTGAGATCGACGACGCGCAGGACGCCGCTGTGACGGAAGCGACGGTCGAATCGACACAGAATGATGGCGGCGAACCGGACCTTGACGATGCCGATGAGACTGCGGCCATTGCCGGCGAATCCGCCGCAGTCGCCGTCGCCAAGGCCGACGCGGCCAGCCACACGCACCGGCGTGTCGAGGAATTCTGCCACACCGGCGGCGTCAAGGACTTCGTGGATTTCCTGTCGAACGGCGAGCCGGTGTCCGACATCTGGCGCATCAGCGGCCAGGACACGTACGTCGAGGAGACGCAGGCCGTCGGCGAGAACGGCGAACTGCATGCGCAGAAGGTCAAGCGCGACTGCGGCGTCGACATCGCCCTGCGCTGGGTCAACGGGTACGATACGGTGATCCGCAGCTTCGTCAACGTCGTCGAGACTCCCGGCGGCGGCATGCACGTCGACGGGTTCCTCCTGAGCCTGACCAAGCAGATCCGCAAAACCGTCGAAGACAACGCCCGCAAGCTCAAAGTCAACCTCAAGGACCCCGCGCAGAAGGTCGAACGCGACGACATCATGGCCGGACTCGTGGCCGTCGTCACCGTGCGCATCGCCGAACCGCAGTTCCAGGGCCAGACCAAGGACGTGCTCGGCACCGCGCAGGTCAAGCCGATCGTCACGAGAATGACTGACCGGCAGTTCGGCGAGATGATCACCGGCTCGAAGCGCGGCTACAAGGAACAGTCCGGCCGCGTGCTCGACAAGATCGTCGGCGAGATGCACGCGCGCATCCAGGCGCGCAAGACCAAAGAGGTCACGCGCCGCAAGAACGCGCTCGAATCCGCCTCCATGCCGCCGAAGCTGTCCGACTGCCAGCCGGGCAACGACGACGTGGCCGAACTGTTCATCGTCGAGGGCGACTCCGCGCTCGGCACGGCCAAGGCCGCGCGCAACTCCGCGTTCCAGGCGCTGCTGCCGATTCGAGGTAAGATCCTCAACGTGCAGAAGGCGTCGCTCGCGCAAATGCTGTCCAACAAGGAATGCGCGGCGATCATCCAGGTCGTCGGCGCCGGCTCCGGCCAGAGCTTCGACATCGAACAGGCGCGGTACAACAAGATCATCATGATGACCGATGCCGACGTCGACGGCGCGCACATCCGTATCCTGCTGCTCACCCTGTTCTACCGGTACATGCGCCCGCTCATCGAAGCGGGGCACGTGTATGCGGCCGTCCCGCCGTTGCATCGCATCGCGTTGGCCGGCTCGCACAAGGGCGAGTACATCTACACGTATTCCGACGACGAACTCGCCGGCAAGCTCGCCGACCTCGACAGGCGCAAGATCTCGTATAACCCGGACATCCAGCGCTACAAGGGTCTGGGCGAGATGGACGCCGACCAGTTGGCGGACACGACGATGGACCCGCGCACGCGTATGCTGCGGCGCATCCGCATGGAGGACGCCGCCCAGGCAGCGGGCATCTTCAGTCTGCTCATGGGCGACGACGTACCGCCGCGCAAGGCGTTCATCGTCGACAACGCCGACGACTTCGACCGCTCCAAGATCGACACCTGATCGGCCTGATCGTCGAGTGTCATTTCGAGCGAGGCGAAGCCGAGTCGAGAAAACTTATACGATGCATGTGGCCGGGGGAGAGGAGATTGCTCCACTCGCTTCGCTCGGTCGAAATGACGGATAGATGATGGGGTCGGCTTTCCGGACGCAATGCCGGAGAGCCGACCCCATTGTCGTCGTCACTGATGTTCGCGGCAGGTCTGCCCGAGCCGGCGAGACAAGGCGATCGGATCAAGCAGTGCGTCGAGCTGTTCGGCCGGCAGGTCGGTGCGCTCGCCGGCGACCTCGCGCACGGACCGTCCGCTGACCGCCGCCTCCTTGGCGATGTCGGCCGCATGCTCGTAGCCGATCGCATCGTTGAGCGTGGCCGCGATCGACGGCGAATACTCGGCGTAGCGGCGTCCCACGGTGGCGTTGATGGTGATGCCGTCCACGCAGCGTTCGCGGAACATCGCCATCGCACGGGTCATGAGGTCGATGCCGCCGAGCAGCGCGTGGATCATCACCGGGTCGAAGGCGTTCAACTGCAGCTGGCCTTCCGATGCGGCCCACGTCACGGTCGTGTCCATGCCGAACACCATGAAGCAGCACTGGTCCACGCATTCGGGGATCACCGGGTTCACCTTGCCGGGCATGATGCTGCTGCCGGCCTGCCGCGCCGGCACGTTGAGATCATTGAATCCGTCATGCGGGCCCGAGTTGAGCAGACGCAGGTCGTCCGCCGCCTTCTTCAGATGGATCGCAAGGTTCTTCACGGTCTGCGACACGGCGATGTACGCGCTCATGTCGGTCATCGCGGCGATCGGATCGGGCGCGGCCGTGATCGGCAAGCCGGTGATGCGGGCCAGATGCTCGGTGGCGGCCTTGCGGAATCGCAGATCGGCGCAGATGCCGGTGCCGATGGCCGTCGCGCCGAGATTGAGCGACATGAGCTGCGGCACGACGCGTTCGAGCTCGTGCGTGTCGGCCTTCATGAAGCTCGCGAACGCGTGGAACTCCTGGCCGTAGGTCATCGGCACGGCGTCCTGCAGCTGCGTGCGGCCGATCGTCACGTCGTTGATGTGCCGGTCGGCCAGATCGTGGAACGCTCGGGCGAGTTTCTTCGTCTCCTCGGCCAGCGGGCCGAGCGCGTCGATCAATGCGATCTTGCATGCGGCCGGATACGTGTCGTTCGTGGACTGGCAGTGGTTCACGTCGTCGTTGGGATGGATGTAGGAGTAGTCGCCGCGGGCGTGGCCGGCGATCTCGAGCGCGCGGTTGGCGATCACCTCGTTCATGTTCATGTTGGTCGAGGTGCCCGCGCCGCCCTGCAGCACGTCCACGGGGAACTGGTCGGCGAGTTTGCCGCCCTCGATCTCGAGACACGCGGCGATGATAGCCCGCGCCTTGGCGTGGTCGATCAGACCGAGTTCCTCGTTGGCTTCGGCGCAGGCGCGCTTGACGGTGGCGTACGCCTTCACGAGCTGCGGATGGGCGGAATCGGGGATGCCGGAGACGGTGAAGTTGCCGATCGCGCGTTGCGTGTGGATGCCCCAGTAGACGTCCGCCGGCACCTCCATCGTGCCGATGCAGTCGTGCTCGGTCCTGGTCTGCCGCATCGTATCGCTTGTGGTCATCATGTTGCTCCTTTATTCGGCTTGTGGCCTTATGTTCCGTCACCATCATGACGGGTTTGCGCGCGACATGCCATAGTTCGCCGTGCGCGAAGGGTCGTTGACGCGACCGTCGCTCGGGAAAGTTCGGCGACGCCCGGCGTGTCGCTGCTTACCGACTGGTAATTATCAAACTGTTCCGGTATGGTGTGTACGAACGTACATATTGGGTTCGTCGAATGACGACATGATCTTCGACCGGATATCGCGAAAGGAACCGTCGTGGTCAATCTGCTGCTCGCCGTGATCTACATCGCCTTCATCAGCCTCGGTCTGCCCGACGCGCTGCTCGGCTCCGCATGGCCGACCATGAGCCAGGATCTGGGGGCGCCCGTCTCGTGGGCGGGCGGCATCTCGATGACGATCTCCGCCGGCACGATCGTCTCCGCGCTCCTGAGCGACCGCATGACGCTGCGGTTCGGCGCGGGCCGCGTCACCGCCGTATCGGTCGGCATGACCGCCGCCGCGCTGCTCGGCTTCTCCATCGCGCCGAACTACTGGGCGCTCATCGGCATGGCCATCCCGTACGGGCTTGGCGCCGGCGGCGTGGACGCGGCGCTCAACAACTACGTCGCCATCCACTACGAAAGCAAGCACATGAGCTGGCTGCACTGCATGTGGGGCGTCGGCACGCTCGTCGGGCCGTACGTCATGGGCCATGCGCTGTCCAACGGCCAGGGATGGCCGTGGGGCTACCGGTACATCGGCATGCTGCAGATCATGCTCACCGTCATGCTGGTGTTCAGCCTGCCGCTGTGGAGGTCGCGCAAGACGTCCGGCGGCGAGGCGGGCGATACGGGCGGGGCCGCGCCCGCTGCGGAACCGCGCAAGCCGTTGGGCGTCAGGGGCGTGCTCGCCATCCGCGGCGCCAAGGAGATCCTCGTGATGTTCCTGTGCTACTGCGCCATCGAACAGACCGCCATGCTGTGGGGCAGCAGCTACATGGTGCTCGCCGACGGCGTCGACAAGGTGACCGCCGCCAGCCGCATCGCCGTCCTCTACTTCGGCATCACCATCGGCCGTGCCCTGAGCGGATTCCTCACCATGCGCCTGTCCGACCCCGCCATGATCCGCCTCGGCCAGGCGCTCATCCTCGCGGGGCTCATCGTCATGCTGCTGCCGCTGCCGAACCATCTCGGCGTCTACGCCGGACTCGCCGTGCTCGGCCTCGGCTGCGCCCCCGTCTACCCGTGCATCATCCATTCGACGCCCGCCTATTTCGGCGAGGAGAACTCGCAGGCCATCGTCGGCGTGCAGATGGCCTGCGCCTATGTCGGCACCATGCTCATGCCGCCGCTGTTCGGCCTCATCGCCCAATACGTGACCATCCGCCTGTTCCCGCTTTACCTGTTCGCCTTCCTTGCGCTCATGGTCGCCATGCACGAAACGTTGCGTAGGAAGCGTGGCTGAGGCGCTCGCCGGCCGCGCTCTGCGATGGTGCTCCACCGGCAGTGCGACGACAGGACGAAACGATTCGTCGGCCTATCGACTACATGAACGGCGGGAACCCGTGCGCCATGTTGTATCGCTCGATCAGCGCCACTGGATCGCAATACCCCAGCACGACATACCAGACCACGAACAGCACGAAGCACGTCGTGGTCAGCGGCAGCCGTGCGAACCGCATCCGCGCCAGGCACAGCGCCAGCATCACGGCGAGCAGTCCGATGAACGTCAGCGATGCGAACCGCAGCCACGTCAGGCCGTACGCGCCCACATACAATCCCAGCCTCGTCGCAGCCGACGCCAACATCACGCCGGTCGCCGCAACCAGGCCGACCAGCATCGCCTCGATCATGCGAGTGCGCTTCGCATATGTCAGTACAAGGCCGAACATCGCCAGATTCACCGCCGCGACGAACAACAGTTGGAAGAACCCGCCGCGCGCGTATTCGGCATACGTCAGACCGCCTGGAAGCCCCTCGCCGGCAAACAGGAACGTGAACTGCACCACGCAGAACAACGCATACACCGCCAGTACCAGACCCAGCACGATGGCAGTCACCAGCGTGTCCAACGACAGTGACACGGACTTGCCGTACAGCGCCGCCATCTCGCCATCGGAACGCTCCTGATTGTCCAGCAGCGAAAACAGGAACGGCATCGGCAGCAGCACCGCGAGCGCATGCATAAGCAACGACGTGAGATCAAGGTCGCCGAACAGACGCGAGATGCCATACGACACCACCATGTCGGCGCTCGCCAGCAGCGCGACCAGCACGGTCAGCACCGGCACGGAGATCAGCAGTGCGACGCCGATGCGACGCATCGTCGGACGTTGCCTGCCGCTGATGGCGGCGTGGACCGCCGACGATATTGCCCGTCCGAACCGTCCGAGCCCGGTGAACGGCTGGATCAGCCAGCCTGTCAGCCAGCGCAGCGCAATGCCGAACGGATGGCGGGCGTCGTAGCGTCCGTTGGCCAGCTGTACGTGCAGCATCAGCAGCGACGGAATGGCGCATATGCCGGTGATGAGGCCGTATTCGAGGTTGTCCGAGAACATGCCGTGCGCCGACATGACCAGCCAGACGGCAAGCGCGGCGATGGCGGCGGTGGTGAACCATGTCAGCGGACGCCGGCATGCGGCATGCCAGTGCAGCGCGGTGACGATGGCGACGCAGGATAGCCAGAATGCCGCGAATAACAGACTCGCGGTGCGGATGTGTCCGTAGGTCGATGGCGGTCCGGCCAACACCATGCGATCGAACAGCAGCGGAATAATGAACGAAGCGACGAGCAGCTGGATGGTGCGAGGTTTGGGTGTCTGTTCGGCAGTTGCGGCGGGCTGCGTGTTGGGGGAGACCGCGGCGGTGTCGGTTTGGCTCGGTTCGTAGGCCTGTTCGACGGGCGTGATGCCGGATTCGGACTGGGTGCCGGATATATCTTCGGATTGGATTTCGGTTGATTCGTGACGCGAAGTGCTCATGCTGCCAGCGTAAGGTCGCGCTGTGGGGCGTCGGGTGGTCAGAGTCTGGTTCTTCACCAAATTTGCATATCGAAAAACGATAGATTACTATCGAGTTACGTTTAGTGATAATCGATTGTCGATAGTGATTGTCGAATGGGAAGGCGGTGTTGATATGGGAGGCATCAGTCGGTTACGAGGTTGCGTGGCATCCGCCGTGCCGTCGGCGGATGACGACGCGCGGACATGGAGGGAATTCCATCCGCGGGCGATCGCCGCGCTCAAGGTGCTGATCGTATTGTTCGAGCTGATCTGCCTATGGGGGCAAATCGTCATGTATGTTGCGGCTGGCGATTTCGTGACGGCATTCCCGGAATTTGCGGCCGCGAGATGGCCATACACCGTTGCCGGGCTGCTCGGCGTCACATGCTTCGAGGTCGCGCTGGTGCCGCTGTGGAACCTGCTGACGTTGGTGAAGCGGCGAGACGTATTCTCCGGCAAGGCGATCCTGTGGGACAACGTCATCATCGGATGCGCCGGCGCGGAAGGCGTGCTGGTGCTGTTCGTGCTGCTGTACAACTCGTTCGTCCATAACGCCTACTACGACGCGTATCAGGGTGTGATGACGGACGTGGCGATGGGCGCGTTCGCATTGAGCCTCGCCTGTGTCGTCGCGCTGCTGCTCATCGTCGCCTTCATCCTGCTCATGCTCGTCATGCGTTCGCTGCTTGCGGCGGCCATCGCTCAGCGCGACGAGCTTGAGGCGGTGATCTGATGACGATTCGCGTAAACCTCGACGTGATGCTTGCCAGACGCAAGATGAGCGTGAGTGAGTTCGCCGAGCGCATCGACATCACGCCGGTCAACGTGTCCGTGCTCAAGAACGGCCGCGCCAAGGCCATCCGTTTCTCCACGCTCGACCGCATCTGCGAGGTGCTTGATTGCCAGCCCGGCGACGTGCTCGAATGGGTCGACGATGATGATGCGGACGGGGCGTCGTAGACAAGGGCGTCGCGTGTCGCATCGTCCGCGGCTCCGGGCATAATCGAACACATGTACGAATGTTTGAATCTGTTCTCGGAGCCCACCAAGGCATGGTTCAAACATGCGTTCGTCAGGCCGACCGATGCCCAGCAAGCGGCATGGCCGGCCATCCAATCAGGCAGGAACGTGCTGGTCATCGCGCCCACCGGCTCGGGAAAGACCCTGTCCGCATTCCTTTCGGCCATCGACCGGCTGATGGGGGAACGGGCCGCACGTCCAGCGCCCGAGACGGTCCTTGCCGCCAAGCCGTCTCCATCCGGTCCATCGGCGGCCGGCCGCAAACGGCGGGCCGATCGCCGAGGCGTCACGGTACTGTACGTCTCGCCGTTGAAAGCGCTCGCCGTTGACGTAGCCAAGAACCTGCAAACGCCGCTTGAGGGCATCGCCGCCCAATGCGAAGCGATGGGGCTACATGCGCCGAACATCGCCGTAGCGACCCGCAGCGGCGACACCACACCGCAGGAGCGGCGGGCCATCGTCGCCCATCCTCCGGACATCCTCGTCACCACGCCGGAATCCCTGTACCTGCTGCTCACCTCCAAGGCGCGTCGTATCCTGAACACGGTCGATACGGTGATCGTGGACGAGGTGCACGCGCTCGCCGGCACCAAACGCGGCGCGCACCTCGCGCTCAGTCTCGAACGGCTCGATCTGCTCACCGGTGCGCCGGCGCAGCGCATCGGGCTGTCCGCAACCGTCAACCCGCCCGAAGCCGCGGCACGGTTCCTTGGCGGCGTACAGCCGGTCGACATCGTCAACCCCAAGTCCAGTCCGGCGATGGACCTGCGCGTGATCGAACCATTGGCGAACATGCGTGACCTGCAATCCGCCAACGCGTCGTCGCGCGCCGGAGGCGTGGATGTCCAGCGTGCCGGTACCCAGCCCATCTCCGGCGTCACGCCGGCCATGAGACGACTCGCCGAACGACGCGGGTTGACGGCCGATGCAGAACCTGCGCATAGCAGGCGTGCACCGTCGTCCTCTGCACGGGAAGACTCCGGCGACACCGTCGATCTTGTCGGCGCGAACGGCGACCGGACCTCCGGCTCCATCTGGCCGGTCGTGGAACGCAGCGTGCTCGACGAGATCCTCGCACACCACACCACGCTGGTGTTCGTCAATTCGAGAGGATTGGCGGAAAAACTCACCGCGCGGCTCAACGACCTCTACACCGAGCGGCGTGGCGCCGCCCATCCCATTACTTCTCCGGAAGGACGAGGCTTCGCCGGCCATTACGACGCGGTGGTCGGGTCGACCACCATGCTCGTGCAATCGCATGAACCGGGCGACGTGATCGCGATGGCCCATCACGGTTCCGTCTCCAAGGACCGGCGCAAGCAGATCGAGGAACAGCTCAAACGAGGCCAACTGCGCTGCGTGGTAGCCACCAGCAGCCTCGAACTCGGCATCGATATGGGATCGGTAGATCTGGTCATCCAAATCTCGCCGCCGTTATCGGTCGCATCCGGTCTGCAGCGTGTGGGCCGCGCCGACCACCGTGTCGGAGGTGTCTCACACGCGCTGTTCTATCCGTTGACCCGCGAACAGATCATCGGCGTCGCCGCCAGTCTCGAAAGCATGAAGGCTGGAGCACTCGAGTCGCTGGCCATACCGCGCAACCCGCTCGACATCCTCGCCCAGCAAACCGTCGCCGCCGCGGCGATGGGCGACCTCAAACCGGACGATTGGTATGCGACGGTACGCAAGGCAGCCCCGTTTAACGACCTTGGGCGTGACATGTTCGACGCGGTCATGGGCATGATGGCCGGCGCCTACAACAGCGAGGACTTCTCCGCGTTCCGGCCACCGCTCATGTGGAACCGGGAGGACGACATCATCTCCGCTCGGCCCGGTGCGCAGCGGCTTGCCGTCACCAGCGGTGGTACCATTCCCGACCGCGGACTCTACACGGTCGTCCTTCCCGAAGCGGACGCCGGCAAAGGGCCACGACGCGTCGGCGAACTCGACGAGGAGATGGTCTACGAATCACGTGTCGGCGACGTGATCACCCTCGGCACCTCCACATGGCAGATCCAGGAGATCACACGCGACCGGGTCGTCGTCATCCCCGCGCCGGGACGCACCGCACGACTGCCGTTCTGGCACGGGGAAGGCAACGGCCGCGACTACGGGTTCGGCAAAGCCAAGGGCCGGTTCATCCGCGACATCGCCCGAGGGCTGCCCGACCCGACGCGATCTGCGACGCTCGCCGGCGATATGAGCGGGGACATATCTGCGGGAAGCAAACCACGTTTCGACAAAGACACGGAACGGCGTCTGCGTGAGGACGGCCTTGACGACAACGCCATCGACAATCTCGCCACGCTGCTCTCTGAGCAGCGGGCGGCAACCGGTATCCTGCCCGGCGACCGCGATATCGTCATCGAACGGTGCCCCGACGAGGAAGGCGACTGGCGTATCATCGTGCACTCGCCGTTCGGCCGACGCGTGCACGAACCGTGGGCGATGGCCATCACCACCCGGTTGAAGCAGCGGTACGGATTCGACGGGCAGGTGTACGCGGCCGACGACGGCATCATCATCCGTCTGCCCGACGGGGAAGGGTCCATACCCGTTCAGGAGCTCGTCAGGTTCGACCCCGACGAACTGCAACGCATCATCGAAACGCAGGTGGGGGAGAGCGTGCTGTTCGCCGCGCGGTTCCGCGAATGCGCGGCGCGATCCCTGTTCCTGCCACGCACCGAACCCGGCAAGCGTGTGCCCCTCTGGCAGCAGCGGCTTCGCGCCGCTCAGCTGCTCAACGCCGCCAGACTGCGTCGGAACTTCCCGCTCTTATTGGAAACCGCGCGCGAATGTCTGCAGGATGTCTACGATCTGCCGGCCCTGCGCGAGATCATGACCTCACTCGATGCCGGCACCATCGTCCTGCACGTCACGGATACGCAGGTACCGTCGCCGTTGGCGGAGAACCTGCTGTTCGGATTCGTCGGCGCGGTCATGTACCAGTACGACGTGCCTCAGGCCGAACGCAGCACGCAGATGCTGTCGATGGACCCGGACGTGCTGGAACGACTGCTCGGCACCACCGACATGTCCACGGTGCTCGACCCGGAGGTGATCGCGGAAGTCGAACAACAGCTTGCCGATCGTACGTTCTGGAACGAATTGGACGATCATGACATCGATGGCCGGGTCGCCCGCTACGCCAAAACCCACGGGCCGTTCACCGCCGACCGGATGATCGTCGATCTGCATGTTGCGGCCGACGACGCCGTGCACGCGCTGGACCGGCTCAAACAGCGGGGCGAACTGTTGACCGGCACGTTCATGAGCGGCCTTGAGGGCACGCAATGGCTGCACCGGGACGTCTTCCGTCGTATTCGCGCCAAGTCGCTGGCCAAGGCGCGCAAGGCGATACGGCCGGTCGAACCAGCCGTGTTCCAGGCATTCCTGCTTGACCGGCAAGGCGTCGGCCCGGTCGGCGGAGCGCATTGGCAGGGCCAGGACGGGCTGATGCGCGTCATCGAACAGCTCGAGGGCGTGGCCTTGCCGCTGACGGTGTGGGAAGCCTCGGTATTTCCCGCACGGGTGGGCGACTATGCGCCGGCCATGCTGGACGAGCTGATCGCCAACGGGGACGTGGTATGGGAAGGCTGCAAAGCCACGGACACCAAGGCCAGCGAACCGGGACAGATCATGTTCCATCCCGCCGATTCGCTCCTGTACGGCCGGGACATGCAGGATCGCATCGGAGCAAACGCCGATGGGCAGCGAACATGGTCAGAGGATAACCCTCTGACCATACCCGAGGCAATCCTTGCCGCGCTGTCGTCCGGGGGAGCCTACCGCGCCGACCAGTTGGCGCAACTCGCACGGGAACGATGGCATGAGGCCGGCACGGACATCGTCGATCCAAGCACCGGCGAGATCGTGCCGCAGGCATGGTCGCAACACCAGTTCGAGGGAGCCCTCTGGTCGCTTGTCTGGCAAGGCAAGATCACCAACAGCTCGTTGAACTCGGTGCGGGCGCTGGACGCGGGGAACAAGTCGGCACGCACCCCGGCGCGAGCCTCCCGGCGGCGCATCCGCGTACAGGCGCGTACGCCAGCGACGCTTGGCGGACTATGGTCAGCGCCCATTGCGCAAGACATTCCCGAACAAGACAGTGAGCCGTTGCCTCCATCGACGGCGGATATGGACGCATCGGTGGGCGGCGAGACGGTCACGCCCGAACGCCGTGCCATCGCACAGGTGGAGATACTACTCGACCGTTATGGCGTCATCGCGCAGCCACTGGTCGAGCAGGACGACATCGAAGGCGGATTCTCCGCGCTGTATCCTGTGCTCAAACGGATGGAAGAGCACGGTCTGCTCACGCGCGGCATGTTCGTCACCGGGTTCGGCGCGGCCCAGTTCGCCGCCTCCGATACGGTGAACATGCTGCGCGAGAGCAACGGCCAATGGCACAGCCAATCCGACGTCGCACTGGATGCCACCGATCCCGCCAACCTCACCGGATCGGTCATCGCATGGCCGGCCAACACGGGCCGGCCGACACGCAGAGCCGGCACCATGATCGTGCTCGAACACGGCAAGCCGGTACTGTACGCCGCGCCGCGCACCCACCATCTGCTCGCCTTCGACCAAGACGAGAACGTGTTGCGTCCCGCCTGCGCCGAACTTGCCTATACCCTGCAGCGGCAAACAGGTCTGCCCGGCGCCTTGCCGGGCGGCGTCACCTTCGCCGACCTCAACGGCGAGCCATTGACCCGGCGCGGCGACGCAACCCGTATCCTGCACGCCGCCGGCTTCACTCCTTGCCCACAGGGGATGAAGCTCTACCGGTGAACGGAATGGATCAGGACCGGAGAAAGAAGTCCGGCAACGGCATGGAACGGCATGTGCGAACGTGCGCCAGCAGGGCAGGAGATGGTCGTTACCCCTGCCCGTTTCCCCGGTCCGCACTTACGCGATGAACGTGATCGGAGCGGGCAGATCGACGCCCGAACCGTCACGACGCATGTCGGGCGCCGGCAACGCCACCGGCGAACCGGCTTCGGTGGAGGCATGCAGCGGGTAGGCGCCGACCCATGCAAGGATCAGCGTGTTCTGCCCCTTGAGGAAGCGCTGCGAACGCACGCCGCCCGTGCCACGGCCCTTGGTCGGGTACAGTTCGAACGGCGTGACCTTCGCCGAACCGTTCTCCGTGCCGGCCAATGCATCCTTGTCTCCCGCCACCGTGAGCACCACCGTGCCGGAACCGGCTTCCGCATCATCGCCACCGGTCCACGCGATCTTGCCAGCCGGCACCACATTGAACGACAACGCCACGCATTCGTCGGCCAGACGGATGCCCGCCATGCCAGCCGCCGTGCGTCCCTGAGGACGCACATTCTTCGCCTCGAACGTCAGCAGGGAGGAATCCGACGAGACGAACACCAGCCGGTCATCATCCGCCGCATCCGCCGCGGACAGCACGCGGTCGCCGTCCTTCAGATCGATCACGCTCCACGAATCCATCGTGGTCGGCGCCTCACGGTTCCAACGCTTCACCACGCCACCGCGCGTACCGATCGCCAACGGCGGCAGCTCGGTCACCGCATCGCCCGAAGCATCACGGCCCGCCGCGAACTCGGGCTGCTCCACACCGTTCAGCGTGCCGGTCAACGCCACGGCCGCCACCACATGCTCGCCATGCACCGGCTCGGTGCTTTCGGTCATGCCGATCAGCTCGTCCGCGCGCACGCCGCCGGTCACGCTCAACGATTCGGCCGCAGGCAGCGACGGCAGCTCCACCACATGCGCCAGCACCAGACGGCCGGCCGACGTGACCAGTCCATACGAGGAACGCGTGGACGTGCGGATGATCGACACGATCTGATCATCCGGTTTGCGCGGATCGGACACCGAACGCGACTCCCACACATCCCAAGCGGTCTGCGACGTACGCGCGATCAGACCGGACGCGCTCAGCATCACCACGCACGGCTCGTCGTCGATCTGCAAGGCGGCCGCCGTCACCGCGGCACCGTCCTCGCCGGCCTTCTTCGCCGCCGCCGCGGCCGCGGCCACATCGGCAGCGGCCGACGACAGCCTGGTCGCGGTACGGGCCGCCTCCAACGCCGCGGACGACGCCGCATCGTCGCCATGCGCAGTCACCGGCGTGAGCGCGCCATCCGGCCCCTCATCCAGCAGCACCGTGCGTCGCGGAGAGCCATAGGCCGCCACGGCCTCGTCCATCTCACGCACCACCACGCGGTCCAGCTCCTCGGCCGACGCGAGGATGCGCTCCAACTCCTCGATGCGCTGCTTGAGATCGTCGCGCTCCGCCTCCAGCTCGATGCGGCTCATCTTCGTGAGCCTACGCAGCCGCAGGTCGAGAATGTACTGCGCCTGGATGTCGTCGAGATCGAACACCGCGATCAGCCGGTTCTTCGCCGCATCCGCATCCTCGGACGTGCGGATCACCTGAATCACCTCGTCGATGTCGAGCAGCGCGAGCAGCAGGCCCTCGACCAGATGCAGCCGTTCCAACGCCTTCTTGCGACGGAACTCGCTGCGTCGGCGCACCACCACGCGCCGATGGTCGATCCACACCGAGAGCATCTCCTTCAAGCCCATCGTGTGCGGACGGCCGTCCACCAGCGCCACGTTGTTCATCGTGAAGTTGTCCTGCAGCGGCGTGTTGCGGAACAGCTGGGCGAGCACCGCGTTCGGATCGAACCCGGTCTTCACCTCGATCACAAGCCTCGTGCCGTTATGCCGGTCGGTCAGGTCGATCGCGCCCGAAATGCCTTCCAACTTATGGTTCTTCACACCCTCGGAGATGCGTTCGAGCACGCGTTCGGGACCGACCATGTACGGCAGTTCGGTCACGACGATTGCCTTCTTGCGGGCCGTCACGTTCTCGATATGCGTCTTGGAGCGGGTCGTCAGCGACCCACGGCCCGTCTCATACGCCTCGCGGATGCCGTCGCGGCCGATGATGATGCCGCCGCCCGGCCAATCCGGCCCCGGCACGTAGCGCATCAGCTCCTCGAGGGATGCCGTCGGATACTTCATGAGATGCTTGGCGGCCGCGACCACCTCGCCGAGATTATGCGTCGCCATGTTCGTGGCCATGCCCACCGCGATGCCCGAACCGCCGTTGACCAGCAGGTTCGGAATCGCCGACGGCAGCACGGTCGGCTCCTTGAGCTTGTTGTCGTAGTTCGGCGTGAAATCGACCGTATCCTCGTCGATGTCCGCGTTCATGCCGAGCGCCGCCGGAGCCAGACGGGCCTCCGTGTAACGCGAGGCCGCCGGGCCGTCATCCAGCGAACCGAAATTGCCGTGGCCGTCCACTAGCGGCAGACGCATCGCGAACGGCTGCGCGAGACGCACCATCGCCTCGTAGATCGCCGAATCGCCATGCGGATGCAGCTTGCCCATCACCTCGCCGACCACGCGCGCCGACTTCATGTACGGACGATCCGGATTGAGGTTCATCTGACCCATCTGGTAGATGATGCGCCGCTGCACCGGCTTCAAACCATCCCTCGCGTCGGGCAGGGCGCGCGCATAGATCACCGAATACGCGTACTCGAGGAACGACTTGCTCATCTCCTCGTTCAACGGCGTTTCGACGATATGCTCCTTGACCTTGCGCAGATCATAGGCGGGCTGTGCCGGCTTGCGATGCGATGCCATGCGTGCGTGCTCCCCACTGTGTCGATGAATGTCGATGATCCCTCACGCCGGCGATTCATGCCGGCCAACCGCACCATGATATCGAAACCGCACGCCAAGCCATGCGAAATTCACCCCGCAGTGATTGAATGGGAGCCATGAATGTGGATGTTCCGGACATGGAAGAACTCTTGCGATTCGCGCCGATCGCACGATACGACGATCACGACCCCGGCCAAACCGGCGACCCGGCCGATGCCTCGAACGGTCACGCGAACGTCAATGATAACGGCGACGGCACGCGAGGGGGAGCGCTGCACCTGTCGGCCGTACTGCCCGCCGTCAGCGCCGCGATCGGCCACCCCATCGCCACCGCCATCCACCATGATCCGGCCGCGGCGCAACGTGCGCTCGGACTGCCCGACGCGACATCCGCGATCGTCGTGCTCGTCGACGGACTCGGCTACTGGAACATCGCCATGCGGCTCGGCCACGCACCCTACCTGCGCTCGCTGATGAACGAGCCGGCCAACCAGCGACCCATCGCCACCTGCGCCCCCAGCACCACAACCGCCGCGATGGCCGCGTTCGGCACCGGCACATGCCCGGGGCTGACCGGCATGGCCGGATACACACAGCTCAACCCGCACACCGGCAAGCTCTGCCAGCTCATCCAATTCACCGACGCGCCCGAGCCGGCCGACCTGCAACGCCAGCCCACCGTATTCGAACGGCTGCGCGAGCAGGAGGTGCGCGTCACCAGTTCCGGTCTGCCGAAATTCAAGAATTCGCCGCTGACCGAAGCAGCATTGCGCGGCAGCGACTACATCGGTTCCGTCACCCCGCGCGACCGCGTCATGGTCGCCTGCAACGCGGCGAAGACACCGGGACTGACCTACCTGTACATCCGCGACGCCGACAAGATCGGCCACGGCTACGGTTGGGATTCCGACAAGTGGATCGCCGTGTTCGAACGCATCGACGCGCAGCTCGCCCTGCTCAAACGCAGCGCGCCCGCCGGCACGCTGATCGTCATCACCGCCGACCACGGCATGATCACGGCCGATCCCGAACAGCGCATCGACATCGCCGCGGAACCCGAACTCAGCCGTGGCGTAGCCGTGGTCGGGGGAGAGCCGCGCTCGCTCATGCTCTATGCGCAGGACGACGAGAATCCGGCCGACATCGCCTCGCACTGGCGTGAGCGGCTCGGCGATCTCGCGCTGGTGCGCACCAAGGACGAGGCGATCGGCCAGGGACTGTTCGGCCCGGTGGACGAGCGCATCCGCCCGATGCTCGGCGACGTGATCGTTTCGGCCCGTCAGGCCGTCACGATCGTGGACTCGCGCATCCAATCGGACAAGGCCATGCAGCTGCCGAGCGTGCACGGCTCCCACAGTTGGCTGGAATCCGACATCCCCTGCCTGATCGACGTGGCGTGACGGTCGACTGATGATCGGCCGGCTTTTCCGGTCCGCGCGCAACCGTTACCCGGACCGGAAAGACCGTCGTCTACTCGCCGAACAGTATCTCGTCCCAGCTGGGCATGGGGGAACGACCGGACTTGCGCTTTTCCGGTTTCGCAAACGGCGGCCGATCGGTGGCATCTCCCGCCGAAGACTGCTGGGAGGTCGCCATTGGGTCCGCTGCCTGATCGGCGGCGGCTGCGTCGGCCGGCACGGAGGATGCGGCGGACTCGTTCTCGGACGTTTCGGACGTCGTGCGCGTATCGGCCGGTGCGTTTGACGCAGCGCTGCCGGAATCGGCGGGATTCGACGATGAGACGTCCGCCGAGGCCGCCGTGACGGGTCCGGCGATGAGACGATCGCCGCCTTCGGGGGACGGGTCCCAATGCGGCGGGTCCCACAACGGTGCGCGAGGGGCGGTCTGCTGCGGCCGGTCCCCGTCGTTCCACTGGGACACGGCGCGCTCGATGCGCGCCGAACGCAGCGAATCGCCCGGCAGATCGCCGTTCGCCGTCAAATCGGTCAACGTGTCACGGCCGATGGCCTCCACGGCATAGGGCACGCCGACGGTGTCGGTGCGTTCGCCCAGCAGCTGCTTCGCCGTCGCGTTGACGCACGCCACCGTGTTGCCGTGCATGTTCCACGTCCATTCGGCCCGCATCGCACGGCCCGACACGGAGAACGTGGCGACGATCCGCCACGGTTCCAGCCCGCGCCGGGTGGCCTGCCAGTTCAGCGTCTCCATGCCGATCCTCGCCGTGGCCAGCGTATGCTCGATCAGTTCCGAAATGGTGCGCATACGGCTGTTCTTCGGCGCGGGAACCGTCAGGAACTGGTCGATCGCATACTGCTTCTCGGTTTCCACGGCGGCGGAGAAGCGACGTACCAGCGCTTCGCTCAGCCCGTAGCGTTCGGCGACCTTCTGCGGGTCGGCCCCCGCGCGGATCAGCGACTGGATCTGCGAGATCGGCAACGTCGCCGAGGTCTGCGGCTGCACGGGCCGCGATTCGGAACGGATCTGCTTGGCTTCGAGAATGGCGCGTTCCAGCGTGTCGTCCACGGCGACGGAAAAACGTGAGGCTCCGGCCGCGAACACGAGATCGCCGGTGTCATCGACATGGTCGAAATGGGCTTGCTCCAGCGGATTTTCAGGCATTCGCACCACTTTCCTCGTCCAACGGGCCAACTGTTTCTATTGTGCCCCACGTGTCGTATTTTACGAGTATTTCGAATCGTGTATCCTATGCCGAGTAAAAGTCATGTATTCTATGGCGCAGAAGAAGTCACTTCGACGAAAGGATCACGATGGCTCAGGATTACGATTCCCCTCGTAACAAGGACGAGGACGAGGAGTCCCTGCAGGAGCTCGGCAAGGGATCGCAGAACTCCTCCAGCGATATCGACGACGACGAGAACGCCATCGCCGAGGACTATGAGCTGCCCGGCGCCGATCTGAGCAACGAGGACGCTTCGGTGACCGTCATCCCGATGCAGGGCGACGAGTTCATCTGCTCCGAATGCTATCTGGTCAAGCATCGCAGCCAGCTTGCCTACACCACCGACGACGGCCAGCCGGTCTGCAAGGAGTGCGCCGCCTGATGGCGATCGACGAGACCTACAACGAACCGGAAACCGTCGAGGTGCTGGTCAAGTCCCTCGACCCCGATCATCCGGCCGAACTGTTCTACGCCCATGCCGGCGATGCCGGCGCCGATCTGCGAACCACCGAGGCGGTGACGCTCAAGCCGTTCCAGCGTGCGCTCGTGCCCACGGGCGTGGCTATCGCGCTGCCCGCGGGATACGTCGCGCTCGTGCATCCGCGTTCCGGACTGGCCGCCAAGCAGGGCGTCACCGTGCTCAACGCGCCCGGCACCGTGGATGCGGGATACCGCGGCGAGATCAAGGTGCCGCTCATCAACCTTGACCCCGAGCATACGGTCGAGTTCAAGCCCGGAGACCGCATCGCGCAGATGGTGATCCAACGCTACGCCCAGGCGACGTTCATCCCTGCGGCCACGCTGCCTGGATCGGATCGGGCCGAGCGAGGCTTCGGATCGACCGGCGTGTCGTCGTGACCGTGCACCGGCGCGCGGTGAAGAGAGTAGGATAAACACATACACGAGAGAGGTGGGATCATGGCGAACGCAGAAGGCGAATATGCGGCGGCACGGAAGCTGGGTTGCGAAATCAGCGATGATCCGGTCAATCCGCTCAAGCCGATCATGGAGGCGTGCCGGTTCCACCATCCGGGCGAGGATCTGTCCATTCTCGAACGTGCCTACCGTCGCGCCGTGACCCAGCATGCGCCCCAGCGGCGCAAGTCCGGCGAGCCGTACATCATCCATCCTCTCGCCGTAGCCCAGATCCTCGCCGATCTGGGCATGGGGCCGCTCGTCGTGGCGGCCGGTCTCCTGCACGACACGGTGGAGGACACCGATTACACGCTCGACGAATGTCGTGCAGAGTTCGGCGACACGGTCACCGGTCTGGTCGACGGCGTCACCAAACTCTCGAAGATGGAGTACGGCGATTCGGCGCAGGCCGAGACGATCCGCAAGATGGTCGTCGCGATGAGCCGCGACGTGCGCGTGCTCGTCGTCAAGCTCGCCGACCGCGTGCACAACGCGCGCACGTGGCGGTATGTGAAGACGTCCGGTGCTCAGAAGAAGGCTCGTGAGACGCTGGACGTGTACGCACCGCTCGCCAACCGCCTCGGCATGAACGCGATCAAGACCGAG
Source organism: Bifidobacterium sp. LH_230 (assembly GCF_056357555.1). Taxonomy (NCBI): domain Bacteria; kingdom Bacillati; phylum Actinomycetota; class Actinomycetes; order Bifidobacteriales; family Bifidobacteriaceae; genus Bifidobacterium; species Bifidobacterium sp. LH_230. The sequence continues at coordinate 52,011 of NZ_JBKEWJ010000016.1, forward strand.
CTTGAAGAGCTCAGCTTCAAGGTGCTCTATCCGAAGATCTACAACGAGATCGTCGTGCTCGTCGCTCGTCGCGCCGGCCAGCGCGACGTATACCTCAAGCAGATCCTGGCGGAGATCAACGAGGATCTCGGCGCACAGCACATCAAGGCGTACGTGACCGGCCGTCCGAAGGACTATTTCTCGATCTACCAGAAGATGATCGTACGCGGCCATGATTTCTCCGACATCTACGATCTGGTCGGCGTGCGCATCATCGTCGACACGATCCAGGACTGCTATGCGGCGCTCGGCGCGGTCCACGCCCGTTGGAGCCCGGTTCCGGGGCGGTTCAAAGATTACATCGCCATGCCGAAGCTCAACATGTACCAGTCGCTGCACACGACGGTCGTGGGGCCGGGCGGCAAGCCGGTCGAAATCCAGATTCGTACATGGGACATGCACCGGCGCGCCGAATTCGGCATCGCCGCGCACTGGAAGTACAAGGAGAACGGTCAGGCCGGCCGTGCGCTGAGCTTGCCGGACAAGTCCGATCTCAAACGCGGCAGCGGCGAGAACGCCGAGAACCAGGAACTGAGCGAGGCGGACAACCTCAAGTGGATCCAGCAGCTTGCGGATTGGACTTCCGAAACCCCGGACTCCAACGAGTTCCTCGGCTCGCTCAAGGAGGATCTCGGCGCGGCCGAAGTGTACGTGTTCACGCCGAAGGGCAAGATCGTCTCCCTGCCGGCCGACGCCACACCGGTGGACTTCGCGTACGCCGTGCACACCGAGGTCGGCCATCGCACGATGGGAGCGCGCGTCAACGGACGACTCGTGCCGCTCGACACGAAGCTCGAGAACGGCGACACCGTCGAGGTGCTCACGTCGAAGTCCGAAACGGCCGGGCCGTCGCGCGACTGGCTGAGCTTCGTCAAAAGCCCGAAGGCCCGCAACAAGATCCGTCAGTGGTTCTCCAAGGAACGCCGCACCGAGGCGATCGAGGAGGGGCGCGACGAGCTGACGCGCGCCATGCGCAAGCGCAACCTGCCGATCGCCACGCTGCTCACGCCGAGCGCGCTGGTCGGCGTGGCCGACGAGCTCAACTTCTCCAGTCCCGACAACCTGTTCGCCGCGATCGGCGACGGGCAGATCTCCACGCAGAACGTCATCGCGCACCTCGTCAAGGACGCGGGCAGCGACGAGGTGGATGAGGAGGTCGAGCAGGAGGCGCTGCCGCTGCGTCAGGTGGAGTCCACCAAGAAGACCACCAGCTCCCTCGGCATATCCGTCAAGGGCGTGGGCGACGTGTGGGTCAAGCTCGCTCGATGTTGCATGCCGGTGCCGGGTGATCCGATCGTCGGCTTCATCACGCGCAATCAGGGCGTGTCGGTGCATCGCGTCGACTGCCAGAACATGATCGATCTGAAGAAACGCCAGCCCGAACGTGTGGTGGACGTGCAGTGGACCAGCACCAAGGGCCTGTTCATGGTCAAGATCCAGGTCGAGGCGCTGGACCGCCAGCATTTGCTGTCCGACGTGACGCGCGTGCTCGCCGATCATGGCGTGAACATCATCTCCGGCGCGCAGGCCACCGGCCGCGACCGCGTGGCGATCAGCCAGTTCAGCTTCGAAATGGCCGATCCGCAGCATCTGAACCGGCTGCTTGCCGCCGTGCGCAAGATCGACGGCGTGTTCGACGTGTACCGTATCACCGGCACCAAGGAATCGCAGGAGCCGAGGCTGCGCAAGATGCAGGAGTAGCCGGTAGTCTGCGGCGTCTGTAAGACTGTACCGTTATGACTACTATTGCTATGCACACCTCCGAAGGTGACATCAAGATCAACCTGTTCGACGACGAGACGCCGATCACGGTCAAGAACTTCCTCGGCCTGGCCACCGGCGAGAAGGAGTGGGCGGACCCGTTCACCGGCCAGCCGTCGCACGAGCCGTTCTACAATGGCCTGACCTTCCACCGCATCATCAAGGACTTCATGATCCAGGGCGGCTGCCCGCTCGGCAACGGCACCGGCGGCCCGGGTTATGATTTCGACGACGAGATCGTCCCCGGTCTCAAGTTCGATCGTCCGTATCTGCTCGCGATGGCGAACGCCGGTCTGCGCCGCGGTCGCGACGGCAAGATCCACGGCACGAACGGCTCTCAGTTCTTCATCACCACCGTGCCGACCCCGTGGCTCGACGGTCATCACACGATCTTCGGCGAGGTCGCCGACGACGAGTCCAAGAAGGTCGTCGACAAGCTCGAGGCCGTGCCGACCGACCGTTCCGACGCGCCGCTCGAACCGGCCATGATCGAATCGATCGAAGTGCTGTAATGCAAACCGTCGACCGGACGTTTCCGGTTGGGTGATCGTCACGCAAGCTCCCGTTCCGCGGGAGCTTGCCGCGTATAGGGGCCGGTTTGCCGTCAGCGCGCGTACACCGTGGGGGAGCCGGTCAGCCGTTCGCGGGCCGACTGCGGAATGGTCCGGAACTGCCTGACGATGCTTTCCACCGTCGTCTCCGAGGTGACGTTGCCGTTGCGGTCGTAACGTCGTGCGTTGCTGGTGCGTGCCACCTGCGCCAATGCGGGGCGCCGCCTGTGTGCGAACCACATGATTGCCTCGATTCCTGGTAAAGATCGTTCGTTCTCCGACGGTTTCCATCATGGCCGACTCGGTCGTGACGCACCATCGGGGACATTCCCCATTCTTCCCTGAATCGCAGCCGCCCACCCTCATCCGCATGGGTGATCTTCCGCGTCGTTTCCCATGCGGAAGAATCGACCGTCATCCTGCGGGATGATCGGCGATTCGATCCTCGCTTTGTACGAAGTCTGGGCGGATATCGGAGCGTTCACAGTACGTTGAAGTGCAGCAGGGCGTTCATGATGCCGTCGTGGTCGACGTCGTCGGTGATGTAGTCGGCCGCATGTTTGGCCGGTTCGGTGGCGTTGCCCATCGCCACGCCGATCCCGGCGAACTTGAGCATCGCCGCGTCGTTGCCGCCGTCGCCGAACGCGATCGTCTGCTCGCGCGTCCACCCGTAATGGCGCATGAATCGCTTCATGCCCTCGGGCTTGCCGCCATCGGCTGGAATCAGATCGGTGAAATCGGGATGCCAGCGCACGCCCTTGACGTTGCGGCACAGAGCCGTCACTTCGGCCTCCTGTTCCAACGTGATGTACGGGCTGATCTGGAACGTCTCGATGCTCATCGCCCGCTCGTGCGGATCGTCCACATGCACGGCCGGCGCGGTCTTGCCCAGCTGCGCCCATGTGCGACGCATCGCATCGGTGATCTGGTTGAAGTACACGTAGTCCTTCTCGCAGAAGTTCGCCACCACGTCCGGATGCGCGTCCAGCCAGCGGATGATCGTCGCGATATCGTCCTTGTCCAGCGACTGCTTCTCCAGAAAACCGTGGTCGTCGAAGCAGTACTGGCCGTTCAGGCCGACGATGCCGTCGAACCTCACCGGAATCGTGTCGAGCACGACCGTCATATGCGAAGGAGCACGGCCGGTGCAGATGAACACCTTCACACCGCGATCCTGCAGCCGGTGCAGCGCGTCGACGGTGGAATCCGGCACGACATGCGTGACGAAACTGGTCAGCGTGCCGTCGATGTCGAAGAACGCGGCGCGGATGTCGCCGCCGTCGGGAAGCCGGACACCGGCAGTTGGATCGATCATGGTCATGGCAACACCTCCGCCTCACGCAACGAAAAACCTACCGTCCAGTGTACGGTCCAGCCGTCCCGAGGCGGGATGCGGCGGCACGTCGTATGATGGGGGCGTTGCGGCAAACGCCAATCCGCAATCGCCAAGGGCAACGGCCGGCTGCCGAGTCACAGGGGAACATCATGGTCGAACACATCACCGTCGGCGACGATCTGATCGCCATTCGCCACTATCTGCACGAGCATCCCGAACGCAGCTTCGAGGAGCATGACACCACCGCCTACCTGAAGCGCCAGCTAGAGGACCACGGCATCGCCGTACTCGACACGCCGCTCGAAACCGGTTGCGTCGGCCTGATCGAAGGTGCGCGTCCCGGTCCGCGCATCGCGCTGCGCGCCGACATCGACGGACTGCCGATCCGGGAGGAAAGCGGGTTGCCGTTCACCTCGCTCAACGACGGCGTGATGCACGGCTGCGGCCACGACCTGCACATGAGCGGGCTGCTCGGAGCCGCCTTCTGGCTCGCCGACCACCGCGAGAAGATCGCCGGCAGCATCAAGATCGTGTTCCAGCCGGCCGAGGAACTCGGCCTCGGCGCTCGCACGATGGTCGAGGCCGGCGTCGCCGACGACGTCGAGGCGATCATCGGCACGCACAACAACCCGAACTACGCGCCCGGCCAGATCGCCGTCGGCCCTGAGCCGATGATGGCCGGCTGCGTCAAGTTCAAGGTGACTTTGCACGCGCAGGGCACGCACGCCGGCTATCCGCAGAAAGGCACCGGCCCCATCGAGGCGCTCGCCACGATGATTCTCGCCCTGCAGACCATCGTCAGCCGCAACATCTCCCCGTTCCACGCGGTCGTCCTGTCCATCACCGAAGTGCACGGCGGCCACGTATGGAACGTGGTGCCGGCCGAAGCCGGATTCCAGGGCACCGTGCGCTTCTTCGACACGGACGACGAGACGCTGGTCCACCACCGTTTCGAGGCCGAAGTCAAGCACACGGCCGAAGCGTACGGCATCGACGCGGACGTGGACTGGGACTGCATCCAGATCCCGTTGGTCAACGACGCGCCGCTCGCCGAGGCGGTCGCAGCCGACGTGCCGCAATACGCCACGCTCAAACCGATCCGTGCCAGCATGGCGGGGGAGGACTTCGTGGAGTTCGGCGTCAAATCGCGGCTGGTCTTCGCGTTCATCGGCTCGAACGGACAACCCGGATGCGCCGACTGGCACAGCCCGCGGTTCGTCGGATTGGACGAGGCGGTCGAACCGGCCGTGAACTTCTACGTCAACGCCGCGCTGCGCGTGCTCGACGAACTGCGATAGCCGGTGCGCATCCCCGACGGGACGTCGCGACGGACACGGCAAAGCGAGCATCCATCGCGTTGCGGTAAAACACGCGCATTACACTAGGCACCATGACACAGATTCGTTTCGCACTCGCCCAGATCGACACCTGCGTCGGCGACCTCGACGCCAACGCCGACAAGATCATGCAATACGCCCATCGTGCCGCGCAAAGCCACGCGCAGGTCGTCGTCTTCCCCGAAATGACCCTCACCGGCTACCCGATCGAAGACCTCGCCCTGCGCCGCACGTTCCGCAAGGCCGCATGGGACAAGGCCAACTGGCTTGCCACCGAACTGGCCGCCGACGGTCTCGGCGACCTGTACGTGGCGGTCGGCACGGTCGGCACCGACCACGCCTCCGACAAGCCGCGCAACCGCATGGTCGTCCTGCACGACGGCGTGGTCTGGGCCGGCTACGACAAGCACTTCCTGCCCAACTACGGCGTGTTCGACGAATTCCGCATCTTCACCGCCGGCGACCGATCCGTCGTGCTCGACGTGGACGGCGCCCGCATCGGCGTGGCCATCTGCGAGGACATCTGGCAGGACGGCGGCCCTGTCGCCGAACTCGCCGGCCGGAACATCGACGTGCTCATGACCATGAACGGTTCGCCGTACGAGGAGGGCAAGACGCACGTGCGCCACGAGCTCGCCGTGCGCCGCGCCGCCGAAGTGCACGCGCCCGTGATCTACGTCAACCAGGTCGGCGGCCAGGACGACCTCGTCTTCGACGGCGGCAGCTTCGTCGTCGACGCGGACGGCACGATGCTCGTGCGCTCGCCGATGTTCATGGAACACCTCGCCTTCTTCGACCTCGACACGACGGCCGAACACCAGCGACCGGGCGAGATCGTACCGACGATGGACCCGGACGAGGAGGTGTACACGGCCTGCGTGCTCGGTCTCAAGGACTACATGGCCAAGAACCACTTCCACGGCGTGTGCCTCGGCCTGTCCGGCGGCATCGACTCCGCGCTCGTGGCCGCAATGGCCGCCGACGCGGTGGGCGGCGAGCACGTGCAGGGCATCTCCATGCCGTCCATGTACTCATCCGACGGCTCCAAGGACGACGCGGCCGACCTCGCCGCCAACATCGGCGCGAAATACGACATCCAGCCGATCGAACCGCTGTTCAACGCCTACCAGCAGCAGCTTCACCTCGAAGGCGTGGCCGCCGAGAACCTCCAGGCGCGCATCCGCGGCGTCATCGTCATGGCCTACTCGAACTCGAAGGGCCTGCTCGCGGTGGCCACCGGCAACAAGTCCGAACTCGCATGCGGCTACTCGACGATCTACGGCGACGCAGTCGGCGGATACGCGCCCATCAAGGACCTGCTCAAGACCCGCGTATGGGAGCTGAGCCGCTGGCGCAACCGTGCGGCCGCGGCCGGCATGGGCATCGGCGGACTGCATGTCGTCGGCAACGAGCAAGGCGATCCCGGCAGGCCGTTGCCCGGCGGCGTGATGATCCCGGTCAACTCGATCGAAAAGGCGCCGAGCGCCGAACTGCGCCCCGGACAGAAGGATTCCGACTCGCTGCCCGAATACGAACTGCTCGACAAGGTGCTTGCCGCGTACATCGAGCACGCGCACGGTCGTGCCGACCTGTTGGCCGACGGCTTCGATGAGAAGACCGTGGACACCGTGATGCGACTCGTGGACCGCGCCGAATGGAAGCGCCGCCAGTACCCGTTGGGCCCGAAGGTCACCGCGCTCGCGTTCGGCCGCGACCGCCGTCTGCCGGTGACGAACGCGTTCCGCGAGTAGTATCCGGGAGCGCGTGAGCGGTACCGGAGCAATAGTCTCGAAGGAGATGTCATGACCGACAAGGAATGGTATTTCAACACCGTCACCGAACAGCCCGAACTCGGCAAGCTATCGCCGATCGGGCAGCGCATGGGACCGTACAAGACCAGGCAGGATGCGCTCGACGCATGGAAGATCGTCAAGGAGCGTAACACCGTGTGGGACGAGCAGACCCGCGAATGGAACAAGTGGGGGTCCGGCCACTCCGGCGACGACCAGTAGACGATGACGACGGATACGCAGGGAGGGCAGTCGGCATACGCTGATTGCCCTCCCTGCGTATTTCGGGAGAAAAGACGGCGAAAGGACGGGCGTCGCCGTGATGTCCGGTGAGCGGTCACACAAAGAATGTGAGATAGCTCACTGCCGATTTCAGCGCTTTTTCAGATTCGTTCAACTACAATTCATAACTGACAGAGGCAACGACAAGGATGCGTTGCACCGCCACGACACCAAGGAGTGACATGACAGCAGTTGAGAACGCAGTCTCCCAGGAGGAGCTCGAGGCCCAGGCTTGGGCCGGATTCACCGAGGGTAACTGGCAGAAGGATATCGACGTCCGCGACTTCATCCAGAAGAACTACACCCCGTACACCGGCGACGAGTCGTTCCTCGCCGACGCCACCGAGAAGACCAAGCACCTGTGGAAGTACCTTGACGACAACTACCTTGCGGTCGAGCGCAAGCAGCGCGTCTACGACGTGGACACCCACACTCCGGCCGACATCGACGCCTTCCCGGCCGGCTACATCGAGTCCCCGGAGATCGACAACGTGATCGTCGGTCTGCAGACCGACGAGCCGTGCAAGCGCGCCATGATGCCGAACGGCGGCTGGCGCATGGTCGAGCAGGCCATCCGCGAGGCCGGCAAGGAGCCGGACCCGGAGATCAAGAAGATCTTCACCAAGTACCGCAAGACCCACAACGACGGCGTCTTCGGCGTGTACACCAAGCAGATCAAGATCGCCCGCCACAACAAGATCCTCACCGGTCTGCCGGATGCCTACGGCCGCGGCCGCATCATCGGAGACTACCGCCGCGTGGCCCTGTACGGCGTCAACACGCTGATCAAGTTCAAGCAGCGCGACAAGGACTCCGTGCCGTACCGCAACGACTTCACCGAGCCGGAGATTGAGCACTGGATTCGCTTCCGCGAGGAGCACGACGAGCAGATCAAGGCCCTGAAGAAGCTCATCAACCTCGGCAACGAGTACGGCCTCGACCTGACCCGTCCGGCGCGCAACGCGCAGGAGGCCGTGCAGTGGACCTACATGGGCTACCTCGCCTCCGTCAAGAGCCAGGACGGCGCCGCCATGTCCTTCGGCCGCAACTCCGCGTTCTTCGACTGCTATATCCAGCGTGACCTCGACAACGGCACGCTCGACGAGACCGGCGCCCAGGAGCTCATCGACAACATCGTCATGAAACTGCGCATCGTGCGCTTCCTGCGCACCAAGGACTACGACGCGATCTTCTCCGGCGACCCGTACTGGGCGACCTGGTCCGACGCCGGCTTCGCCGACGACGGTCGTCCGATGGTCACCAAGACCTCGTTCCGTCTGCTCAACACGCTGACCCTCGAGCACCTCGGACCCGGCCCGGAGCCGAACATCACCATCTTCTGGGATCCGAAGCTGCCGGAAGGCTACAAGAAGTTCTGCGCCAAGATCTCCATCGACACCTCGGCCATCCAGTACGAGTCCGACAAGGAGATCCGCGCCCACTGGGGCGACGACGCGGCCATCGCCTGCTGCGTGTCCCCGATGCGCGTCGGCAAGCAGATGCAGTTCTTCGCAGCCCGCGTCAACTCCGCCAAGGCCCTGCTGTACGCGATCAACGGCGGCCGCGACGAGATGACCGGCATGCAGGTCATCGACAAGGGCGTGATCGAGCCGATCGCCCCCGAAGCCGACGGCACGCTCGACTACGAGAAGGTCAAGGCCAACTACGAGAAGGCCCTCGAATGGCTGTCCGAGACCTACGTGATGGCGCTGAACATCATCCACTACATGCACGATAAGTACGCGTACGAGTCCATCGAGATGGCCCTGCACGACAAGGAGGTGTACCGCACCCTCGGCTGCGGCATGTCCGGCCTGTCGATCGCGGCCGACTCGCTGTCCGCCGTCAAGTACGCCAAGGTGTACCCGATCTACAACAAGGACGCCAAGGACCTGCCGGGCCATGAGTACGAGTACGTCGAGGGTGCCGATGACGATCTGGTCGTCGGCTACCGCACGGAAGGCGACTTCCCGGTCTACGGCAACGACGACGACCGCGCCGACGACATCGCCAAGTGGGTCGTCTCCACGGTCATGGGCCAGGTCAAGCGCCTGCCGGTCTACCGCGGCGCCGTCCCGACCCAGTCCATCCTGACGATCACCTCCAACGTGGAGTACGGCAAGAACACCGGTTCCTTCCCGTCCCGCCACAAGAAGGGCACCCCGTACGCCCCGGGCGCGAACCCGGAGAACGGCATGGACTCCCACGGCATGCTCCCGTCGATGTTCTCGGTCGGCAAGATCGACTACAACGACGCGCTGGACGGCATCTCGCTGACCAACACGATCACCCCCGACGGCCTCGGCCGCGACGAGGACGAGCGCATCAACAACCTCGTCGGCATCCTTGACGCGGGCAACGGCCACGGCCTGTACCACGCCAACATCAACGTGCTGCGCAAGGAGCAGCTCGAGGATGCCGTCGAGCACCCGGAGAAGTACCCGCACCTGACCGTGCGCGTCTCCGGCTACGCGGTGAACTTCGTCAAGCTCACCAAGGAGCAGCAGCTCGACGTGATCTCCCGTACGTTCCACCAGGGCGCCGTCACCGAGTGACGATCCCGGCGTGAGCACCACGCGGCAGTAACCAGTTGAAAGGGGTGGAGCGCCATGCTCCACCCCTTTCTCGATGAAGGAGGACAACGATGCCCGACAACACGCAATTCCGCACCACGACCCGGCACATGCTCAAGGAGTCGAAGACCTACGCCTCGCAGACGCTGATGGGCGGACTGTCCGGCTTCGAATCGCCGATCGGCCTCGACCGTCGCGACCGCATCGAGGCGCTCAAGACCGGCGACATCGGATTCGTGCACTCGTGGGACATCAACACCTCCGTCGACGGCCCGGGCACGCGCATGACCGTGTTCATGTCCGGCTGCCCGCTGCGATGCCAGTACTGCCAGAACCCCGACACGTGGAAGATGCGCGACGGCCAGCCCGTGTACCTGGACGCGATGATCAAGAAGGTCGCCCGCTACGCCGACCTATTCAAGGCCACGCACGGCGGCATCACGTTCTCCGGCGGCGAGTCGATGATGCAGCCCGCGTTCGTCTCCCGCGTGTTCCGCGCCGCCAAGGAGATGGGCGTGCACACCTGCCTCGACACGTCCGGATTCCTCAACAGGAACTACACCGACGAGATGATCGACGACATCGACCTGTGTCTGCTCGACGTCAAGTCCGGCGACGAGGAGACGTACCACAAGGTCACCGGCGGCCTGCTGCAGCCCACCATCGACTTCGGCCAGCGCCTCGCCAAGGCCGGCAAGAAGATCTGGGTGCGTTTCGTGCTTGTGCCCGGACTCACCTCATCCGAGGAGAACGTCGAGAACGTGGCCAAGATCTGCGAATCGTTCGGCGACGCGGTCGAGCACGTCGACGTGCTCGGCTTCCACCAGCTCGGCCGGCCCAAGTGGCACGAACTGCGCATCCCCTATCCGCTCGAGGACCAGAAGGGACCGAGCGCCGCACTGAAGAAGCGCGTGATCGAACAGTTCGAATCGCACGGCCTGACCGTCTACTGATCGATTGAGAGGATGGCGCTTCGCGCGTGCCAGCATCTTTCTGCGTGCCGATGCAGCGCGAAGCGCCATCCATGCCGTAGCCTTGGATTATGGCTGAGATTTTCGCTTTTTCCTCGGCGGACGGTCAGACGGCGACGACGCCGCAACGCAAGGTCGCATCGTTCCCACGTCCGGACGGCATCCCCGATGAGGTGTGGCATGCCGTCGAATCGGTACGCGCGATGCGACGCGTGCTGGGCATGCGCTACTGCGAGATCCCCGTTCCCGAATCGGCGGCCGACTATGGCATCGGCGTGTCGCTGGCGTGTGTGGCCGACGACGCCGGCCGGCATGCCGCACAAGGCTGGGTCATGGTACTGTACCGGCACGATATTCCCCGGACATGGCGCTCCCGGTGGCGGTGCGTGGCCTATGCGGATCTGCCGGGGGGCGACGGCGCGGCGACTCCCGCCCGGTATTGGAACGACGTGCGCGGATATCTGAAACCGCCATCGTGCGCCGGGCTGAACGGCACGGTGACGCTCAAACAGGACACGACATTCCCCCCGACAGGCGATGCCGTCGGCACAACGGAGACCGACGGCCATGCCGGCAACGACGTCGGTTGCGAGTTGCGGGTATCATGGACGCCGCTTAACGATACCGAACATGGGTTGGACGCCGGCGAACAGATACGGCTGTGGGCACGGTTCATCCGATCCATGTCAGCGACCGAGGAGGAATCGTTCCGTTGACTGACGAGCCGAGACTGCAGGCTGAACCACGCGGCGGCGTGCCGGATGTCACTTCGACCATCGCCGGATACCGTACGGTATGCGAACGGTTCGCCGCGGCCTCGGGATCGCTGGCGGCCGACGCGGAACGCGCGTCGGGGTTCCGCTACAGCCACGAGGATTGGCTCATCCAGTTCAAGCGGGACGGCGCGGGCATCGCATTGCTCGATCCGGTCGCGCTGACCCTGCTCGGCGTCGACTGGAACGAATTCAACGATGCGGTCGGCGATGCGACGTGGATTCTGCATGATTCGCTGCAGGACCTTCCCGGATTCGCCGACCTCGGATTGCGGCCGTCGTCGCTGTTCGACACGGAGATCGCCGCACGGCTGCTCGGTCTGCACCGGTTCGGACTGGCGGCCGTCACCGAGCATTATCTGGGCATCACCCTCGCCAAGGAACATTCCGCGGCCGACTGGTCGTACCGTCCGCTGCCGCGCGACTGGCGCAATTACGCGGCGCTGGACGTCGAACTGCTCATCGAACTGGAACGACTCATGCGCGCCGACCTCAAGACCCATGGCAAGGAGCAGTGGGCCGAAGAGGAGTTCGCGTACGCGCTGGCCGAAGGAACCGGCCCCCGCAAAACGCATCCGGTGCCGTGGATGCGTATCTCGCATATCAGCCGGCTCAACCGCGACCTGCAGGGGCTGGCCGTCGCCAAGGCGTTGTGGGAGGAACGCGACCGGCTCGCCCGCCAATACGACATCTCGCCGGCGCTGCTGCTCGCCGACTCGTCGATCATCGAGGCGGCCGTGAAGAAGCCCCGCAACGCGCGCGAATTCCGTGCGATCCGTTCCCTGAACGAACGGGTGCGCATGAACACCGGCGGCGAACAGGACAAGATGTTCGAACGTTACGCGCCGATCCAGCGCAAGGTCAAGCCATCCGTATGGCGAGAGACGATCCGCCAGGCCCTTGCCTTGAAACCCGACCAGTGGCCGGTCATCCCCGCGCCGTCCCGAGACGAGGCCAACGGGGGAGGCGGCCCACGCTCGCTCAAGGTGTGGGAGGCTCGTCATCCCGAACGCTACAAGCGTCTGCAGCGCGTGCGCAAAGTCATCAACCAGATCGCCGAGGACACGCGTACGCCCCCCGAAATCATCGTCAAACCGCAGATCATCCGCAACCTGTGCTGGAGCGAGGACCCGCGCCGCATCGACGTCGCGGACTTCCTTTCAGCCCAGGGCGCACGCAACTGGCAGGTCCGGCTGGTTGCGGCGTCCGTGAGTAGGGTTATCATATAGAGGTTGCCCTTAGGGCAGAACTATGACAGTAACGACTTTTCAGGAGCGTCTAGCGTGAAGATCAGCGTCAGGAACCTCGAACCCACCAAGGTGAAGCTCACCATCACCGTCGAGCCGGAGGAGTTCAACCCCTTCCTCGATCAGGCCCGCAAGGAGATCGGCAAGCAGGTGAACGTCCCCGGCTTCCGTAAGGGTCACGTGCCCGGCAAGATCATCGACCAGCGCATCGGCTTTGCGGCCGTCGCCGGTGAGGCCGTGAACAACGGCGTGCCGGAACTCTACTCCCAGGCCCTCGACGAGAAGAAGATCCGTCCGATGGCCCAGCCGGAGATCGACGTGCAGGAAGTGCCGTCCTCCGCGAACGACGAGACCAAGCTCAAGTTCGTCGCCACCGTCGAGCGTCGTCCCGACATCGAGCTGCCGGCCCTCGAAGGCATGACCATCGACGTGGCCAAGCCGGAGGTCACCGACGAGGACGTCGCCAAGCGTCTCGAGACCCTGCGCCAGCGTTTTGGCACCCTCGTGGGCGTCGACCGTCCGGCCGGCAAGGGCGACTTCGCCAACATCGACCTGACCGCCGAGATCGACGGCGAGACCGTCGAATCCCAGGAGGGCGTGAGCTACGAGCTGGGTTCCAACACCATGCTCGACGGCCTCGATGAGGCGCTCGACGGCCTGTCCGCCGGTGAGGAGACCACCTTCGAAGGCACGCTGGAAGCCGGTGAGCACGAAGGCCAGAAGGCCCAGGTCAAGGTCAAGGTCAACACCGTAAAGGCTGAGGAGCTGCCGGAGCTGAACGACGATTTCGCCCAGGATGCCTCCGAGTTCGACACCCTTGACGAGCTCAAGGCCGACATCCGCAAGCAGATCGAGCAGGACGGCGAAGCCCGCCAGGCCACCGAAGCCCGCGACGCGTTCCTCGCCAAGCTGGCCGAGGGCCTCGAGATCCCGGTTCCGAAGGGCGTGAAGGAGGATGCCGTCAACGAGCACCTCAAGTCCCTGACCGCCGATCCGGAGAAGGCCACCGACGAGCAGAAGGCTCAGGCCGAGGAAGCCGCCGAGAAGGAGCTCAAGGATCAGATCCTGCTCGACACCCTCGCCGAGAAGCTCGACGTCAAGGTCTCCCAGTCCGACGTGTTCAACTTCCTCGCCTCCATCGCCCAGCAGTACGGCATGGACCCGAATGCGTTCATCAACGCGATCGTGAAGAACGGCCAGCTCGGTTCCGCCGTGGCCGAGGTCGGCCGTTCCAAGGGCCTGCTGGCCGGTATGCGTGCCGTGTCCTTCACCTCCGCCGGTGAGCCGCTCGATCTGAGCGCCTTCCTCGGTGAGGACGAGGCCGCTGAGGATGCCGCCGAGAACGAGAGCGTCGAGGCCGCGGCCACCGCTGCCGCCGTCGCCGACGAGCTCTCCGCCGAGAAGGCCGAGGAAGCCCCGGCCGAGAACGCCGAGTGAGCATAGCTCGATAGCGTGACAGTGCGCTGGCAAGGCTTGGAATCGCAAGGTTCCAAGCCTTTGTTGTTATATGTGCGTCCATGCGGTGATCGGTAAGACGATGCGCACGGATGACGGGATGGGATGGAAGATGGATTGGAAACGACTCGGCTGGATGACGGCGGCCACATTGGTACTCGGATCGATCATCGGCATCGGTGCGGGATTGCTGACCTTGCTGCTGTACGGCATTGAGCATCTCATGCTCGGATACATCGAAGGCGCGGCCATGCCCGGCCCGTTCGGTGTGCCGTCCGTCCGCCGCGCGATCTCGGTGACGGTCGGCTTGAGCATCGCCGGCGTGATCTGGTGGCTGCTGCGCACGAAGACCACGAAGGTGCCGTCCGTTAAGAAAGCCGTCGCCGGCGACCGTATGCCGCTCTGGCAGACGATCGTGCATGTCTGCCTGCAGATCTTCATCGTCGGCACCGGTGCGTCGATCGGCCGCGAAGTCGCGCCGCGCGAGCTGGGCGCGATGCTGGCGCAACGATTCTGCGACCTGTTCCGACTGGATGGTCTTGACCGTCGCGTCGTCGTCGCGGTCGCGGCCGGAGCCGGCTTGGGCGGCGTGTACAACGCGCCGTTCGCCGGCATGTTCTTCGCCGTGGAGATCCTGCTGGCCGATGTCGCGATCGAAAACGTCGCGTTCGGACTGGGCATGTCCGCGGTCGCGGCGTTCGTCGCGGCGAGCGTCAAAGGACGACACGTGTTCTACGACATCTCGCTCATGCAGAACGATCTGACGCCGACGATCATGCTGGCGGCGCTGCTGATCGGCGTGGCGTGCGGCGCGGCCGGCGCATGGTTCCGACGCGGCTCGCAATGGGCCGAATCGCATAAGCCTGCCGGCAAGGCGATCATGTGGCAGATGCCGCTTGCCGGCGTAATGACCGGTCTGATCGCCATTGTGGTGCCGCAGATCATGGGCAACGGCCGTGCCGCCGCACAGCTTGGATTCAGCACGGTGTCGCTGATGCAGGGCGCAGCTGCGGTGGTCGGCGCGGATACGGCGACCAACGCCGTGATCGTCGCGGAACAGTCTGCGTCAGCCGGAGAGTCGCCGGCATCGCCGTGGACGCTGCTTGGACTCGACTCCCGGCAGTCGCAGCTCGTCATCGTACTGCTGGTGCTCGCCGTCACGTTCATCGCCAAGGCCGCGGCCACGCTGCTCACCATCCGCTCAGGCGCGTCCGGCGGCGTGCTGCAGCCCGGCATCGCGCTCGGCTCCACGCTCGGCGCGATGATCGGCGTGCTGTGGACGATCACGTTCCCCGCGGATTCGGTCACTGCCTGCGCCCTTATCGGCGCCGCCGCGCTCCTGTCCGCATCCCAGCAGGCACCGCTCATGGCCATGTGCCTCGTACTGGAACTCACCGCCGCCCCCAGCGCGTTCTACGTCCCCGTCGCCTTGGGCGTCGCCGTCTCCGCGTTCCTCTCCCATCAGCTCCTGCGCAAGTAGGCCAGGAAGGACCGAATATCGGCGATCTCCTCATCGTTGATGGCGTGGGCCATGCCGGCATATTCGTGGAAGGTCAGATGTCCGGCGGCGCCTAGCACATCACGGGCTGTGCGCTGGTCGGCGAGGGGAATCGTACGGTCTTCGGAACCGTACGCCAGGAAGAATCGCGTGGGGGAGTCCAGCCGGGTTCCGCTCTCGCCCTTGAACGACGGGCTGAGCAGGATCGCCGCATCGAACAGATCAGGATGATCCCGGACGATACGGTACGACAGATATCCGCCCTGCGAGAATCCGACCAGTATCTTCTTTCGCTCCGCGAACAGCGCACAGTCGAGCAGATCGGCCACGGCCCTGCTGACGGCGGCGCATTCTCGCCGCCGCTCCTCGACCCCGCAGCCGTCCGGATACCAGTAGTTGCCGCCCATATACGGCCTCACGTAGGAGCCTCGGAACGACAGATAACTCGGACCGTCCGCGAGCTCGGCGATCGGTCCACCCACAGTCTCGCTATCAGCGCCGGCCTGTACGCCACGCTCCGCATACACCGCGTCGATGATCCGAACCATCTCGTTCTCGTCGTTGCCATACCCATGGAACATCACCAACAGCGGACCGCTGCCGCCGGTCTCAAGCTGACTCGTCATTCGCAAACGCATGATCATCACCTCCGCCAACGAGTGTAACGGATGAACCGGTTCCCGGGTTTTCTGCTGAAAAATCCCGGGAGCCGGGGGATGTGTGCTTTTTGACGGGGATGCACGGAATCATGCCGAATCGGCATGTTCGGTTTGTTTGAAAATGTGAGAATCCCAGTTCCCGGGATTGTTCGGTGTGATCCCGGGAACTGGGTATATTAGTATCTTCCTCACAGGGCCGATCAACAAGCACAAGGAGAGACAGTCATGCAGGAACGTCGCGGGGCGTTGCGCGCCGGCGAGAAGGTGCAGTTCACCGACCGCAAGGGCAAGAAGATCACCGACCAGCTGGTCGCCGGCGGCTCCACGCAGACCGAGCACGGACTGATCCTGCACGACGATGTGATCGGCCGTACGGAGGGCATCGTCGTGACGACCGTCACCGCGAAGCGCGAGGCGCAGGTCAACCAAGTGCATCCCGAGCGCGACGCCAACAAGCCGTGGAAGGCCGCCCGTGCGATTGGTGGCTGGGACTATGCGGTCATGCGTCCGAGACTGGCCGACTACGTACTGTCGATGCCGCGCGGCGCGCAGATCATGTACCCGAAGGACATCGCGCAGGTCATCCAGCTCGGCGACATCCGCAAAGGCCTGCACGTGCTCGAGTCGGGTGCCGGGTCGGGCGCGATGAGCGTCAACCTGCTCGACGCGGTGGGGGAGAGCGGCCACTTGACCACGATCGAGCTGCGCCCCGATTTCGCACGCGTGGCCGAGGCGAACGCAACCCTGTATTACGGCGAAAAGCCGGCATGGTGGGACCTGAAGACCGGCGACTTCGACTCGGTCGCCGCAACCCTGCCGGAGCATGAATACGATCGCATCATGCTTGACATGCTCGACCCGTGGAACCGTCTCGAACAGGCGTACCGCGTGATCGCCCCCGGCGGCGTGCTCGTCTGCTACATCACCACGACCACGCAGATGTCGCGTCTGGTCGAAGCGCTGCGCGACTCCGGCCGCTGGACCGAACCGGACATTCAGGAGACGTTGGAACGTAGTTGGAAGGCGCAGGGGCTGGCCGTGCGCCCCGACCACCAGATGATCGGCCACACCGGATTCCTCGTCGTCTCGCGCGCGATGGCGGAAGGCTTCGCGGCGCTCAAGAAACGCGACCGCGTCACCAAAGACACGACCACCGACATCGACTCGCTCACGGACGACGAACGCGCCGCGCAGCTCGAGGACCTCGAACTGCGCGACATCTCAGACCGCAAGCTGCGCAAGGTGCTGCGCGATCTGGACGCGCAGGTCTCGCACCTGTGACTGGGCGGTGACATGCTGTTTGTCGCATGAACCCAGATGCCGGGTGAATCCCGTGCAACACGCGGGCGGAAAGTTCACTTTCATCGGCCATAATTAGGGGCAGTTTTATCGCTTCACCGAAAGGGTGTCATGGCCGTGAAATTGGGCAAGATCGAGAAAAAGGCCGCATCATACGAGCATGTGCTCATCATCATGAGGCACGCGAAGGCCGAGCCGTTCGGAGAACACGGCGACCGTGACCGTCCGCTGTCCGGCAAGGGGCTCAAGCAGGCCAAGGCCGTGGGCAAGGGGCTGCTCGATCTGGGACTCGTGCCCAACCGCATCGCATGTTCGGGCGCATTGCGCACCCAGCAGACCTGCGCCAAGATGCTCAAGACCTTCGGCGACGTGCCCAAGGTCGACTACCGGCAGAGCCTGTACGACGGCGGTATCCAGGCCGTGCTCGACGAGCTCGCGCAGACCAAGGACAAGCATCGCGTGCTCATGGTGCTCGGCCACGAGCCGACCATGTCGATCGCCAGCCAATGGCTCGCCTCGCACGACTCCGACCCGGCGGTGCTCGACCTGCTCAACCTCGGCCTGTCCACCGCATCCATCGCGATCTTCGGCTCGAACAAACCGTTCAGCCAGTGGCAGCTGCACGACGCCGACCTGATCGCCGTCGTCACGCCCAACGATTTTGACTGATCGCGGTCGATGACGGTGCCGGAACATCGCTATAAGGCTTGTTTATAGCGACACCCAAGTTCGCCTGATGTCTTATGCCCGGCCGATCTGTGATAGGTTGGCCGGGTTGCAATTGTAAGATTTCAGGAGGAACCATGTCCGCTCTGACTTCCGTCTCCGGTTTCCCGCGTATCGGCCAGAACCGCGAACTGAAGAAGATCATCGAAGGTTACTGGAAGGGCGCCGCGTCGCTGGACGACGTCCGCGCCACCGCCAAGGAGCTGCGAGCCAAGCACTGGAAGCTGCAGGCCGCCGCCGGCGTCGACCTGATCCCCAGCAACGACTTCAGCTACTACGACCAGATGCTCGACACGGCGATCCTGCTCAACGTGATCCCGCAGCGCTACCAGCGTCTCGCCTTTGATAACCCGGAGGAGACGCTGTTCGCGATGGCCCGCGGCTATCAGGGCGACAAGGGCGATGTGACCGCCCTGCCGATGAAGAAGTGGTTCACCACCAACTACCACTACCTCGTGCCGGAGATCGAGCCGTCCACTGAGATCAAGCTCAACAGCACCAAGCCGTTCGACGAGTTCAACGAGGCCAAGGAGCTGGGCATCGACGCCAAGCCGGTGCTCATCGGCCCGTACACGTTCTTGAAGCTCGCCCGCAACGATCAGGCCGAAGAGATCGAGTATGACAAGGGCCTCGTGAACGCGGTAGCCGCCGTGTACGCCGAAGTGCTCGCCAAGTTCGCCGAGCTGGGCGCCGCATGGGTGCAGATCGACGAGCCGTACCTCGTGCTCGACAAGGAGCCGGGCGACGTCGAACTGTTCAAGACCCTGTACGCGAAGATCCTGCCCGCCCGCGACGGCAAGGTCAAGGTGCTGCTCAACACGTACTTCGGCCACATCGCCGACGTGTACGAGACCGTCAACCTGCTCGGCTTCGACGGCATCGGACTGGACCTCAACGAAGGCAAGGACGAGAACCTCGCCGCCGTCCAGCAGTACGGCGTGAACTCCGCGACGACGATCTTCGCCGGCGTGGTCAACGGTCGCAACATCTGGCGCAACAATTACGCCGTGAGCCTCGGACTGCTCGACGCGCTCAAGCAGGTCACGCCGAACGTGGCCGTGTCCACCGCGTCCTCCCTGCTGCACGTGCCGTTCAGCACCGAAGGCGAGACCGCGCTCGACCCGGCCGTGCTCAAGCACTTCGCGTTCGCCGTCGAGAAGGTCGGCGAACTGACCGAGATCGCCAAGCTGGCCGACGCCAGCGACGACGAGAAGAAGGCGTCCGCCGAGCTGGCCGCCAATCAGGCGCTGTTCGACGGCACCCGCGTCACACCCGATCAGGCCGTGGCCGATCGCATCGCCAAACTCACCGAGGCCGATTTCGTCCGCCAGCCGGCCCGCGCCGAGCGTCAGAAGGAACAGCGCGAAGCCCTCGGCCTGCCGCTGCTGCCGACCACCACGATCGGCTCCTTCCCGCAGACCAAGGAGATCCGCGCCGAACGTGCGCGCTTCCGTAAGGGCGAGATCACCAAGGACGAATACGACACGTTCATCAAGGGCCAGATCGACGCGTGCATCAAGCATCAGGAGGAGATCGGCCTTGACGTGCTCGTCCACGGCGAATTCGAGCGCAACGACATGGTCGAATACTTCGGCCAGAACCTCAACGGCTTCCTGTTCACCAAGAACGCGTGGGTGCAGTCCTACGGCACCCGCTGCGTCAAGCCTCCGATCGTGTGGGGCGACGTCTCGCGCGCCAAGCCGATCACCGTCGAATGGTCCGCGTACGCGCAGAGCCGCACCAACCATGTGATGAAGGGCATGCTCACCGGCCCGGTCACCATCCTCAACTGGTCCTGGCCGCGCGAGGACATCACCCACGAGCAGCAGACCCAGCAGCTCGCCCTCGCCATCCGCGATGAGGTGCTCGACCTCGAGACCGCCGGCATCAAGGTCATCCAGATCGACGAGGCCGCGCTGCGCGAGAAGCTGCCGCTCAGGAAGACCGACTGGCACAAGAAGTACCTCGACTGGGCCATCCCCGCGTTCCGTCTCGTGCACTCCGGCGTCAAGCCGACCACGCAGATCCACACGCACATGTGCTACTCGGAGTTCAACGACATCATCCGCGACATCGACGCGATGGACGCCGACGTGATCTCCTTCGAGGCATCCCGCGGCGATCTGGTCGTGCTCGACGCGATCCACGACGCGCATTTCGAGACCGAGGCCGGCCCGGGCGTCTACGACATCCACTCGCCGCGCATTCCGTCCGAAGCTGAGATCGAGGAGCGCATCTACGAGATCCTCAAGAAGATGGACGTTGAGAAGGTGTGGATCAACCCCGACTGCGGTCTGAAGACCCGTGGCAACGCCGAGACCTGGCCGAGCCTCGAGCATCTGGTCGCGGCCGCCAAGGCCGTGCGCGCCAAGCTCGCCTAAGCCACCGATCGCAACGGCTCCCCTCACACGAGGGGAGCCTCTTCATTCATAGGAGTATCAACCATGCACTCTCCGATGTTCTCGCTGGAAGTCTTCCCTCCGAAGCGAGACGCGCCGATCGGCACGATCTACGATGCGCTCGACGGGCTCGAAGGTCTTAAACCGGATTTCATCTCGGTCACCTACGGTCACGGCACCCACGCCGACCGCACCGCCACCGCGCGCATCGCCAACACGATCCGCAAGGACTACCAGATTCCCACGGTCGCGCACCTGACCGCCCTGTACTCGGACGAGGCGAAGATCGACGATGCACTCGACCTGTTCACCCAGGCCAAGGTCAGCGGCGTGCTCGCACTGCGCGGCGATTATCTCGACGGTCTCGAACCGGTCGGGGTCTTCCCGCACGCCAGCGATCTGGTCACCTACATCCGCGAACGTAAGCCCGATCTGAAGATCTACGCCGCATGCTATCCGGAAGGCCACGTCGAATCCGGATCGCTGGACGCCGATATCGCCCACCTGAAAACCAAGGTCGACGCCGGCGCATCGCACCTGATCTCCCAGCTGTTCTACGACAACGCCGACTTCTACCGCTTCCTCGACAAGGCGCGCGCGGCCGGCATCAACGTTCCGATCGAAGCGGGCATCATGCCGGTCACCTCCGCCAAATCGGTCTTGTCGATGGCCGCCAAGAACAACACGCGCATCCCCAAGGCCGTGTCCGCCATGCTCGACAAGTGGGGCGACGACCTGCCGTCGCTGCGTGCGGCCGGCATCAACTTCGCCGCCCAGCAGATCACCAACCTCGTCGCCAACGACGTGGACGGCATCCACCTGTACACGATGAACCGCCCCGGCACCGCACGGCACATCTGGCACAACGTGTCCACACTGTTCTCCAAGTGACGGCTGGCCGAAGCAATCATCCCGAACTCGGACACTGCGACGTCTGTCTGCGCATGCTTCCACGCACGTTTTCGCGCTTGCCGGCACGCGCCGAGGCAGACGTTGCAGTACATTGGGACAGTATGGATGCCACGCGAGAATTCAAAGTAGGTGCACGCGAACTGATCCACGCCGGACTGCAGGATCTCGACGCCGCACGGACGCAGTTCGACAAGCTCGCCACCGACGGGGTCGACGAGCCGCGGCTGCGCGAACTGCTGGTCGATCTGGAGAAGGCCTGCGATCCGGACATGGCATTGGGCAATCTGGTCGACGTCATCAACGCGCTGCAAAGCCAGGGCCGCACGCTGGACGAGATCCTGCCCGACGCGCAGGCGTTCGCCCGGCTCGTGGCCGTGCTCGGCGTATCCGATGCAATGGGCAAGCTCATGCGGTTCCGTCTCGATCTGGTCGAGGCCGCGGCCAGCGACGCCTGCAACTCACACCTGTTCAACCACGATCAGCGCCGCGCCCACGTGCTGGAGGCGGTCGGAGCCGATCCGAGCGAGACCAACGCACCCGTTGCCACGTTGAATCTCGCGGATGCCACCACCGCGCTGCGACGCACCTACCGCAAGCAGCTGGCCGCGATCATCGCACAGGACACGCTCGCCGACGATCCGATCGCCCTGCAGCCTCGCATCAGCGAGGAACTGTCCGACCTCGCCGACGCGGCGCTCGAAGGCGCGCTGGCCATCGCCCGGCATGAGGTCGACGGCAGCGAACACGTGCGCTTCACCATCATCGGCATGGGCAAGCTCGGCGCCCGCGAACTGAACTACGTGTCCGACGTGGACCTGATCTACGTCGTCGAACCGGCCGACCACGACGTCGATCATCAAACGCTCACCCGAATCGGCACCAAAATGGGCACGCTGCTGCAGCGCGTCTGCCAGTCCATCATCATGGGCGTGGCCGAACCGACCCTGTGGCAGATCGACGGCGGCCTGCGACCCGAAGGCAAGGACGGCCCGCTGGTGCGTACGCTCTCCTCGCATCAGGGCTACTACGAGCAGTGGGCGGAGAACTGGGAGTTCCAGGCGCTGCTCAAGGCGCGGCCCGTCGCCGGAGACAAGGATCTCGGCCAGGCGTACATGGACATGACCAGGCCGTTCGTGTGGACCGCGTCGAAACGCGACAATTTCGTGTACGACTGCCAGAAGATGCGCAAACGCGTCGAGGACCTCATCGCCGTGCCGCTCAAGGACCGCGAGATCAAACTCGGCCGCGGCGGCCTTCGCGACGTGGAATTCACCGTCCAGATGCTCCAGCTCGTGCACGGCCGCGCCGACGAAAGCCTGCGCACCGCGTCCACGCTCGAATCGCTGCAACGGCTCGCGGACGGCGGCTACGTGTCGCGCAAGCAGGCCGCGAAACTCTCATGGGACTACCGTTTCGAACGCGTGATGGAACACCGCCAGCAGATGTGGGCGCTCAAACGCACCCACCTGTTCCCCGATCTTGGCCCCGGCAGCATCGGCGGACTCGACCGCAAGCGCGACATCAGCGACGAGGCGCTCAACCAGAACCCCGAACTGCGCCGGCTCGCCCGTGCGTTCGGCATGCACCCCGAGGAACTCGTCAACAAATACGATGAGACCCGGCGCGAAGTCCGCCGTCTGCACATGGACATCTACTACCGGCCCATGCTGCCGATCGCCGCATCCACGGACGGCGACGGCGTCACCCTGTCCGAACAGGCCGCGCACGAACGGTTCGCGTCCATCGGATTCGCGGACACCGATGCGGCCATCCGCCACGTCCACGCACTGACCGCCGGCGTCTCGCGCGCCGCGAAAATCAACCGCATCATCCTGCCGGCCGTGCTCCAATGGCTCGGCCAGGGCCAGAACCCCGACATGGGTCTGCTCAACTGGCGCAAGCTCGAGGAGAACTTCGGCACCGACAGCGAATACCTCGGCTTCCTGCGTGACTCGACGTCGGCCGCGCAACGACTGTGCCACATCTTGTCCAATTCGCGCTTCCTCGGCGACGCGCTCAACAAATCCGTCGTCTCGGTCACCTGGCTGGGCGACGACGACCGTCTTCGCGCCCGTTCACGCGAGAGCCTCGACGTGCAGTGCGCGTCGTCGCTGGCCCGCAACGCCGGCAACATCAACGATTTCGCCACATCGATGCGTGCCATGCGCCGCCACGAGATCGAACGCATCGGCTTGGCGTGGATGAGCGGCGTGATGGACGACGCCGATTCGCTGCACGGCATGACCGACGTGTACGACGCGATCATCGACGCCTCGCTGACGTGGGCGATGCGCAACCAATGCCGTGAACTCGGTCTTCCGGAAGACCGGCCGCCGGTCGCCATGTCGGTCATCGCGATGGGTCGGTACGGCGGGCGCGAGGTCAACTTCAGCTCCGACGCCGACGTGATCATCATCTACCGGGCGAACGCCGCCGGCGATGGCGACGGTGGAGCAGCTCTTGACGAACAGTCCGCCAACCAGTTCGCGCGCAAGGTGTGCGAATCGCTGCGCCAGATCCTGCAGGGGCCGACCACTCTCGAACCGAAGATCGAACTCGACATGGACCTGCGACCCGAAGGCAAGAATGGCCCGCTCGTGCGATCCTACGAATCGTGCCGCGAATACTACGCCTCGTGGGCGAGCACCTGGGAGCATCAGGCGTTGCTGCGCGCGCGGTTCGCGGCCGGCGACCGTACGCTGGCCGAGGATTTCCTGCGCGAGATCGCGGACCCGCTGCGCTATCCGGTCAACGATCTGACCGACTCCGAACTGGGGGAGATCCGCAAGCTCAAAGCCCGCATGGAGGCCGAACGTCTGCCGCGCGGCGTGCGGCGCGACCGGCATCTCAAACTCGGCAAGGGAGGGCTGTCGGACATCGAATGGACCGTGCAGCTGCTGCAACTGCGCCACGCCGGCGACCATGCCGCGTTGCGGTTGAACTCCACGCTGGAGACGCTCGACGAGCTCGAACACATGAAGTACATCGAAGCGGCCGACGCGATGGTGCTGCGCAAGGCGTGGCGCATGTGCACGGCGGCCCGCAACGGCAACTACCTGTGGAGCGGGCGCGTCTCGCAGGCCGACATCCTGCCCGACGACATCTATTCGCTCGGCGGCATCGCCGTCTACCTTGGCTATGACGCGCACCGTGGCCAGCATTTCGAGAACGACCTGCTGTCGGCCATGCGCAAAGCGCGCGACGTGACGGAACGGCTGTTCTACGGCCGGTGACCGAGTGATCAGACACGTAAGGTCATAGGGTTATGTTCGATCGATCGTGACGGATGACGTTACGTTGCAAGGAAAGGTGAGATTACGATGAACGCAACGGCGACGGCCAAACTGGTATTTCTTGACATCGACGGCACGTTGGCGGACGAACGGCATGTCGTGCCGCAATCCGCGCAGGATGCGTGCCGCCAGGCGCAGCGCAACGGGCACAAGCTGTTCATCAGCACCGGCCGTTCCCTGCCGAAGATCGAACGCAGCATTCTCGATCTCGGATTCGACGGGGTCGTCTCCGTCGCCGGCGCTCAGGCGAACATCGGTGACCGCGTGCTGTTCCAGCATTTCGTCTCGCCCGAGGACATTGACCGGACGAACGAGTACTTCCGCCGCCACGGCATCGAGAACTACCAGTGGCAGGGCGCGGACGGCATGTACATTTCACGCGGCTACCTGCGCCACCTGCAGGAGACGAAGGGCTCGGTGTGGAATGCCGGCGAGTTCGCCCGCTATTGGCATGTGATGGACGAGATCGAAGTGCCGGAAGGCTCCACGCTCGGCCATATGATCCGTGCCAGCAAGGGATCGTATTTTTCCGGACCGAACC
Source organism: Bifidobacterium sp. LH_230 (assembly GCF_056357555.1). Lineage (NCBI taxonomy): Bacteria > Bacillati > Actinomycetota > Actinomycetes > Bifidobacteriales > Bifidobacteriaceae > Bifidobacterium > Bifidobacterium sp. LH_230. The sequence goes on from NZ_JBKEWJ010000016.1 coordinate 77,453, forward strand.
CGGATGTGACCTTCGAGGACGTGCGCCGCGACATGAGTCCGTGGTTCCAGCTGGTGCATGGCTCGTATGACAAGATCTCGCCGAACAACGGCGAACTGCTCATCAACGGCGTGGACAAGGGGACCGCGGTGCGTGACGTGGCGCGGCTGCTCGGCTACAACATCGCCGACACGATCGCGATAGGCGACAGCGACAATGATGCGGCGATGCTCAAGGCGGCCGGCACGAGCGTGGCGATGGGCAACGCGGTGCACGGGATCGAGGAGTTCTGCGATATGCAGACGACTGACATCCATGATGACGGTATTGCGAACGCGTTCCGTATGCTGGGGCTGATCTAGTCGGGATGATGACGGTCGGTATTCAGTGATGTCTGCATGAAGCGTGAAGTTCACGACCAGTGATTGAAGAGGCGGCTTCCCGATGGAAGCCGCCCCTTTGCGTATCTGAGAACGTGGTTCGGCGGAGCTTGGAATGATCTTGTCTCTGCGACACGCCGGTGTTGGGTGCTTTGTGGTGGTGTTGGGTATGGGTTGTGGTGGTTGCGTGGTGTGTTTTTGGGTTGTTTTTGGTGGTTGCGACACGCCGATGGTTGGTAGTGTTTGCAGTGGTTTTGGGGTGGTTGGTTGGGGTTGGGTTTGCGTTTGTGGTTGGGGTGGTGTAAGTTATTCACTCGCTGCCGCTGAGCGGTCCGGTTCCTCCGGTTGGTTGGTTTCCGGTGCCGGTTTGGTGTGTGGTGGTGGTTTGAGAACTCAAGAGCGTGTTTGTACTACTTCTTTATAGTCAATGATTGCCAGTCCAATCCTCGCCTTGGCTGTTTGGCCGGGGTCCCTGGGAGGGGTTAATGGGGGTTGGGGTTTTGTGAGGGATTCTTCCTTAAGAATCTTCTCGTCAATTAATGTTTTGAGAGTCATTCAATGGTTCTCTTCATGAAGTTTTTTGTGGAGGGTTCGATTCTGGCTCAGGATGAACGCTGGCGGCGTGCTTAACACATGCAAGTCGAACGGGATCC